>JBIOUD010000119.1:0-7850 GCA_044866725.1 Candidatus Limnocylindria bacterium | reverse complement strand
GTCGGCGAGGCGGCGGCGACGGGCGCGGTCGTGGCCGGCGCGGCCGTCGACGTCGGGGAGGCGCTCGGGCTTGCGGCCGCCGCGACCGTGGGACTCGGCGTGGGCTCCGGCGTCGGGACCGTGGTCGGCGCGACGGTGGGCGCCACCGTCGGCGCGGGGGTCGGCGCCGGCGTGCGTACGGTCGGGACCGGGGTCGGCTGCGGCGTCGGCGCGGGCGTCGCAGCGGCGACCACGACAACGCGTCCGCTCATGCTCGCGCCGTGCACGCCACAGATGTAGTCGAACGTGCCGCCGTTCGCGAAGACGAGCGTCTTCGACGCGCCGGTCGAGATGAACCCGGTGTCGAAAGCCGCGCCTTTCGCGCTGTGCACGGCCTGGTCGCTGTTCGTCCAGGTGATGCTGTCGCCGGCGTTGATCGTGACCGGCGTCGGGTTGTACGCGAAGTTCACGATGTTCACGCTCTTGGTGGCCGCGCCCGGAGACGCGAGCGCGATGCTCGCGCCGAACATGAGGAGCCCGAGCGCTGCGATCGAGAGCCGTGTGGCTCGCGCGGCTAGCCGCATACGATACGAATGATGCCCGCCGCATCACCGCCGTTCGCAGCGCTCGCGCGCGAGGCGGCGCGCCTGAGGCTCGACCTCACGACAGAGCAGATCGCGGTGTGCGAGCGATACGCGCAGGAGCTCATCCAACGCAATACGTCCGTGAACCTCACAGCGATCACCGAACCTGTCGACATCGCACACAAGCACTTCCTTGATTCGTGGACGGCGTTCGGCGTGCGGCGCTGGCTCGGGAGCGAACGCGTCATCGATGTCGGAAGCGGCGCGGGCTTTCCAGGGCTCGCGCTGCGCATCGCGAAGCCCGGACTGCGCCTCACGCTCGTCGAGTCCGTCACGAAGAAGGCGCGCTTCCTCGAGGAGGCGAGCGGCCTCCTCGGCCTCAGCGACGTCGAGATACGCAACGAGCGCGCCGAGGCGCTCGCGCACGAGCGGCGGGATCGCTACGACGTCGCGACCGCTCGCGCGGTCGGCAGCCTCGGTCAGGTCATCGAGTACCTCCTCCCGTTTCTTCGTATGGGCGGCGACGCGATCGTGTGGAAGGGTCGCACCGAGCAGGAGATGACCGGCGCGCGCAAGGCGGCGACGGCGATCGGCGGCGAGATCGTCGCGCTCGTGTCGACCACCGACCTCGGCGTCGGCGATGTCCTGCCGGGACGGAACCTCGTCGTCATCCGCAAGGTGCGGCCGACGCCGCCGCGCTATCCGCGCACCGCGGCCGAGGCGCGGCGCCGCCCGTGGTGATCGTGCCCTCGGTGGACGTTCGGGAAGGGCGCGTCACCTATCGCGGCGGCGTCGGTGCGGATCAAGATCCGCGCGCGCTCGCGGCGCGCTACGTCGCCGACGGCGCGGAGGAGCTGCACCTCGTCGACCTCGACGGCGCGGAGCGCGGCGCGTTCGCGAACTTCGAGCTGCTCGCGGCCATCGCGCGCGATGCCGGCGTGCCGTGCCGTCTCGCCGGCGGCATCGCGTCGGTCGAGCAGGCGCGCGCCGCGACCGACGCGGGCTTCGATGGTGTGCTCTTCTCGAGCGCGGTCTTCGGCGACGAGGCCTTGCTGCGTCGCTGCGCGCGCGTGGAGCGCGCGATCGTCGAGATCGAGGCGCGCGACGGGCGTCTTGCGCCGCGCGGCGGCGCACCCGAGCTCGTGCTGCTCGCGAAGGGAATGGACGCGAAGGACGCCGCTCGGACCGCGAGCCTGCGCGGCGCGCGCGCCCTGTACGTGATCGACCTCAGCACCGACGGACGGCTCGGCGGTCCACCCATCGTCCTCATGGAGGAGCTGCGCCGCGAGGCCGGCCCGGACGTCGCGTTCCACACGGGCGGCGGCGTGCGCGACCTGAACGACATCCGTGCGCTCGCGGAATGGGGCGCCGCATCCGTCGTCGTCGGCCGCGCGTTCCTCGAAGGCCGTTTCACGGTCGGGGAGGCGAAGGCCGCGTGCGCGTAGCGCTCGTCTCGGATGTGCACGCGAACATGCCCGCGCTCGAAGCGGTGCTCGCCGCCCTCGACGCGCAGGGAACGGTCGACGCGATCTGGGTCACCGGCGACACCGTCGGCTACGGCGCCGACCCGTCCGACGTGCTCGCGCTCATTCGCGCGCGCGGCGCGCTGCTCCTTCAGGGCAATCACGACCGCGCTGTCGCGACGGGCGAGGGGCTCGAGTGGTTCCACGAGCGCGCGGCCGCCGCCGCACGCATGCACGCCGAGTGGCTCTCGGCCGAGGAGCGCGATTTCCTCGGCGGCCTTCCGCTCACCGCGACCGCCGATCGCTTCACGCTCTGTCACGGCAGCCTGCGCGATCCGCTGTGGGAGTACATCACCAGCGCGACCGCGGCGGCCGCGAGCCTGGCGAGATCGGAGACGCCGTACTGCTGCAACGGCCACACGCATGTCCCGGCGCTGTTCATCGAGTCCGCGCATGGGATGCGCACCGTGGGGCCGAAGCTCGGCGAGGCCTATCGGCTTGGCGCGCGCTCGCTCATCACTCCCGGGAGCGTCGGCCAGCCGCGCGACGGTGACCCGCGCGCTGCGTACGCGATCCTCGACACGGACCCAGGGACCGTGACGTTCGCGCGCGCCGTGTATCCGATCGCCGAGGCGCAGCGCCGCATTCGCGCACGCGGTCTTCCCGAGATGTTCGCCGAGCGACTCGCGCTCGGTGTGTAGCCTGCGACGCATCTAAACAAGGCCTCAACGAATCTCGCGCGTTCCTATCGTTTTCGCATGGAGCGGCGAGAACAGTTCCAGGGCGCTCGGCCCGGCGATAGGCGCGTGCGGATCGTGCGTCCGGCGGACTTCCGTCGCACGTCGGCGGGCTTCGTCGCGACCGAGCGCGCGCTCGAGCGCAGTGGGCCGCTCGGCCGCGGCTGGGCGCGTTTCCACCGGATCCTCATCGGCCGGCGTCTCGCGTCCGAGGAAGAGCAGTCCGAGCGGCTCTCCAAGAAGGTCGGCCTCGCGATCATGGCGTCCGACAACATCTCCTCATCGGCCTACGCGACCGAGGAGGCGATGCGCGTGCTCGCGCTCGCGGGCGCCGGCGCCCTCGCCCTCACGATGCCGATCACGATCGCGATCGTCGTCATCCTGGCGATCGTCGTGCTCTCGTACCAGCAGGTCATCCGCGCGTACCCGAGCGGCGGCGGGAGCTACATCGTCGCGAGCGAGAACCTCGGCACGCTGCCCGGTCTCATCGCCGCGGCAGCGCTCCTCGTCGACTACGTGCTGACCGTCGCGGTCTCCGTCGCCGCCGGCGTCGCCGCGGTCACGAGCGCCGTGCCGGAGGTCTATCCCGAGCGCGTGGTCGTCGGGGTCGTCATCGTCGCGCTCCTCGCGGTCGCGAATCTCCGTGGCGCCCGCGAGGCGGGGCTCATCTTCGCGGCGCCGACGTACATCTACGTCCTGGCGCTCTACGGGCTCATCGCCTTCGGCCTCCTGCGTCTGGCGACTGGGACGATGCCCGCGGCGGTCCCGCCGGCCGTGCCGTTCGACGGTGCGGCACAGCCCCTCACGCTCTTCCTCGTCCTGCGCGCGTTCGCCTCCGGGTCGAGCGGTCTCACGGGTACCGAGGCGGTCGCGAACGGAGTGCAGGCGTTCAAGCGCGACGAGTCGCGGAACGCGAGCCGCGTGCTCATCGCGATGGCACTCATCTTCGGGACGCTGTTCCTCGCGATCAGCTACCTCGCGACGGCGATCGGCATCCAGCCGGACCAGAGCGAGTCGCAGACCGTGCTCAGCCTCCTCGCGCGCTCGATCGTCGGCGACGGCACGTACTTCTACGTCGTACAGCTCTCGACGACGGTCATCCTCACGCTCGCGGCGAACACCGCCTTCAACGGCTTCCCGCGGCTTGCCTCGATCATGGCGACCGACCGCTTCATGCCGCGGCAGTTCGCGCAGCGCGGCGATCGCCTCGCGTTCAGCACCGGCATCCTCGCGCTCGCGGTGCTCTCGGCGCTCCTCCTCTGGCACTTCGACGCGAGCGTCAACGGCCTCATCCCGCTCTACACGGTCGGCGTGTTCATCGCGTTCACGCTGTCGCAGGCCGGGATGGTCCGGCGCTGGCTCCGCCTCCACGGGCGCGGCTACATCCCGTCCGCCGCGATCAACGGCTTCGGCGCGGCCGCGACGGCCGTCGTCGCCGTCGTCGTCACGTTCACCAAGTTCACCGATGGTGCCTGGCTCGTCGTCGCGGTCGTGCCCGTGCTCGTCGCGATGTTCTGGTCGATCCGCCGCCACTACCGCTCGATCGAGGACCGCCTCCTCATCGCGTCGACGACGCCTGTGCGCATCGTCCCGGCGGTGCCGCAGGTCATCGTGCCGATCAGCCGCATCGATCGCGCCTCGGTGCGGGCTCTCTCGATCGCTCGAGGCCTGTCCGGCGACCTCCACGCGGTGCACATCTCGTTCGACGAGGAGGGCGCGCGGGCGTTCAAGCGCCGCTGGCAGCAGGTCGTGGGCGACGAGATCCCGCTCGACCCGATCATCTCGCCGTACCGCTCGCTTTTCGCGCCGCTCCTGCGTTACATCGATGCCCTCGACCACGGCGACCCAAGAAGGCCCATCATCGTGGTGTTGGCCGAGTTCGTACCGAGGCACTGGTGGGATGCGCTGCTGCACAACCAGACCGCTCTGCTCCTGAAGCTGCGGCTGTTCACGCGGCGCAACACGTCCGTCATGGACGTGCCCTACCACCTCGACGACGCCGACGCCGTCGATGACCGAGGGTAAGGAAAGCCCGCCCAGCCTCGAGGAGCGCGTCACGCAGGCCGGCAAGCGGCCGGGCGATCGCGTCGTGCGCATCGTCCGCCCGGCGGCCGGCGAGTTCCGGCGCCGCGGAGGCCACTACGTCGCGACGCCCGACGCGCTCGTGTCGCGCGACCGCATCGGTCGCATCTACCAGAGCATCCGTCGCTTCCTCTTCGGGGAGCGCATCGCCTCGGACCAGGAGGCGCAGGAGCGGCTGTCGGTGCGGACCGGCCTCGCGATCATGGCCTCCGACAACATCTCGTCCTCGGCCTACGCGACCGAGGAGGCGATGCGCGTGCTCGCGATCGCGGGCGTCGGTGCCCTCGCGCTCACGATGCCCATCGCGATCGCCGTCTGCGTCGTGCTCGCGGTGGTCGTGCTCTCCGAGTCGCGCGTCATCCGCGCGTACCCGAACGGCGGCGGGTCGTACATCGTCGCGAAGGACAACCACGGCGTCATCGCCGGCCTCATCGCGGCCTCAGCGCTGCTCATCGACTACGTGCTCACCGTCGCTGTCTCGAGCGCCGCGGGCATCGCCGCGATCTCCTCGTTCGCGCCGGCGCTGCACGACAACCGCGTCATCTGGGGAATAGCGCTCATCGCGCTCATCACGCTCGGCAACCTGCGCGGCATCCGCGAGGCCGGCGTGCTCTTCGCGGCACCGACGTACATCTACGTCCTCGCGCTGTTCGGGCTCATCGCCGTGGGCATGTTCATGCTCGCCACCGGCCAGCACCCGGCAGCGGTCCCGCCGGAGCACCCCTTCGCCGCCGGTGGCACCGAGCCGCTCGCGGCGCTGCTCATCCTGCGCGCGTTCGCGTCCGGATCCGTCGGACTCACCGGATCCGAGGCCGTCGCGAACGGCGTTCCGAACTTCAAGCCGCCCGAGCGGGACAACGCGGTCACCACCCTCGTGCTCATGGGCTCGATGTTCGGGATCCTCTTCCTCGGCATCACCTACCTCGCGACGACACTCGGCATCCAGCCCGACCACGAAGAGTTCGAGACCGTGAACAGCATGCTCACGCGCACGCTCGTCGGTCGAGACAGCCCGCTCTACTACGTGGTGCAGCTGTCGACCGCGGTGATCCTCGCGCTCGCCGCGAACACCGGCTTCACCGGCTTCCCGCGGCTCGCATCGGTGCTGGCCGAGGATCGCTTCATGCCGCGACAGTTCGCGTTCCGCGGCGAACGCCTCGCCTTCTCGTTCGGGATCATCGCGCTCGCGATCGTGTCGATGGTCGTGCTGGCGGCGTTCCACGGGAGCGTCACCGAGCTCGTCCCGCTCTACACGATCGGCGTGTTCGTCGCCTTCACGCTGTCGCAGAGCGGTCTGGTGCGTCGGTGGCTGCGGCTGCGCAACAAAGGCTGGCGTCTGTCGGTGCTCATCAACGGGTTCGGCACGATCGTCACCGGGACGGTGCTGGTCGTGGTCGCGTACACGAAGTTCACCTTCGGCGCGTGGATGGTACTCATCGTGATGCCAGTCCTCGTCGCGATGCTCTACGGCATCAACCGTCACTACACGAGCGTCGCCGACGCGCTCACGCTGAGCCGGCCGGACGAGCCGCTGCCGATGCTGAAGCCGCCGGTCGTCCTCGTGCCGGTCGCGCGGCTCGATCGATCCACGGTGCAGGCCGTGGCGTTCGCGCGTTCGATCTCGCCGACGGTCCGCGCCGTCCATATCGCCACGAGCGCCGAGAGCGCCGAGCAGTTCCGCGAGAAGTGGAAGCGGTGGACACGCGAGGTCGACATCGACGTCATCGAGTCGCCCTACCGCTCGCTGCTGCAGCCCCTCCTTCGCTACATCGAGCGCATCGACGAGCGCGACGACCGCCCGATCACGATCGTGCTCGCGGAGTTCGTGCCGCGGAACTGGTGGGAATGGATCCTTCACAGCCAGACCGCGCTCCGGCTGAAGCTCGCGCTGCTCTTCCGTCCGAACACCATCGTCATCGACGTGCCCTATCACACGGCCGATACGGGTCATAAGAGCCGCAGCGAGGAGAAGGGCGCAGGGCGGGAGTGAGCACGAGCGCATAAACTCCGCGTCTCATGCAGCTCCGCCGCATCATCGTGCCGCTCAAGGGCATGAGCGTCGATGCCGATGTCATCAGGATCGCGGTCGCCCTCGCCAAGCCGACGAAGGCAGAGATCGTCGCCATCCACGTCATCGAGGTGCGCTGGAACCTCGCGCTCGACGCCGTCCTCGACGCGGAGACGGAGCGCGGCGAGGACCTTCTCGACAAGGCCACGCAGGTCGCGCAGCAGGCCGGCACGCACATCGAGACCGAGCTGCTGCAGGCCCGCGAGGCGGCGGCCGCGATCATCGATACGGCGCGGGAGCGCCAAGCCGACCTCATCGTGCTCGGCATGCCGTACCGCAAGCGGCTCGGCAGGGTCTATGTCGGCCCGACGGTGGAGGACGTGTACAAAGGAGCGTCCTGCGCCGTGCTCGCGTATCGTCAGGAAGAGGTCGGGTGAAGATCGTCATCGTCGGCTGTGGCCGTACCGGAGCATTCCTTGCGGGGGTCCTCGCCGATGGTGACCACGACGTCACCATCATCGACCTCGAGCGCATCGCGTTCCGGCACCTTCCCGCGGACTTCAAGGGCACGACGCTCCTCGGGAACGGCACGGACCTCGACGTCATGCGCTCCGCGGGGGTGGACAAGTCCGACGCGCTCTTCACGCTCACGCAGGGCGACAACCGCAACCTCATGGCGGCGCAGATCGCGAAGCAGATCTTTGGTGTGAAGCAGGTGATCGCGAAGGTGAACGATCCCATCCGCGCGGCGACCTACCGCGAGCACGGCATCATCACCGTGTCCCGCACGACCATCATGGGCACGCTCCTCGAGGCGCTCCTCATGGGCGACGGGGAGGTCGGGAAGGTCCTGCTCGAGAAGTCGCAGGCGCGCGAGGCGCGCATGGCTGACGCGATCTAGATGTACTTCGTCATCGCCGGCGGCGGTGAGGTCGGCTTCCATCTCGGAAAGGCCCTCCTCGAATCGGGTCACGAGATCATGCTCATCGAGAGCGAC
>JBIOUD010000118.1:0-6347 GCA_044866725.1 Candidatus Limnocylindria bacterium | reverse complement strand
GCGGTCGCGTGTACATCGCGGACGGCCATCACCGCTACGAGACGGCGCTGAACTACCTCGGCGAGCGCGACGTGCAGGTCGTTCGCCGCGCAGACGTGCACGACGGCGACGGCAGGGTCCTCGACGGCGTGCGCATCCTCCATGACGCGCCGCGCGCTCAGCGGTCCGGCGTATGGGATGCCGAGCTCGTCCAGCGCGTCCGCGTGCTTCGTGCCGGCGTAGCCCGATCCAACGATGAGGGCGCGCGACCCTTCCACGACGCCATTGTGCCCACGGGCCCAGAATCGGGATGTGCCCGAGTTCATCCCCTTTCGCGGTCTGCGATACGACGCGGCCCTCGCCGGCCCGCTCGACGGTCTGATCTGCCCGCCCTACGACGTCATCGATGAGGCGGGGCGCGAGCGCTTGTACGGGCGCGCTTCCCACAATTTCGTCCGCATCGAATTCCCACGCGACGACGTGGACAGATACGCGCGGGACAAGTACGGGCGCGCTGCGATGGACCTGCGCGACTGGATCCGCCACCGCCTGCTGATCCGCGATGAGCACGACGCGTTCTACCTGCACGAGCACGAGTTCGAGCTCGCCGGTCGTCGACTGAAGCGCCGCGGCCTCTTCGGCGCGCTCCGCCTGTACCCGAAGGGCGAAGGCGTCGTGCTGCCGCACGAGCAGACGTTCTCCGGGCCGAAGGCGGATCGCCTCGAGCTGCTGCGTGCGACCCGCGCGAACACGAGCCCGGTCTTCGGCATGTTCGCCGACGAGAGCGGCGTGATGCGCTCGCTCGGCGAGGCGCGGCGCTCTCCCGCCGGTGAGGCCACGGTCGGCACGGAGCGCCATCGGCTCGAGCGCATCGACGACCCGGCCGTGATCGCCCGCGTGTCGGGGGCGCTGCGCGGCGGTCGCGTGTACATCGCGGACGGCCATCACCGCTACGAGACGGCGCTGAACTACCTCGGCGAGCGACGTGATGTCGGCGCGAGCGCACCCGAGCGGTACACGCTCACGTACCTGTGCGCGCTGGACGATCCCGGTCTGCGCATCCTCGCCACACACCGCGTCGTGAGCGGGTCGCGTCGGGCCATCGAGGCGCTCGAGGCGGCGGTCGCGCGCTCGTTCGACGTCGGCGAGATCGATCGCGGTGCGCTGGGCGACATCCAGCCGGGCATCGTCGTCGCACGCGACGACCGGTTCCGCTCGCTCACGCTGCGGACGACCGCGCAGCTGGCGGGATTTCCCGCCGCGTGGCGCACGCTGCCCGTCGCGATCGCCGAGGAGCTGCTGGTGAAGCCGGTGCGCGATGCCGGCGGCGACATCGCGTACGAGCACGACACGGAGCGCGCGATCGCGGACGGGACGGCGATCCTGCTGCGCGCCGTCGAGCCGGAGACGCTGCGACGCATCGCCGACGCGGGCGAGCTCATGCCGCAGAAGACGACGTACTTCTACCCGAAGGTGCCGGCCGGCCTGGTTGTCCGCACGCTCGACGACTAGGGACAGCGGTCGCCGCACCCGCGCCGTACCTCTCGACTCCTAGCGGTAGGCATGCCGCGGCCGGCCCAGGTCCGCGACGAAGCTGAGCACCGCGAACAGGGTCACCAGCACGAGCGCGCTCGCCGTGAACGCCGCTGCGTCCCGGCTCGCGATCGCCTGCAGCGTGACGTAGCCGATCCCGTTCCACTGGAAGATGTACTCGACGATCGGCAGGCTCGCGACCGAGATGCGCAGTCCCGATCCAAGACCCTCGAGAGCCACCGGCAGAGCGTGCGGGAGGACATGGACGCGCAGGATCCAGCTCTGCAGCAGGCCCTTGGCATTCGCGGTGGTCACGAACTCCGAGTCCAGGACGTCGCTGACGCGGGCCGCGGTCAGCTGAGCCGTGACCGCGACCGCTGGGATCGTCACCGCCAGCAGTGGCAGGACGATGTGCTCGTCGTAGCCGAAGCCGTAGACGGGTAGGAAGCGCGACCCCGTCGACGGATTCGCTCCGAAGACGATGACCGCGACCTGCAGGAAGTACGCGACGAAGAACGAGGGGACCGCCGCCAGGAGGCCGGTCGCCGCGAGCACCGCGCCGCTCGCCACCGCGCGGCGCCGCACCGCACCGACCATCGCACCGATCACGACGCCCAGCGTCAACGCGATGGCCGCTGCCCCTACGAGGAGCGCGCCGCTACGGAGGCCGGCGTCGATGACCGTCGCCTGGAGCGGCGTCCGGTAGAGGGCGGTGAGGGGCACGCCGCAGGTGCGTGACCCCGGCGGCAGCGCCAATCCGGGCGCGACGACGGGCGTGCAGAGCGCGCCGGGGCCACCCGTCACCGAGTAGGGCTCGTAGCGGGACATGGCGATCGGCGCGAGCGTCGACAGCGCGAGCCAGAGCACGAGCGCGACGAGCGGGATCCGTGCGGCGCGCGCGGCGATGCTCATCGCCGAAGCTCCGGCGCACCCAGCGCGTCGCGACCGGCGATGTAGCCGAGGAGCGCGGCAACGTCGGCCCGAAGATCCCCGCCCGCGCCGGTCGCGCGGAGGACCGTGGCGCGCGACCCCTGGAACGCCTCCATGCCCGGCCACGACCAGAGCTCTGGATTGGCGATGGCGCGCGTGATGGAGGCGCGGGCCCCGGTGCGTGCAGCGTAGTGGTCGAACATGGGTATGAGGTCGCCATAGATCGTCTCGAACCGGAGGGTCTCGCCCTCGAGGTCGTCCAGCACGACGATCGTGTCCCAACGCGTTCGGCCGAGAAGGTCCGCGATCGCCCGCGCGTTCCCGACCGTGTCCACGCTTCGATCGAAGGCCACGACCGCGAGGTTCGCGCCTTGCTTGCCGGCGAGCGAAAGCAGAAATGCGGCCAGCGCATCGCTCGTCGTGGGCGAGCTGCCGCGCGTCTCAGGCAGGACCGCCCACACAAGCACGCGCGGCGATGCGCCGGAGACAGCGACGAAGCTCGTCGGCGTCGCGAGCACGCGCTGCACCGGCAGCTCGACGTGCGACCGCACCCCGAGATCGCGCGCGGGCGACCTCCGGGTGATCGGATCGTCGTGCGCGACGAGCTTTTGACCGCGCACGCCGGGCGCGCCCGAGAACGTGTCCACCCCCGTGATCGCGTTCCACGTCTCCGTCGGCGAGACGCCGAACGGCCGGAGCATCCGCTCGGCCGCGGGAAGACTGAGCACGATCACCGGCACGCCGTCGGGTCGCTCGATCGGCAGGACCTTCTCGAGCCGCAGATACGGATTGAACGGCTGACCGGTCAGCGTCGTCGACAGGCTGGGCAGGGCTGGATCGATGTACAGGATCGCCACCGCGCCCCGCTTCATCGCGTTCTTCACCGTCGTTTCGAAGTCCTGACCGGGACTGGTCGCGCTCGTGCGACTGAGCTGCACGTTGGGCATGCGCAGAGTGACCACGATCTTTCCGCTGACGTCGACCGTCGCGTAATCGTCGGCCCAGTCCTTCACCAGGGTTCCGAGACCGGGCAGCGTGCCGAATGTGCCGACACGCGACGGTGCGGGGGGATGGTCTGCAGGGGAGAGTCCCCATCCGGCGTAGACGAGCGGAGCGTCGATCACGGCACCGCCAGATGCGTGGTAGAGGACCGGCAGGATGTTGCTCGGCGTATCGGCCTCCTCATTGATCTCGACGCCGGCGGTCCTGAGCTTGGCGGGGGACGTCTGCTCTATGGAGAGGACGCGCCGTTCGACCGCGTACGTGCGCCCGAGCGCGTGCAGGCCGCTCTCCGCGAACGCGCCATCGATCGACCCCGCACGCGCCACCTGCTTTCGCGCATCGTCGGCCCATTCGAGCGCTCCGGCGTACCGCTCCGGCAGCATGGCGGCCGCGAGGACGAGCGCCGCGCACGCAAGACCGAGCCACGCGGCCGGGCGTGAGCGGAGCGCATACAGCGCATTCCGTCGCTGGAACTGCCGTGCGACACCCAGGCCGATCACGGAAAGACCCACCGCCGCGAGCGCGAACGCGACCCCCGGCACGAGGATCACCCAGCGGGTCGTCCATAGGTTCTCGATCCCGCGCCCGTTCGCGAGGAGACCGCCCCACTCGGGGATCTCCGAGATCCACAGCGCTCCGACGTCCGCCTGCCCGCGGAACGCCGTCACCGCTTCGCGGACGTTGACGAACTTCGTCGCGCCGACGAACACACCAAGGACGCCGAGCTCGGCGACGGCCACGAGCGATGCGACCGATTGCTGCGCCGTGGTGACCGCAAGGACGGGCACGAGGTGCGGCAGGTGGTGCCGCGCGAACAACGGCAGCCGCCGTACGCCCAGCGCGAGCGCGCTCTCGGTGAACAGGCCGTGACGCAGCCGGTCCATCTCGGCGCGCGCGACGCGGTACGGCCCGGCCCAGCCCGTGACGAGGAGCGCCGCGACGAACGTGACGATCTGCGCGTCTCCGCGAATGAAGATGAGGACGATGAGCAACGCGACGAGCGTCGCGGGGACCGCGGACACGATCTCCGCGAGCGAGTCCACGAGCAGCCGAAGCGGACGCCACCACCACGCGACGACCGCGAGTGCCAGGCCGGCGGAAACGCGGGCCAGACCCGCGACGATCCCGATGATCAGCGTTGCGCGGGCACCCGCGAGGACGAGACTGAGCAGGTCGCGACCCAGCACGTCGGAGCCGAGCGCGAAGACCTCGCCGGGTGCGTACGGCCGCCGCTGCCCCTCGTGCTCGACGACGAAAAAGATCGCCTCGTACGGCGCGATGCGCTCGCCGAACAGGGCTACAAAGAGAAGCAGGAAGAAGGCGATGAGCCCGATCGCGAACCACGGATCGATGCGGCGCATGCGAAAGACCTTACCGGCTGGATGGCACTTCGGTTCCTCGTTGACCGCGGCGGGGAGGGAGGGATTCGAACCCTCGTCGGCGCATCACTGCATCCGAACAAGTTTAGCAAACTTGCGCACTCGGCCTCTATGCGACCTCCCCGAGGTCTGCCTAAGAAAAGTCTAGCCCGTCGTGACCACAAGAGCGAGTGCGCGTTCCGCGTCCTCATTAGCATCACGTCATGTCCGACGATCGCATCCTCGCGATCGACATCGGCGCGGGCACGATGGACGTCCTCCTCTACGACCCGGCGCAGCCCATGGAGAACGCTGTCCAGCTCGTCCTGCCGTCTGCCACAGCCGTCGCCGGCAGGAGGATCGCGGCGGCGCGCGAGGGCGGGCGCGATGTCTTCCTGCACGGCAACCTCATGGGGGGCTACCACACGACGAACGCGGTGTGGCGCCATCTCGAGGCAGGGCTCCGCGTCTTCGCGACCGAGCGGGCAGCCGGCACCGTCCATGACGACCTCGATCTGCTGAAGAGGCGCGGCATCATCGTCACCGACGACGCGCCGAAGGACGCGGCAGCGATCGAGCTCCGCGACCTGGACCTGGCGAGGCTCGCCGGTGCGCTCGCGCCATACGACGTCACACTTCCGACAACGATCGCCGTCGCCGCCCAGGACCACGGCTTCTCGCCGAAGCACTCGAACCGGCTCTTCCGCTTCGAGCACTGGCGCCGCTTCCTGAAGCCCGGCAGCACGCTGGTCGACCACATCTGGCGCGAGCCACCTGCGTACATGACGCGACTGCGCGCGATCCAGGCGGACGCTCCCGGGGCGATCGTCGCAGACACCGGGCCGGCTGCGGTGCTCGGCGCGCTCGAAGATGAGCTCGTCGGCGAGACCGCGAAGCTCGGCGCGTGCATCGTCAACGTCGGCAACCAGCACACCCTCGGTCTGCTCGTACGCGGCGAGGAGCTCTTCGGCGTCATGGAGCACCACACGGAGGCGATGGACACGAAGAAGCTTGACCGCCTCATCGCGCGCCTCATCACCGGCGCGATCACGCACGAGGAGGTGTTCGACGACGACGGCCACGGCGCGCTGGTGCTCGACGATCGCTACAAGGCGGCCGGGCCCTTCTCGTTCGTCGCCGTGACCGGTCCGAACCGCGCGATGGCGTCGCCGCTCGGCTGGTACGCCGCGGCGCCGCACGGCGCGATGATGCTGTCGGGCTGCTTCGGGCTCGTTCGCGGCGTACAGCGTCTGACACAATCACAGGCAGCTGTCGCGCGAGGAGGAATGGCAGGGTGAGACAGATCTTGGGCAATCGGTCCGGGAATCCGGCGCTGCGTGAGTCCACGTTCAAGGGCCTGCCCGTCGCCGCCGAGGGCGAGGGCATGACCATCGAGGGGACGGTCAACAAGACCTACGTCCTGTTCCTTCTGCTCATCGTCGGCGTCGCCGGCGCGGCCATCGCCGATGAGGGGGCGCTCTACGGCCTGATGCTCCTCGGCGCCATCGGCGGTCTCCTGGTCGCACTCGCGACCGTGTTCCGCAA
>JBIOUD010000117.1:0-13594 GCA_044866725.1 Candidatus Limnocylindria bacterium | reverse complement strand
TGGCAGGTCGCGCAGCGGGGTCAGATCACGGTCTTCGTCGACGAGCGCGAGGCGCGCCGCGCGCACAAGGTCCTCGGCACGTATCCGGAGCCGGTCGAGCCGTCTCAGCCTCTCCTGCGGTTGGCGGTGATCCTTCTCGTGATCGTCGCCGTCGGCGGTTTCTTCGCGATGATGTTGCTCGCCGCGGGATACCGCTAAGCGGCCTCCGCGACCTCGGCCGCTGTCGTCGCGCGCGAGCGCATCCGCTTGACGATCCTGCGCGTGAGCGCGTCCATCGCGGCGTAGCCGGCGCCGATACCGCTCGGTGGATTCGCCGCAGGCAGCATGAAGAGCGGGAGCACCGGCTGCCATGTCCAAATGCCGAGCGACGTGCCGTAGAGCTCGAGCGCGGTCGTCATGACGAAGCTCACCGCATACAGCACCGGTGCCGTGCCGCGGACGATGAAGCGGATGAAGATCGCCCAAGTGACGAAGCCGAGCAGGTCCGGCAGCGCGAGCGTGAGGTTGCGGAGCATGTAGAGCGTCGCGAACGCGGTCACCGCGACGATCACCGTTCGGCCGTGGCGCTGGATGATCGGCAGCGACGCGGCGCGGAGCGCGCACAGATAGAAGAGACCGTGCGCCGGCGGAACGTAGAGCGGGAGGTTCTCGAGCCGGTAGCGGTAGGCACCCCAGACGATCGAGCCGATGACCTCGAGGACGGTCGCGACCGCGACGAGGACGAGCACCTGCACTCGGACGTCGCGCGGTTGCAGCCAGAGCGCGACGCCGAGGAATGTCCACGCCGTCAGTCCGAGCAGCGACTGCTGGACCGCGTCGGTGTTCTGGTCGAGGCGCAGCGCGAGCGTGGCGAAGAGCGTGAACGCCACGAGGAGCGCGACGGTGCCGCGCGTCGTCAGCACTACTCGACGGTGATGCTCTTGATCTTGTCGCCGATCTTGATGCCCTTCACCACGTTCATCCCGGCGGCATCGACCATCCCGAAGTTCGTGTACTGCTTGTCGAGGAAGGTCGAGTCTTTGAGAACGACGAACCACTGCGAACCGTTGTTGATGGCCGGGTCCGGCCCGCGCGCGATGCCGACAGCGCCGAGCTTGAACGAAAGGTCGTTGTACTCGCTCGGGACCTTCTCGCCACCCGTGCCGGTGCCGAGCGGGTCACCGCCCTGGACGACCCAGTCCTCGACGCGGTGGAATGTGAGGTTGTTGTAAAAGCCGCTGCGCGCCTTGCCGGCGAAGCGGTCGACGGTCTGCGGCGCCTTGTCCGCGCGTAGCGCGATCGTGAACGTGCCACCCTTCGCGAGCTCGACCGTGGCCTTCGTCGCGCCCTTCGCGCTGGGACCGGGTGTGGAAGTTGGATTGTTCGTCTTCGTACCTCCAGGAGTTGGTGAGGCGCTCGCCGTCGATCCGCATGCGGCCGCGATGAGTCCGGCGACCGCGCTGCGGAGGAGCGTTCTGCGATCCATCTCGTTCGACGATACCGGGTAAAGTCATCACTCCGGTGTCCGGCTTCCAGCCTCCCCGCGGCATGCGGGACCTGTTGCCTCAAGAAGCGGCCGGGTTCGATGCCCTCCTGGCCGTCGTGCAGGCGCGCGCGCTGCGCTACGGCTACCCGCGCATCGTCACGCCCGTGGTCGAGGAGCGGCGCGTCTTCGTGAAGACCTCGGGCGAGTCCTCGGACGTCGTGAGCAAAGAGATGTACGAAGTGCGGCTCGCCGGCGAGGGCGATCTCACGCTCCGTCCGGAGGCGACGCCGGCGATCGCGCGCGCCTTCCTTGCCGCGGGTCTCCACAAGACACCTCGGCCGCAGCGGTTCTTCGCCTACGAGCCGATGTTCCGCGGCCAGCGGCCGCAGAAGCTGCGCTTCCGGCAGTTCTGGCAGTGGGACATCGAGTGCTTCGGCGCTGAGGAGCCATCCGTGGACGTGGAGATGATCGAGTTCACGCACGGCCTGTTCACCGAGGTCGGCCTCCGCGGTTACGAGATCAGGCTCAACACGATCGGCGACACCAAGTGCCGCACGAAAGTGCGCGACACGCTCCGCGAGTACTTCACGCAGCACCTCGGCGAGCTCTCGCCGACGTCGCAGCGCCGCGTCGAGACGAATGTCCTTCGCGTGCTCGACTCGAAGGAGGCGCAGGACCGTCCCGTCGTCGAGGGCGCGCCGCGGATCCTCGAGCTGCTCTGCGAGGAGGACCGCGCGCACTTCACCGCCGTGCAGGAGGGGCTCACCGCGCTCGGCGTCCCGTTCAAGGTCGTGCCGACCCTCGTTCGCGGCCTGGACTACTACACGCGGACCGTCGTCGAATTCATCCTCACCGACCCGGAGCACGACGGTATCGCGGCGGCGGGCGGCGGACGGTACGACGGGCTCTTCTCGACCATGGGCGCGGAGGACATGCCCGGGACAGGGATCGCCGGCGGCGTCGATGTCCTCTATTACGCGCTGCTCAAGGAGAGCACGACCGCGGCGGCCGATCCGAAGCCGCAGGTGTACGTGATCTCGGAGATGCCGGACGACGTCATCAACCGCATGCAGCTGGCCGGGCCGCTCCGCGCGGAGGGCTTCAGCGTGGCAGTCGACTACTCCAAGAAGGCGCTCGACAAGCAGCTCGAGAGCGCGGTGAAGCACGGCGCCCGGATCGTGATCATCGCGGGGACGGCCGAAGCGCGTGGCGGCAACGTCATCGTGCGCGACCTGGCGAAGAAGGAGCAGCGCAAGACGCGCCTGGCCGCGGTCGTGACCGAAGTGAAGCGGCACATCTCGCCGAGCCCGATCCCGAGGATCGGCGGCGAGGCACGTCCCGACCCGAATCCGCAGGACGACCGAAACTAGAGGAATGCTTCGCACGAAGACGCTCGGCGAGCTGCGCCTCGCCGACGTGGGCTCGACCGTCACGCTCGCCGGCTGGGTGCACACGCGCCGTGACCACGGCAACGTCACGTTCATCGACCTGCGCGATCGCTATGGCCGGACGCAGATCGTCGCGCACTCGACCGAGCAGGCCGCGGCGCACGCCGCGCTGAAGGACGTTCGCAACGAGTGGGTCCTTCAGGTGAAGGGACAGGTTCGTGCGCGCAGGGAGGGGACGAAGAACCCGAAGCTCGCGACCGGCGACGTCGAGGTCGCCGCGACCGAGGTCACGGTCCTCAACGAATCGAAGACCCCGCCTTTCTACGTGAACGAGGAGACGCCTGTCGAAGAGACGCTCCGCTGGAAGTACCGCTACGTCGACCTTCGGCGCGAGCGACCGCGGGAGCTCATGCGCCTGCGTCACGAGGTCACGAACTTCATCCGCAACTTCTTCGTCGAGCGGGGCTTCTGGGAGATCGAGACGACGACGATGATCCGGTCAGACCCGACGGGCGCGCGGGACTTCGTCGTCCCCTCGCGCTACTACCCGGGGAAGTTCTGGGCGCTCCCGCAGTCGCCGCAGCAGCTGAAGCAGATCCTCATGGTCGGCGGGATCGACAAGTACGTGCAGATCGCGCGCTGCTTTCGCGACGAGGACCCTCGTGCCGATCGCATCTACGAGCTCACGCAGCTCGACGTCGAGATGAGCTTCGCCGAGCCGAATGACGTCATGGCGATCCTCGAGGACTGCTACACGGCGGTGTTCGAGAAGTTCGGGAAGAGACCGATCGCGCAGAAGCCCTGGCCGCGCGTCACCTACGACGAGGCGATGCGGCGGTTCGGCAGTGATCGGCCGGACACCCGCTTCGCGATGGAGCTCGTCGACCTCACCGACGTGTTCCGAGGGTCGGGCTTCGGCGTCTTCAGGGACACGATCGCGGCCGGCGGTGCCGTCCGCGCGATCGTCGTGCCGGGAAAGGCCGGCGCCTCGCGGAACGACATCGACGGCTGGACCCAGGTCGCCAAGACCCGTGGCGCGAAGGGCCTCGTCTCGTTCGCCTTGGCCGGCTCCGAGGTCAAAGGACCGGTCGTGAAGTTCTTCACCGATGACGAGCTCGCGAAGCTCAGGGCTGCGACGACGGGGAAGGATGGCGACCTCGTGCTCGCGGTCGCGGCGGAGTACCGGGTCGCGAGCCGATCGATCGGCGAGGTCCGACGCAGGCTCGGCGAGGAGCTCGGCATCGTCGACGCCTCGAAGCACCACCTCATGTGGATCCACCCGTTCCCGATGTTCGAGCGCGAGCTCGATGGCCGCTGGACGTTCTCGCACAACCCGTTCGCCGGACCGCTCGACGCGGCGAACGCGAAGCTCCTTTTCGGGGAAGATCCCGGCAAGCCGATGAGCTCGCAGTACGACATGGTGGTCGACGGCAACGAGCTCGGCGGCGGCAGCATCCGTATCCACAACCGCGCGATGCAGGAGCGCGCGTTCGAGATCCTCGGCATCTCGAAAGAGGAGGGCGCGGTCCGGTTCAGCGCGCTCCTCGATGCCCTCGAGTACGGCGCGCCGCCGGAGGGCGGCATCGCGACGGGCATCGACCGAACAGTGATGGTCCTCGCCGGGCTCCAGAACGCGCGCGAGACGATCGCGTTTCCGAAGACCCAGACCGGCTACGACCCGCTGCTCGATGCGCCCGCGGCGCTCCCCGACGAGCTCCTTAAGGAGTACGGGCTGAAGGTGATCGCGCCGCCGAAGTCGACCTAGCTCGCCGAGCCGGGCTTTGCCAGGTCTTCACGTACAGCGACTCGTCGATCTCACGACGAGCGAAGCCCCGAAGGTCGCCGACACGCTCGTATCCGTGCCGCTCATAGAAGTCGCGCGCTCGTCTATTCGTGCGCGTGACCAGCATCAGGAGATGACGCGCGCCGGCTGCGCGGACCTCACGCTCGCCACGCGCGAGGAGGGCTGCTCCAAGTCCGCGTGACTGGCGACGCTCGGCCACGAGGAGCAGGCGGAGGTACGCGGAGCGGTCGAGCGCGCGCGTGCGGATGAGCCAGGCGAGTCCGATGATCGCTTCGCCGTCGACCGCAATGAGCAGCAGGTCGCCGGCGCGCAGCCCTTCGCTGAGGCTCGCCGTCGCGCCGGCGCGCGTCACGCGATACCGCCGCAGGAGTGGGGAGGCGGCCATGAGCTCGGCGATCGATGGGACGTGCCGGCGTGTCGCGCGGGCGATCCTCATCGGCGCTGCGGGTCGAGGGCGTCGCGCAGCCCATCGCCGAGGAGGTTGAAGCCGAGCACGGCGATCATGATCGCGAGGCCCGGGAAGATCGCGAGGTGCGTCGCGAACTCGAGGAACTGCCGTCCCTCGTTGAGCATCACGCCCCAGGACGGCGCCGGTGGCTGTGCGGAGAGGCCGAGGAACGAGAGCGCGCCCTCGGTGAGCACCGCCCACGAGAGGGCCAGGCTCACTTGCACGATGAGCGTCGACAGCAGGTTCGGCACGATGTGCCGCACGACGATGCGCGTCCCGGTCGCTCCGATCGCGCGCGCCGCTTCGACGAACTCGCGCTCCTTGATCGCGAGCACCGGCCCGCGCACGACGCGCGCGAAGATCGGCGTGTAGACCACGGCGATCGCGAGGACGACGTTGCGGGGGTCCGGACCGAGTGCGGCGACGATACCGAGGGCGAGCAGGATCGCCGGGAACGCGAAGAACACGTCGAGCACTCGTCCGATCGCGAGATCCGTCAGACCACCGACGTAGCCGGACACGAGCCCGAGCACGCCGCCCACGATCGTGGCGGCCGCGACGGAGAGCAGAGCGACCTGCATCGACAGGCGCGCGCCAAAGAGGACACGACTAAGCAGATCGCGGCCGAGCGCGTCGGTCCCGAACGGGAACTCGAGCGATGGAGCCGCGAGACGCTGGGTCGACGGGAGGAGCGGATCTCGGAGCGGCAGGAACGAGACGGTGAGCGCGACGACGACGTAGAGGATGACCATCACGACGCCGATGAGCGCCACCGGCTCGCGCGCGATCACCGCGGCCGCGCCGCCGACACCGGTCCAGCGCGCGCTCGGGCTACGCGAGGCGGATTCGGGGATCCAAGTAGCCATAGAGCAAGTCCACAACGATGTTCACCAGCACGAAGAGGATCGCGATGACGAGCACGCCGCCCTGCACGAGCGCGTAGTCGCGTTGCACGATGGCCGTGAGCAGCATCCGTCCGACGCCGGGGATCGTGAAGATCTCCTCGACGACGACCGCGCCGCCGAGCAGTTGTCCGACCTGCACGCCCAGCAGCGTGACGACGACGATGAGGCCGTTCTTCAGGACATGGCGTCGGACGATGAGCGGCGGCGCGAGCCCCTTCGCCGCCGCCGTGCGCACGTAGTCGGCACCCAGGACGTCGAGCATCGCCGATCGCGTCATGCGCATCGTCGCCGCTGCGAGCGACACGCCGAGGGTGATCGCCGGGAACAGGATGAGCCCGAGATTACGGAGCGGGTCGCGTACGAAGTCGACGTAACCGCCGGTGTTCGGCAGCCACCGGAGGTAGAGCGAGAAGAACACGATGATGAGCGTGCCGAGCCAGAAGCTCGGCAGCGAGAGACCGAGCAGTCCGCCGACGCGGGCGACGGTGTCAAGTCGCGATCGCGGACGCATTGCCGAGAAGAGACCGAGCGGGATACCGATCGCGATCGCGATGAGCGTCGCGGCCGCCGCGAGCTCGAGCGTCGCCGGAAGTCGCTCGGCGATCTCGACGAGGACTGGCCGGCCCGTGCGGATGGAGAAGCCCGCGTCGCCGCGCAGGAGCGAGGTCGCCCAGTTCCAGTACTGGATGTGCAGCGGCTGGTCGAGGCCGAAGTACGCGCGGAGGCTGGCGAGCTGCTCGGGCGTGAGCGCCGTCGAGGTACCCAGCCGTGCGGCGATCGCGTCACCCGGGATCAGCCGGATGAAGAGGAACGTGAGGATGGAAACACCGACGAGCGTGGTGATCGCGCTGAGCAGCCGGACCGCGAGGTATCGGCCCATTCAGGAAGACGACGGGAGGTGGTGCCTCCCGCCGTGCTCTCCCTTACTTACTTATCGAGCCAGGTCTGCCGCAGGTAGATGACCGATCCGGTCGGCAGGTGGATGAACCCCTTCGTGGTCGGCAGCGTCGCGTTGTAGTCGCGACCGACGAAGAGCCACACGAACGGGGCACCGTTCACGAGCTCCTTCTGCGCGGTCGTGTACAGCTCCTTGCGCTTCGCCGCGTCCGTCGACGCACGCGCCTGCTTGATGGCGTCGCTCGACGTCGGATTCTTGAAGCCCACGATCTGGTTGAGGTTGCCATCGTCCGTGAAGTAACGGAAGACGTAGAAGTCGGGATCCGGGCCGCCGCCGTTCAGGCCTGTCGCCACGTCGAAGTCGGACTTGAGCCAGCGGTCGACGTACTGGGTGAATTCGACGGTCTCGATCTTCACGGTGATGCCCGCCTCGGCGAGCTGCGCCTGCACGAGCTCCGCTTCGGCCTTGCCATACGACGGCTCGGTCGTCGAGGTCATGATCGTGAACGACACGGGCCCGACGTTCGCCTCCGTGACGAGCTGCTTCGCCTTCGCGACGTCGCGCGTATACAGCGGATAGTCCGACGTCGGCAGCGCGTAGTTCTTGAGTGCCGGTGCGATCGGGCCGGTCTGCTCGCCCTCGCCGAACGCGACGGCGTCGATGATCGCCTTGCGGTCGATGGCATACGCGATCGCCTGCCGGACCTTGACGTTGTCGAGCGGCTTCCGCTTCGTGTTGAGGAAAAGCAGGTTGTAGCTGAGGCTGGGCTTCGCCGAGAGGGTGACGCCCGACTCGGTGCGCAGCGTGCGCGCGACCTGCGCGTTCGTGATGATCGCCATGTCCGCGGCCTTCGTGCGCAGCGCCGCGGCGAGCCCCGTCTCGTCCGGCACCACGTTGATGCGGATGCCGTCGAGGTACGGCTGGCCCGACACGTAGTAGTCCTTGTTCTTCTCGAAGCGCATGAAGTTGTCGGGCACCCACTCGGCCAGCTTGAACGGGCCGCTCCCGATCGCGGTCTCCTTCTTCGTGAGATCCGCGTTCGCCTCGCCGATCTTCTTCGAGACGATCCCGCTGTTCGGATGCGCCATGTACGCGAGCAGCGCGGCGTTCGGCGACTTCAGGTTGAACACGACGGTCGTCGCGTCCGGAGTCGCGATGTTGTCGACGTCGGCGAAGAACGACCGCGCGACGGCCGCCGTCTTCGTGTCGATGATCCGGTCGAAGGTGTACTTCACGTCCGCGCTCGTGAGCGCATCGCCGTTGTGGAACTTCACGCCGCTCCGGATCTTCACCGTCACGGTCTTGCCGTCCGAGCTCGTGGTCGGCATGCCGTCGGCGAGATCGGGCTGCACGCCGAGGTTCTCATCGAGGCGCATGAGGTAGCTGTAGAGGAGCTCGAACACGCGGGCCGACGTGAACGCCGGCACTTTGTGCGGATCGAGGTTCGTGACCTCGCCGGCTCTCGCGAGGATGAGCGTCCCGCCCGACTTCGGCTGGCCGGCGGCGGTCGCGCTCGCCGATGGGGTCGAGGGCGAGGCTGGCGCGCAGGCCCCGAGCACGACCGCACCGATGAGCACCGTCGCCGCGAACTTACGGATCATTCGAGCACCTCCCGCGCTTCTCGCAAAAGTACCAGCCCGTGTTCACCCTTCGGTCCGCCGCATCCCGACGCCCTCGACCGAGAGCAGCAAGCAGTCGCCGGGGACGACGGCGCGGTGGCGCTCGCCGGCCGCGATCATGATCGCCTCGCCCGGTCCGGCGGAGAGCGGACCCTCGTCGAACTCCACGACGAGCGCTCCTTCGAGCACCAGCAGGAATTCGTCGCTCGTCTGTCGATGCCACTTTCCATCGAGCCGGCCCGCACCGGCGTGAAGCACGGTCTCGCCGTTCACCGTCCCGACCTCGCTGTTGGTCCACGATGGCGGCGCGCGCAGCGGTGCCGGATCCGTGGCGAGCGCGTGTCGAAGGTCGACCTTGCGGCCCATCAGCGCGGCGGTGGCAGCTGCTTCGGCGGCTTCGGCCGTCCTCGTGCGCGCTCGAAGGCGCGCTCGCCGAGGAGCAGGAGACCAAGCAGCGCGAGGAGCGCGGTCGCGCCGAGGAACGGGAGCATCGCAACCTAGACTTTAGGCAATGCGACGCGTCTATCTGGATCACGCCGCGACGACGCCCGTCGACCCCGAGGTCGCCGAGGCGATGGCGCGTGTCTACCGGGACGTTCAGGGCAACCCCTCGAGCATCTACGCCGAAGGCCGGGCGGCCCGGGCGCTCGTGGACGAGGCGCGGGAGCAGGTGGCGGACGCGATCGGCGCGCAGCCGGCGGAGATCGTCTTCACGAGCGGCGGCACCGAGGCGGACAACCTCGCCATCCGCGGCGTGCTGAAGGCCCGTCGGGCGGAGCGCGACGGCCTCGTGACGGTCGCCACCGAGCACCACGCCGTGCTCGACACGGCGCGGGACCTCGCGGATCACGCACACGTCCGGCTCACGGTCCTACCGGTGGATCGTGAGGGGCGCGTCACCGCGCGCGAGATCGCGGCGGCGATCGACGACCGCACCTCGCTCGTGTCGGTCATGCACGCGAACAACGAGATCGGGACGCTGCAGCCGATCGCCGAGATCGGCGCGGTCTGCCGCGAGCGGGGCGTGACGTTCCACAGCGATGCGGTGCAGAGCGTCGGCGCGCTCCCGTTCGACGTGCGCAAGATCGCCGTCGACCTCGTCTCGCTGAACGCGCACAAGTTCTACGGTCCGAAGGGCGTCGGTGCCCTCTACGTGCGCAAGGGGACGCGCATCGCGACGATGCAGACGGGTGGTGGACAGGAGAAGGGCCGGCGCACCGGCACCGAGAACGTCGCGGGCATCGTCGCGCTCGGGGTGGCGATGCGCATCGCGACCGCGCGCCGCCAGGAGGAGTCGCCGCGCCAGTCCGCGCTGCGCGATCGGATCATCGATGGCGTCCTCGCGCGCCTACCCGACGCGATGCTCACGGGCCACCGCACCGACCGGCTGCCGAACAATGCGTCGTTCGTGTTCCCGGGTGCGGACGGCACGTCGCTCATCGCGGCTTTCGACATGGCGGGGTTCTCCGTCTCGAGCGGCTCCGCCTGCACGTCCGGCGACACCGAGCCGTCGCACGTCATCCTCGCGCTCGGCGTCGATCGCGAGACCGCGAAGGGCTCGCTGCGCGTCACCGTCGGACGTTCGACGACCGAGGCCGACGTCGACGCGTTCCTCGCGGCGCTGCCCGCGATCGTCACGCGCGTGCGGGGCGCCGCCGCGGTGACGGCATGACCACCGTCCCGGTGACGGCATGACCACCGTCCGGGTGACGGCATGAGCAAGGTCTTCGTCGCGATGAGCGGCGGCGTCGACTCGTCCGTCGCCGCGGCGCTGCTCGCCGAGCGTGGCGAAGACGTCGTCGGCGTCTGGATGCGGCTCGTGCCGTCGGGCGGCAACGCGGACGCGCCGCGCTGCTGCGGTACCGACGAGGCCGGCGAGGACGCGCGCCGCGCCGCAGGCGTGCTCGGCATCCCGTTCTACGCGCTCGACTACGCAGACGTGTTCGGAGAGAAGGTCGTCGATCGCTTCGTGAGCTCCTACGCGAACGGCGAGACTCCGAACCCCTGCGTCTCCTGCAACCACCACGTGAAGTTCGACGCGCTGATGCGCGACGTGGTCGCGAAGTTCGGCGCGGACCGTCTCGCCACCGGGCACTACGCACGCGTCACGCACGACGGGCCCCACCGCCTCTTGCGCGCGCGCGACGCCGCGAAGGACCAGTCGTACGCGCTGTACATGCTCGGCCAGCGCGAGCTCGCGCGCCTCGAGATGCCGATCGGCGAGCTGGCGGACAAGAGCGAGACGCGCGGCATCGCCGCGCGGTTCGGACTGCCAACGGCGACGAAGCCGGACAGCATGGACATCTGCTTCATCGGCGGTGACTACCGCGGCTTCGTGCGCAAGCGGGCGCCCGAGGCGTTCGTTCCCGGGCCCGTGGAGCGTCTCGACGGGACCGTTGTCGGCGAGCACGGCGGCATCGGCACGCTCACGGTCGGTCAGCGAAGCGGCACGGGAATCGCGACGGGGGACCGCATGTACGTGCTGCGTCTCGAGCCGGACCGGCGCGCCGCCATCGTCGGGACGCGCGAGGAGATCAGCGCGACGTCCTACGAGCTGCGCGACGTGCGCTTCACCCAGGACCCGCCGGCGGGCCGGTTCCGCACCGATGTGGTGCTCCGGTACCGCGGCACGCCGCTCGCAGGGTGGGTGACCGTGCAGGACGACCGAGCGACCCTCGATCTCGAAGCGCCCGCGCTCGTCGCGCCCGGACAGGCCGCCGTCTTCTATTCGGGAGACGAGGTCCTCGGGGGCGGCGTCGTCACTCGGGTCCGCGCGAACTAGGGGTGCGCGCGCTCTTCCGTATCGCGGCGATCGCCGTCGCCGGTGCCACCCTCTACTACGCCGGTCTCCTGAACAGCATCGTCATCCAGCGGTCCGAGCGTCCGGGTGCGGTCGCCGTCGTGATCGCCATCGGCGCCGCCCTCCTGATCATCGCCGCTGCGCTCCGCGGGACCGGCGTGGGCGACGCGCTCACGCCCGCGGCGCACACGCGGCTCCACCGTCTCACCTGGACCTTCGTCTGCGTCATGTCGGTCGTCTCGCTCGCCTGGCTCGTCGCGATGCCGCGGCAGCACTCCGAAGACTGGACGCCGTACCACAACGACGCGATCGCGCTGAACGACTGCGCCGCGCGGCTCCTCCTCCAGGGCAAGGATCCGTACGCGACGCTCGACATCTTCCAGTGCTACGACTCCCTGCAGATCGGCGCCGATCGCACGACGCCGCTGCGGCGTGGCGAGTTCGCCGACGTGACGGTGTATCCGAACGACGACCAGCTCGACCGCACGTGGGTACTTCGCCGCGAGAGCGGCGGCAACGTCGAGTTCGTCACGAACCCGTCGTACCCCGCGCTCTCGTTCCTGCTCCTGCTGCCGTTCGTCGCGGTCGGGATCGACTCGAACTACGTGTATCTCGCGTGCCTCATCGCCGCGATGCTGCTCATCACGTGGCGCGCGCCGGGAACGCTGCGACCGTTCGTCCTCACGGGCCTCTTCGGCGCGTCGTGTCTCGTCGCATTCACGGTGGGCGGGAGCGCCGATCTCATGTACGCCCTACCGCTCGTCGCGGGGTGGATCTGGCGCGAGCGCATCGCGGGCGGGGTAGCGTTCGGCATCGCGACGGCGATCAAGCAGATCGCCTGGTTCTTCGCACCCTTCTTCTTCATCGCGGTCGTCGCGTCGTCGGGCTGGCGCGCCGCGCTGCGACAGGCGGCGATCGCCGTGGCGATCTTCGTCTCGACGAATCTCCCGTTCATCGCCTGGCATCCGAGCGCGTGGCTCGAGGGCGTGCTCACGCCGGTCGTCGAGCCGATGTTCCCGCGCGGCGCCGGTCTCGTGTTCCTCGGGACCCACGGCGGACTCCCGTTGCTCTCCGCGGCCGGCTACCTCGCGATGGAGGGCGTCGCGATGCTCGTGTGTCTTGCGATCGCGTGGCGGACGCGCCGCACGAGCCCCGAGATCGGCATCGCGCTCGCGCTCATTCCCCTCTTCTTCGCGTGGCGGAGTCTCTTCTCGTACTTCTTCCTGATCCCGCTCTTCGCGTTCGCGGGGCTCGTCCGGATGCCCTTCGGCGAGCTGACCGTGCAGCGGGCGCGTGAGGCCGGGGCGCTGACGATCTTCGCCCTACCGGCGAAGCTTCGCGAGGTCGCCCGGTCGGAGCGCGCCGCCTAGCGTGCCGCCCGCGCTCGTGCCGCTCGCGCTCGTCGCGATCGGCGTGCCCGCCGCGCTTCGCGCGGCATTCGGCCGGCCGCGCGCGCTGGGGCGGGCATGGTTGCTCGCGCTCGCGGCCGTCGCGATCGCGCAGGCGGCCGGCGAGTTGACCGGCTCGCGCATCGGGCTGCTCGGAGACGCGCAGGTGTTCTTCGCCGCGGTCGCTGCCTTGCTCGCTTCCGCCGGATTGGCTATCGCCGAGGGCGACGCGAAGCGATAACGTCAAGAGACATCGAAAGGGGAGTGCACACATGGGTTTCCTCATCGGCATCCTCACCGGCGCCGTCATCGCGCTCCTGTACGCGCCGAAGCCGGGCGACACGACACGCATCGAGCTGCGCCAGCGGACCGACGAGCTGATGCGCCGAGCGGATGAGCTCGAGAAAGTGGCCCGCGACCTCGCCGGACAGGCGCAGGTCAAGGGTCGCGAGCTCGCGGACGAGGCGAAGAAGCAGTGGGAAGGCGCCTCGAAGCGCTCCGGATCCGGCGATAGCGGGCCGTCCACGCGCTCGTGATTCGCTAGACTTTCCTTCAGCAGAGCGGGGAACGCGGGGAGTGACCGTGTGGTCGCCCCGCGTTTTTTCGTAGCCCGCGGCGGAAGGAGCTGGCGCTGGACAGTTCGACCATTCGCGAGCGGTTCTTCAAGTTCTTCGAGGAGAAGGGCCACGTCCGCCTGCCCAGCGCGCCGCTCGTCCTGAAAGACGATCCGAGCGTCCTGTTCACGAGCGCGGGGATGCAGCCGCTCGTGCCCTACTTCCTCGGCCGCAAGCAGGCGCCCGCGAAGCGGATCGCGACCATCCAGAAGGTCTTTCGCTCGACCGACATCGAAGAGGTCGGCAAGGACGGCTACCACCAGAC
>JBIOUD010000116.1:0-6906 GCA_044866725.1 Candidatus Limnocylindria bacterium | reverse complement strand
GGCTTCGCGAGACCCGGCGCGCTGATCGTGCGGTCGAGTCCCGAGACCACTCCGGCGGACAGTGAACCCGTCAATCCGAATGGGTGGCCGATCACGAACGCCGGTGAGCCCACGGCGAGGCGACCGGGATCGCCCATCGTCGCGGGGACGAGCTTCTCGGGAATGTTCGACGGACGAAGCACGGCGATGTCCTTATCCGGCAGCGTCGTGAGGATCTGTGCGGTCGCTTCGGTCCCGTCATAGAACCGCACCCTGATCACGGTGGCGTTCGAGACGATGTGCAGGCTCGTGAGGATGTCGGCCATGTCGTCGACGATGACGCCCGCGCCGGACGACGGATCGGCGCCGCCGCCGCTGGCGATGATCTGGACGACGGACGGCTGCACCGCGGCGTAGACCTGCGCGGCCAGCGGTGGCGTGGCCGTGGGTGTCGGCTGGACCTCGGCCTCGTCGATCGCGCGCAGGCCACCCGTAGTGACCGCGCCCATGAGCGACCACGTCGCCCAGAGGAGCGCCAGGACGGCGAGCGGCGCGCTCACGCGTCGCCAGATGCGTGTCCGGAGGCGGATCTTTGGTGCGGGCGCGGGCTGCTCGGGCTCGGGTGGCGGCTGTCCCGGACCGGGAAAGGCGCCGTACGGCCGGTCGGAGCGGAAGGACGTCATGAGGAGAGCACCAGTGTACGTAGCGAGGTACCCCTGTCCCGGCCCCGCGGTTGCATCGTGTGAGGTCGATGCGCGCACTTCTCGTGGTGAATCCAGCCGCCGGAAAGCGAACCGCGGGCCCGGACGACCTCGAACGCTCGATCGCGGTGCTCGAGGACGCCGGTTTCGTGCTCGAACGCGCCGAGACGACCGCGGAAGGGGTCACGTCGGCTGATCTCGCGCGCCGCGCGATCGCCGAGCGCTTCGACGTATGCATCGTCGCGGGCGGTGACGGGACGGTCGCGCCCGCGGCCGCGGCGCTCATCGACACCGACGTGATCCTCGGCATCCTTCCGTTCGGCAGCTTCATGAACATCGCGAACGGTCTCGGCATCCCGCTCGAACCGCTCGACGCGGCACACGTCATGACGAAGCGTCGCATGCGTCGCGCCGACGTCGGCGAGGTGAACGGCAAGCTCTTCTTCGAGACCGCGGGCGTGGGCCTCGACGCAGAGCTGTTCGGTGCAGCGCGTCACGCGGAGCGCGGGTCGTGGCGGCGCGCGGTGCGGCGGGTGTGGCGCTGGCTCACGCACGGCACGCACAGCGTCCGGATCACGATCGACGGGAAGACGCATGCGCATCGCGTCATGCAGGTGCTCGTCGTGAACAGCCCGTTCTACGCGTGGGCCCTTCCGCTGCTGCCCGACGCGAGCATGGTCGACGGCATCCTCGACGTCGCGGTCTTCCCGCGCATGGGACGCCTCGCGCTCATCGGATCGCTCGTCTCCGTCATGCGGATGCGTCGTCTTCCGCAGCGTCCGGTCCGCTACCAGGGCGCGCGTATCGCGATCGAGTCGGAGGCTCCGCTCGCGATCCACGCCGACGGGACGCTCGCCGGCGTGCTCCCGTCCGAGTTCCGCTGTCGCGCCGGCGCGCTGCGCGTGTTCGCCTAGCTCTTCTGCAGGAGCTTCGCGACCGTGCGCAGATCCTTCACGAATGCCGCGCGCTCGGCGTCGCGTGTCTCCGGCGGCGCGCGCAGGATCGACGATGGATGCACCGTCGCGAGCACCCGAGGCGCGAGCAGTGACGATCGCAGCCTGCCACGGTCCTTCGTGACGCGGAACGCAGGACCGAGCAGCGCCTGCGCCGCAGTCGCGCCGAGCGCGACGACGAGGTCGGGCTTCACGAGGCGGAGCTCGAGCTCGAGCCAGTGCTGGCAGGCCGCCACCTCTCGCCGGTCGGGTTTCTCGTGGATGCGGCGCTTTCCCTTCGCCTTCCACTTGAAGTGCTTCACCGCGTTCGTCACGTACACGCGCCTCCGGTCGATGCCCGCCTCGGCCAGCGCTTCATCGAGGACGCGACCAGCCGGCCCGACGAACGGCTCACCGGCCTTGTCCTCCTGATCGCCGGGCTGCTCACCTACGAACATCGCGTCGGCGGTCCGTGGACCCTCCCCGAAGACCGTCTGCGTGCCCGTCTTCCAAAGATCGCACGCGCGGCACCGCCGCGACGCCTCCTCGACGGAACGGAGGGACTTCGGGTCGGCAGGCTCGGGGTACGCCACGCTAGCCTGCTCGCTCAGGCCGCACGCGGACGAGCGGTCTGTCGACGCGTGACATGCCCGGAGCGATTCGCAAGGATGGTCACCTTCACGGAACCGTTGCATTTGGGGAGAGAGATATGTCGACGGTCATCTACTACCAGTGCCGCGATCCGCGACACCTCGCCGCGCCATCGCGCTACGGCGTCGGCGGCATCGTGTTCCGCCATGGCACCGCCGCGTACTGCGACGGCCTCGGTGTCGACGCGCAGCATCACTGGGTCCCCACCGGCGGTGTCCCGATCGAGACGCTCATCCGCGCGCGGCCCGTGACGAAGGTGTGGGAGGCGGCCGATGACGACGCAGGTCCGCGAGCCGGGTACGTACAGAACGCCAGCTGGGGAGCTCATCCACTTTCGCATCGACCGTGACGGCGTCCTCGTCGTCGAGCATGAGAACGAACGCGCGCGCTCACGGCCCAGTGCCGATCTCGTGAAGCTGTCCGACGATCCGGACTGGCCCGACGTGAGCCCGCGCCTCTCCGATCCCGCGCTCTTCGCCGACTAGCTCCGCTTCCGGCTCCGAGCCTTCGTCTCGCCCTTCCTCCGTCGCGTCTTGTTCGTCGTCGCGGCGGCGATGCGCTTTGCCGTCTTCGTCGACGCACCGCGCGCCTTGACGCTGCGCTTGATCTTCTCGTATTGACGCTTGCGCTTCGGGCTCTTCACTCCACGTGGTGGCATCTCGTCACCTCCAAAAATGGTCCTCAGCAGAACGCGCGCCGACGATGACGGAGGCACATCGGGCAAGCGAGCCGTTGGCATCCGGTTTGCACTCGGGGCAAGGCGGGCGCGCAAATGAAGCAGCAGGGATCCAACGGGCATCTCGGCAAGATCCTCGTGGTGGACGACGACGATCAACTCGCCGACGTCGTCCGAGAGGTCCTACGCGACGCCGGCTACTCCGTGGCGACGGTCCGTCATGGCGCGGCGGCGCTCGAGCTCATGGATCACGTCACACCGGACCTCATCCTCCTCGACCTCACGATGCCGATCATGGACGGCTGGTCGTTCATCGCGCAGTACCGTCGCAGCGCGCGCGCAGGCGCGCGGATCCTGCTGCTCACCGCGAACCCGCACGCGGCCGAGATCGCGGAGAGGCTGCAGGCGGATGGCTATATCCAGAAGCCCTTCGACATCGAGCAGCTCGTCGACGTGATCCAGCGCGAGCTCGCGCTCAGCTGACGTTCGTCTCCTCGGGAGCATCGACGACATCGCGTTCGACGCCGTTCTCTGCCTGACCGACGAGCCGCAGCGCGCGGCGTACGGACTCAGCGACGCGCTTCTCCAGTTCGTCCACGCCCTGAATGTCCTTCATACGTTCCCCACTCCGTCTGGATTCGCGGCCCCAGCACTGCACGAAACGCGCCTGGCGCGCGGGCGAGCGGTCTAGCGGTGGGTCTTGCCGTTGCCCGGCATCGCGTGCGCGGTGCCGTTCGTGGGCGCCGCCTTCGTGTTCCGTCGCTTGCTCTCGGGAGGATTCGGGTCGTCCTTGTCGACGATCGCCTTCTCGCGCTCGATCTCGTCGAGGTCTTCCTCCTCGGCCTCCATGAACTCGTTCCGGGCTCGGGGCGTCGCGCGCAGCAGCTCGTCGAGCTTCAGGTGGATCGCGCGCGCGTCACGGTTCTGCGTGTTCTGGATCAGGAACACCATCAGTGCAGTCGTCAAAGTGGTCACCGTGTTCGCGATGAGTTGCCACGAATCTGAAAAACCGAAGAGCGGACCGCTGATCAACCAGACGACGATGAACACGAACGTGGCGAGGAACGCCCAATGCGAACCGGCGATGTTCGCCGTGCGGCTCGCGAACATCGAGAACCAGTGGCTGATACCCCTCGGGGGCAGCTTGTCGCGGGCGCTCACGTCGTGGCCGCTTCGGCGCGCTCGCTGTTTCACGCACCTCGCATGCGCACACGACATGCCAGATGGCCAAGTGCGCAAGCGACCGCCGATCGATGCACATCGACGACTCGTTTCGAGCGGAATTTCCAGTCACGCCGACGCGCGAGCTCGCTTTTCGCTACGGAGTGTCACAGCGCACCATCGCGCGTTGGGCCGCCCGGCTCGGCCTGCGGAAGGATCCCGAGTACCGCGCGGCCATCTCTCGTGAGGCGCTTGGCAGGCGTGACCCCGCACTCGTGAAACGAGGCTCAGCCCACTGGAACTGGAAGGGCGGGCGGCCCTGGGAGCGATTCCGCGACCCGCGATACCTCGAGTGGCGAAATGCCGTCCTGGCACGCGACGCCTACACATGCCAGAGGTGCGGCAGGATCTGCAAGAAGTACGAGCGAGGGCTCGCGGCACATCACATCGCGGCGTGGTCGAGTCGCCGGCGACGCGATTCGACCTTGCGAACGGGATGACGCTCTGCCGCACATGTCACATGCAAGTGCATGGACGCGCACTGGCCAGTGACCATCCCATTGCGCGTGCGGTTGCGGAACGATGATCCCCTCGCGCGACGCGTACGCTAGGTCGCGTCGCTACGTGAATCGCCACGCCAAGCGCGGAAGGCAGATGAGCGCGGAGTCCCGTTCAAAGCTCAGCGCGGCGCGGCGAGGTCGGCCGCTCGATGAGGCACATCGCGCAAAGATCAGCCTCGGTCTGAGGACGTCGAGCCGCCGCATCGGACGGCTTCCCAAGAACGGAGCGCGACCTGATCTGGCTAGCTCGGCAGCTGAACCGCGCTCTTCGTGAAGTCCTTCCACGGATCCGGTTTCGCCGCGCGCTTGTCGAAGGTCCGGATCGTGAACGATGCCGGATCGAGCTTCGGCGAGACCTCATCCCACGCGAGCGGCGTCGAGACGGGCGCGTGCGGGCGGCGGCGGACCGAATACGGCGACACGATCGTCTGCATGTAGCCATTGCGGAATGGATCCGCGTAGACCCTCGAGCCGCGGTCCGATTTGGAGCGCGTCATCGTCGCGAGATCCGGGTTGCGTCGCGCCAGCTCCTCGCCGATCCGCACCGCGAAACCGACGACGGCCTCATCGCTCTGCCCGGGCTTCAGCGGGACGAACACGTGCAGACCGCGGGAGCCCGAGGTCTTCGGGAACGACGGCAGACGGGCCTCGTCGAGCAGCGTGCGGAGCGCGAGCCCGGCATTCGCCGCATCGGCGAACGTGCCGCTCGTCGGATCCATGTCGAGCGCGAGCCAGTCGGGCTCGTGGAGATGGCCGACGCGCGCGGGCACGACGTGCATCGAGATGCATCCCACGCGAACGAGGCCGAGCGCCGCTTCGAGGCTGCCACCGACGAGATAGTTCACGTCCTTGCCGGTGCTCTCCGCGCGAAGCGTGACGCGCGGGACGCCGACCGGGATGTTGCCGGCGGGGAAATTCTTCCGGTAGAAGCAGCCGCCGAGCATCCCGTCGGGACAGCGCTCCGCGGTGAGCGGACGATCCCGCATCCAGGGCAGGAGCAGCGGCGAGATCGCGTGATAGAACCGCGCGATGTCGCCCTTCGTGAACCCTTCGTCGGGCCACCACACCTTCTCCGCGTTCGAGATCACGACGCCACCGATGAGGGCTTCTCCGGGAGCGAGCGCCGCTGTCTTCTCCGCGCCCGCGGACTTCGTGGCCGCGCCCTTCTTCGGCGCGGACTTCGCCGGCGCGGCCTTCTTCGCCGCGGACTTCACGGTTCCCGCGCCTGCCAGGTGATCTCCTTGGGCTTCTTGTCCGCGCGGAGCCCGAGGAACGCCGGCTGTCGCAGTTTTCCGTCGGCGGTCCACTCTTGGTAGGCGAGCTGCGCGACGAGCTCCGGCCGCACCCATGTCGCATCGCGCATCCGCGGCGCCGGCTCGAACGCGGCCTCGTCCGTGCGCAGGTCCCGCAGTCGCGCGCCGAGATCGCGCAGCGTGTCCTGCGTGTACCCCGTCCCGACCTTGCCCACGTAGCGCAGCTTCGCGCCGTCGAACATCCCGACGAGTAGGGCGCCGAACTCCGTGCGCGCGCCCTGCGGCGGCGTGAAGCCGCCGATGACGAACTCAGACTCGCCGCGCACCTTCACCTTGCGCCACGCGCGCGACCGCTCGCCGGCCTCGTACGCCGAACCGCGGAGCTTCGCGATGACACCCTCCCACCCTTTCGCGCGCGCGGTCGTGAGCGCCGCGGCACCACCGCCCTTCAGCTGACGCGATGGCATGAGCGGCCCCGCGCGCTTCGGCACGAGCGCGAGCACGCGCGCACGTCGCTCCTCGAGCGGCCAGCGGGTCACGTCGCGGCCGTTCGTGCGGAGCACGTCGAAGACGACGTACACCGGGCGGACGCGCGGGTCGATGCCACGGCGCTGCAGCAGCTGGAAGCGCGACACACCCGTTCGATCGAAGATCACGAGCTCGCCGTCGAGGAGCAGATCGTTGTCGGGCAGCGCCGCGATCGCGTTTACGACCTCACCGAATCCAGCGGTGAGATCCTGGCCGGTACGCGACCAGAGCGCGACGCGCCCCTTCTTCTTCTCCGCGACGGCGCGGATGCCGTCGTACTTCTCCTCGAAGACCCACTCCGGACCGGTGATCGCGTCCTTCGAGAGTGTCGCGAGCATCGGTCGCGGCGGCGCCACTAGCGTGCCTTCCTCGGTGCTGGGTCCCCGGTCGCCGCTTTCTTCACGTCGCCGCCCCCGTCCTTCGCGATGTCGACGAGGAGGCGCTTCGTACGCACTGAGCGCGGCT
>JBIOUD010000115.1:0-10898 GCA_044866725.1 Candidatus Limnocylindria bacterium | reverse complement strand
CGAGGACCTTCCGGTCCAGGTCGACGCCCGACGCGCGCATCGCGGCCATGAGACGGCTGTACGAGACGCCCGCCTCGCGCGACGCGGCGTTGATCCGCGCGATCCACAGGGAGCGGAACTGGGACTTCCGCTTGCGGCGGTCGCGGAACGCGTACGTGAGCGCGTGCATCGCGGCCTCGCGGGCCGGACGGACGAGCTTCTTCTTCGTGGCGCGACGGCCCTCGGCCGCCTTGAGGAGCCTCTTGTGCTTCTTGTGGGCCGCGACGCCCCGCTTCACCCGTGACATCTACGTACTCCTAATGGTTGGGCAGGAGCTTGCGGATGAGCTTGATGTCGCCCTTCGCCACGAGCCCTTTACCTTGATGCCGGCGCTTGCGCCCCGGCGACTTGTGCTGGTTCAGGTGTCCCTTGTACGCCTTCATCCGCGAGAACTTGCCCGTGCCCGTCACGCGGAACCGCTTCTTCGCACCGCTGTGGCTTCTCATCTTGGGCACGGCGTTACCTCCTCCGGGAAAAGACGTGAGAGGAAATTGTACGGCGCAGCGTGCCGCGATGACTAGTTCGAGCGCGTTGGCGGCTTCGTGGTGCGCGCTTGCGTCGGTGGCGTCGTCGTTCCACCGGGTGCGACCGGTCGCTTCACCGGTGGCACGGCCGCGGGCTTCTGGGGAGACACTGCCGGCGTCGGTGCCTGACGCGGTGGAGCGGGTGGACGTGCTGTCGCCGGCGCTGCGGGTCCGGGCATGCGCGGAAGACCCGGGGCGGGGCGCGCGCCCGGGGCGGGCGGCTGCCCCTGCGGAGGCTGCTGCGCAGTGGGCGGCGCCGGTGTCGCGCCGAGGCCGCGGAGCGGGTTCATGACGAGGAACATCGAGCGACCTTCGAGCAGCGGCTGCCTTTCGATCGTCCCGTGCTCCTTGAGACGTTCCGCGATCTGAAGAAGGAGCGTCCGCCCGCGGTCGGGGTGCGCGAGCTCGCGTCCGCGGAAGCGCACTGTGACCTTGAGCTTGTCGCCCTCGGCGAGGAACTTGGACGCGCTCTTCACCTTGGTCTCGATGTCGTGCTCGTCGATCTTCGGTGAGAGGCGGATCTCTTTCCAGGTGACCGACTTCTGCCGCTTCTTCGCTTCCTTCGCTTCCTGCTGCTTCTCGAAGCGGTATTTCCCGAAGTCGAGGACGCGCGCGACCGGCGGCACGGCGTTGGGTGCGATCTCGACGAGGTCGTAGCCGAGATCCTGCGCGTGCGCGAGCGCGCGCTGCGTCGGCAGGACGCCGAGCTGTTCGCCGTTGGGGCCGATGAGGCGCACGGCCGGTACACGGATCTGTTCGTTGACCCGCAGTTCGGGCGCGGCTATCGGGATGACTCCGCGATCAGGAGAGGAACGCCTCTGGCGCTTGGTGCTTCAACTCGGAAAAGGATATCACCGCGCGAGGAGACCGAGGAGGCGCTCGCGCACTTCGGGCCAATCGCCGCGCGTGATCGCGTAAAAGACGCTCGTGCGGATGCGGCCGTCGTAGGAGATGCGGTCGTCGCGATGCTCCCCTTCCTTCTTCGCGCCGATTCGCTCCATCGCGCGCTGCGACCGTTCGTTGAGCTTGTCGGTCTGGAGCCACACGCGATTCGCGCCGAGCTCGAACAGATGGCTCAGCTGGAGGAGTTTGGCCTCGGTGTTCGCGACGGTCCGGCGTGCGTCACGCCCGAGGAAGGTCCATCCGATCTCGACGGTCTTGTTCGGCCGGTCGATGTGGAGGAACCGCGTGCTCCCGATCGCGGCGCCGTCGCTCACGCGGCGGGTGAGGAACGCGACCGACTCCCCCAGGATCTGTAGTTCGAGCGCTGACGCGATGAAGCGCTCCGTCTCGGCCACGTCCTTCGGCATCGGGAGCAGGAAGAGACGCCAGATGTCCTCGTCGTGGAGCACCGGGAAGAGCTCCGCGGCGTGCTCGCGGTGGAGCGGCTCGAGCCGAACAAATCGCCCGGTAAGGGTCACCGGAACTGGATTGAAGGGCGGCCTCGTCCTTCCAGCGACGTGGGCCATCTCGACATCGTCGGCGAAGAAGCCGCGGTCCGTCATCACCGCGTCGCGTTCGATCCCCTCGACGTCGAACCCCGCCGCCCGGTAGGAGTTGATCGCGCGGTCGTTGTAGGCGAGGACGTGAAGGTTCACGCGGTGCGCACCCATGTCGTCGACCAGGTGGCGGAGGAGCAGCGTGAGCGCCTCGCGTCCGAGCCCCTGGCTCCAGAGCGCCGGCTCTCCGATGCCGATGCCCACCTCGGCGCTCTTGCCCTTCGGCTGCCACTCGCGGTAGTTCGCCTGGCCGATCGCTCGTCCCTCGTACTCGATCGCGAACAGCCTGCCGCTGCGCTCGGCGAAGCGGTCAATCCACTGGCACGCGCTCGCCGCGTCCTTCCAGCGCCCCGGGTCCCGCCCCCACTGGAACCACGCGAAGTCTTTGTCGTCGCCCCAGCGCATGAGCGCCGGCGCGTCGTCGTAGGTCATCGGCCGAAGCGTGACCCGCGCGCCGCGGAGGATCGGACCCTGCACCGTCTGCCTCACGCGATGGAGTCGCCCGCCGACGGCTCGTGCTGGCCGGTGAAGTCCGGCGGGAGCGTCTTGTCTTCGCGCTCCTTCTCGAGCCGCGCGATGAACGCATCGAGCGTCACGCCGCGCTCTTCCTCGCGCGAGCCGCGCCGCCGCACGGAGACGGTCCCCGCCGCGGCTTCCTTGTCGCCGACGATGAGCATGTAGGACGCCTTACGGCCCTGCGCCTCCTTGATGCGCGAACGCATGTCGCCCTGCTCGTCGAGGTTGACGCGGAAGCCATGCTTCCGTAGGGCCGTCGTGACCTCGCGCGCGTAGGCTGATGCGCTCTCGCGGATCGGGATGACGCAGACCTGCTCCCACGAGAGCCACAGCGGGAAGTTGCCGGCGTAGTGCTCGATGAGGCCGCCGACGAATCGCTCGAGGCTGCCGAAGAGCACGCGGTGGATCATCACCGCGCGCTCGCGCTGGCCCTCCGCGTTCACGAACGTCACGTCGAAGCGCTCGGGCAGGTTGAGGTCGATCTGGATCGTCGGCCCCTGCCACTCGCGACCGATCGCGTCCTTGACCTTGATGTCGATCTTCGGGGCGTAGAACACGCCGCCGCCCTCGTCGATGTCATACGGCACCTCGCGCACACCGAGGGCGTCCGCCAGCGCCTTCTCCGCCTTGTCCCAGAGCTCGTCGCTGCCGAGGCGCTTCGCCGGGCGCGTCGAGAGGTAGATCTGCGGGTCCGAGTAGCCGAACGTCCGCAGGAACTCCATCGCGAGGTCGAAGACCTTGCCGATCTCGTCCTGGGCCTGCTCCCACGAGCAGAAGATGTGCGAGTCGTCCTGCGTGAACCCGCGCACGCGGAGCATCCCGTGCAGGGCGCCGCCGCGCTCGTAGCGGTAGACCGTGCCGAGCTCGCCGATGCGCATGGGCAGCTCGCGGTACGAGTGGATCTTCGATTGGAAGACCTTGATGTGGCCCGGGCAGTTCATCGGCTTGATCCAGAAGTTCTGGGTGCCCTCATCCAGGGCCAGCGGGCCGTACATGTTCTCGCCGTACTTCTCGAGGTGGCCGGAGCGCTGGTAGATCTTCTCGTTCGCGATGTGCGGGGTGTACACGAGGGTGTAGCCGCGCTCGTGGTGGACCCTGCGCCACCACGCCTCGAGCTCCTCGCGCACGATCGAGAGGTTCGGCAGCCACAGCACGAGGCCCGACCCAAGCTCGTCGTCGATGCGGAAGAGCTCGAGGTCCTTCCCCAGCGAACGGTGGTCGCGGCGCTCGATCTCCTTCAGCTTCTCGAGGTAGGCGTCGAGCTCGGCCTGGCTCGGCCAGACCGTGCCGTAGATGCGCTGGAGCTGGGCGTTGTTCTCGTTCCCGCGCCAGTACGCGCCGGCGATCGAGAGGAGCTTGAACGCCTTGATCTCGCCGGTGCTCTTTACGTGAGGGCCGCGGCAGAGGTCGATGAAGCCGTTGTGCTGGTAGATCGAGACCTTCCCGTTCTCGACCGCGTCGTCGGTGTCCTTGTCGGCGCCGTCCTTCGCGAGCTTCTCGATCTGATCGACCTTGTACGTCTGACCCTTCCTCCGGAAGAAGTCGAGCGCCTCAGGCACGCTCATGTCGCGATGCTCGAACGACGCGTTGGCCTTGGCGACCTCGCGCATGCGGGCCTCGATCTTTTCGAGGTCCTCCGGCTGCAACGGACGCGGCAGGTCGAAGTCGTAGTAGAAGCCGTCCGCGATCGGCGGGCCGAAGCCGAACTTCGCCTCGGGGATCAGGTCGAGAACGGCGCCGGCCATGACGTGCGCCGTCGAGTGACGGAGCGCGTAGAGCCGCTCATCACCGTGATCCGCTTTGCGCTCTGTTTTGGCCATAAGAAAACGCCTCCGTCCAGATCTTCGGGACGAGAGGCGTCAGACGCTTCCCGCGGTTCCACCCGAGTTCCGCATCGCTGCGGCTCTCGCAATCGGCTGTATGGGGCCTGCCCTCATCGCTCGGCGGTGGTCTCCCGCGGGTCCGCTCTGCCGGGCTCACACCGTCCCCGACTCGCTTGTCGCGCTACCCGCGCTCGTTATCCGCGTCGTCGCGTGGATGAAGTCTAGGGCTCAGGCGCGGATGGCGCGAGACGGCCCGCGAGTCCCGACCGGCCGCGATGACATCGCCATGGCGCCCCAGGCCAGTCCGACGCCCGCCGCGATCGCCATGATCGCCGCGGAACCGACGTAGTCAGCCTTGAAGACCATCAGGGCGACGACGCCCACGAGCAGGGCGATGCGTGCGCGGTTCGAGAACGTGAACCGCCAGTCGCGGAGCGCGGCGATCGAGGCGTCGCCACGAGCTGCCAGCGCCGCGGTCATCGCGCGTCGGAGCGGGATGCCCGACCACGCGCCGAGGCCGGCGATCGCGAGGATCACGACGATCGAGACGATCATCCACGGCTGGACGCCCGCGACGGTGAACATCATGTACAGACCCGTCAGCAGGAGAACGGCGAGAGCACCACCGCCGAGCGGGGCGAGAACGCGGTACGGCTCAGACCATGCCGCGACGTTCGCGGGTACGCGCTGCACTCCTCTCAGAAGGAAGAATTCGATCCCGTTCGCGAGCGCCATCGCGAAGGCGCCAAGGATGTGGAGAAAAACAGCGGTCGCGTATGCGATATCCATGCGCGCGCTCGCAGCAAGATGCGTGCGAACGGCTACTTGGACGCTGTGGACGCGCGCTTCGCCCGCGCGGCGAGCGCACGCGTCTGCCTGCCGCCCGCGATGGTGCTGCGCTTCTTCGCAGCTTCGACGCTCGCCTTCAGCGCCGTCATGAGGTCGTCGACCGCACTGCTCCTCGCGATCTCCGTATGTTCGGCCGGCGTCGCCGGCGACTTGCGTCGCAGCACGTCGAGGAGCTCCTCGCGATAGCTGTCGGCGTGTTTCTCAGGGACCCACTCTGTCGCGAGGGCGCGGATGAGCTGCTGCGCGGTCTTCAGCTCGCGTTCAGACGGGACGTCGGCCGGGAGGCGTACGACCTCGCCGGCGTCGCGGACCTCGTCGCCGAAGTAGAGCGTCTCGAGCGCGAGCGCGTTCTCGAGGGGCCGGATCGCGACGAGGTGCGGCCGCGTGCGCAGTACGAATCGCCCGATCGCGACCATGCCCGCCGACTGCATCGCCCGGAGGAGTAGCGCGTACGGCTTCTCGGTGACGCCACGCGTCGGCGCGACGTAGTAGGTCTTCTCGAAGAAGACCGGGTCGATCTCCGCGAGCTCGACGAACTCCTCGATCTCGATCGTGCGGCTGCGTTCCGGCCTGATGAGCTCGAGCTCGTCGTCGCTGACGGTCACGAGGTCGCCGGACGGGAGTGCGTAGCCGCGGACGATGTCACTTGCGCCGACCCGCTCCTCGGTCTCTGCGGGGACGCCCGAACCCGGCCAACTCTCGACGCTGCGCGCCGGTGGGATCTCGAACCCAGGCTGATGTCGCCCCAGGCGCTGGGGCTCGTCCGCCTCGCCGTCCCCGTCGAGCTCGTCGTCGAGATCCGGCACATCGGCGTCATCAGCGGTCGCCTCGGGCAGGAACGCGGCGGGCTCCTCCTCCCGAACGACGCGCTCGTAGCGCACGCGCTTGCCGCTGCGGCGGTCATAGAGGTGGAAGCGCACGTCCTTCGGCTCGGTGGCGGGGTAAAGACGGACCGGGATCGTCACGAGTCCGAACGCGATCGCGCCCGTCCACACCGCCTGCTTCATGGGAGGAATTGTCAGCCACCGCGCAACGCGCGGCCTGCGGTCAGCGGAGGATCAGGCGATCGCGGAGGTGAGCTCGTCCCAGACACGCTCCTGCACCGCGGGCGTCGCGGTCCAGCGCTGCTCGACGCGGCGGCCGATGATCGTCATCTGGTGCGCGTAGAGGAGCGACGCGGACTGGAGCATGTCGAGCGCCTCTTGGCGCGCCTGGTGGTCACGCCACTCGAGGACGCCGAGGCGCACCTTGGCGATGCGCTGGTGGATGCGGTCGAGGATCACGTACTGGGACCCGGCCGGCCAGTGCTGCTTCTTGATGTCGATGCCGTGGATGAAGAGCACGCCCTGGAGGTCGGCCTTGCGGAAGTCGTTCCCCGAGAACGCGTTCGCGGCGCGGGCGGGGTCGATCCGTTCTGCACCGGCGCCCCACGGGCGGCCATAGAAGCGGACGTTCACGATGCGGCCCGAGAACGTGCAGTCGATGAACTCGCTCGTGAACGACTCCCAGGCGTCGATCTTCGTGTTCACGAACGTGCATCGCTCGAAGCGCGCCTGACCGGGCCGCACCGCGGTCAGGTCCGCGCCGTCGAACGTGCAGTCGCGGAAGACGGATTGCTTGCGGCTCGAGAAGAGCGGCTGGTAGCGGCGGTCAAGCGTCTGGCCGCCGAAGTCGCAGCGCTCGAAGGTGCAGCCCTCGGGCGCGAACTGATCGAACGTGACGCGGCGGAAGTCCGCATCACGGACGGTCACGCGACTCAGCATCAAGACGCCTTGCATGTCGGACCCCTTAGGGGTGTCTTACTTCTCGTCGGCGGTGGCGTAGATCGGGACGATGTTCGAAGAGGCGACCGACTCCATGTGCGATCGACCCTCGAAGACCACGCCCTTCTCGATCACGAGCGAGGGTGTGGTGATGTCGCCGTGGACCTTCGCCGGACGACGGAGCTCAACGGCCTGCGTCGCCTTGATGTTGCCGTTGACCTCGCCTTCGACGATGACGGTCCCGCAGCTGATCTCGGCCTGGACCCGCGCGCCGTCGCCGATCTGCAGGAGATCGTTCGTGGAGATCTCGCCGGTGAAGGTGCCGTCGATGCGGACCTTGCCTTCGAACGCGAGCTTCCCCTCGAACTCCGACCCTCTGCCGAGCAGAGCGTTGAGGTCCCCGCTGCTGGGGCTCGGGCTGTAGTGCGTGTCGCGCTGTTGCATTGCGTTGCCCTCCGGTTCCCGTTCCTCGTGCCGTTCTGCAGCAGGGGTTTCCACGGCGGTAGGCGGATCCGCGGGACGCCACACCGGCGGCGTCACCTTCTGATTCGACTGACCGCTTCCTCGCTTGAACGTAAGTCGGGACATTACTTCCACAACGCGGATATCGCCAGAACGTTCGCGTGCCAGTTCGCTTCTTTTCGCCCGACAGGCGACCGCCCGGAGGCCGATGGCTTCCGATCGGGCGCCGGATCCTCGCCGCATGGCGCGAGAACGGGTTGCCGGGGGCTCCCGGGGCGCTCAGCCACGGTCCCGGTCCTTCGACGCTGTTGCGGTCCAGGGTCAACTCGCCAGAACCCCCTCGGCGGTGGCTTCCTGTTGGCAGGCGCCGTAGCCACCATCAGGCCGGGAGATGGACGAAGGGGAGCCGGCGCCCGTGGAGCCGACCGTGGCATGCATCGAGTTCGTGTGCCTGGCCAAGCATCGCGCCGACCCCAGCACCGCGGAGTTCACGGTGGAGACCTACCGCCAGCTCCCGGCGTACTGTGCCCGCGGCGCCAGCGTGAACCACGAGTGGATCCGGGTTCCGGCGACGCCCCTCGACCGGATCACGATTGGGATGATGGAAGACCGCCCCCCGGAGCCGCGCCGCGGAGCCCCTCGCGCCGGCTGACGGCGCCTACTATCCCGCCCTGAGCGCCACGCCTTCGACCAACGGCGGCCCCATGGGATCTCTTGCGGAGATCATGGCGACGATGCGGGCGATGCGCCGGCTGCGCCCAGACCCCATCCCAGAACAGCTGGTCCGCGAGCTCATCCAAGCCGCGATGTACGCGCCGAGCGCGGGCCACCAGCAGGGGCAGGTGTTCGTGGTCGTCACGGACCGCGAGCGCATCGCGCGCCTCGCGACGGTCTGGCGCATGGTCGCCGACCTCTACGAGGAGTGGATGGGTAAGGCCGATCCGCGATATGGCACCGATCCGCTCGTCGTGCGGACGTGGGACGCGGTGCACTACCAGCGCGACCACTTCCACGAGACACCGGTCGTGATCGTGGCCTGCTACGACCAGCGTGCCTACCTCGGTCAGGTGAAGCGACAGCTCGGCGACTTCGCGGCCGCGCTGCGAAAGCTCGGCCCGGGTCGCTCGAAGGACCTGCTGCTGGGTGGCCTCAGCGCTGTCGAGCAGCGTTCGGAGGCCGCGTCCATCTACCCGGCCGTGGAGAACGTCCTCCTTGCGGCGCGGTCGCGCGGTCTTGCTGCCACGATGACCACCTGGCACCTCTTCGCCGAGGACGACGTGAAGCGAGCGCTCGAGATCCCGAAGGACGTCCGAACGTACGCGATGATCCCGATCGGATGGCCACTCGGTCGTTTCGGCCCGGTCACGCGACGCCCCGCCGACGAGGTCATGCGCCGCGAGCACTGGTAGCCGAGTAGCCAGCGCGAGGAAGACGGCCTCGAAGACCGCTAACCCTCGCACGCCGAGGGGCCTGCGCTCGGGTCCGTACGCGCGCCCAACGCGGACGACCGCGCTGGGGTGAAAGCATGGCTGGCGAGCATCACGCCCGAGCAACGTGTATTCGCGCGCCGGATCGACGCGGTCGTCACGTGACCTCGCTCAAGACACGCGTACGGATCACGTTGTACGCCGGCCAGCTCTGAAGCCGAGCCCTCCTCTGCCCGCGCCCGGCGGCGCCCGGGCCATCGATATCCCGTCCGGGGCGGAACTGGACGATAAGCAGATCGCGGCATGGTCGCGGCAAGGCCGCGCGGGTGAACGGCTGGGGCCCGCGTGTAGAGGATGGGCTCCCTGCTCGAACGCGTCAGAGGCATGGGCCTTGCGGCTCAACCCGTCTGCACACGAGCGCGCATCGAGGGACGGAGGTGCGAAGCGACATGACCGGTCCAAGTGGTCGCCCGCGTGTACCGCGGCGGGTTTCGCTATTCACGCCCGTCCTCAAGTTCCTGTTGGCCGTTGGCGTGCCGCTGGGCTTCAACCGGCTTGTCACCATTCCCGGCCGCAAGAGCGGCCTTCCCCGCACAACGCCCTTGGCGGTCATCGAAGTCTCCGGCAGGCGCTGGGTGTGGGCTCCGTGGGGCGACGTTCAATGGGTGCGCAATCTGCGGGCGGCCGGCCGCGCGACCATCACGATGCGGGACCGAGCAGAAGAGGTGCGCGCGACCGAACTCGAGCCGGATCAGCGAGAAGGGTTCTTTCGCGACAAGCTCGGGCCACTGATGCGACGGATCCCGTTCGGGGTCTGGTTCATTCGCATCGCCGATGGCGTCGACCTCGACCGTCCGTTGGAGGCGGCCAAGGGTCGACGCGTCTTCGAACTCCACCCGCTGCGATGATGGTGGCCGGGACCGAAAGCGCCCCTCTTCAGTGGGCTCTGCGTGGCTCGAACACGCGACCTCAGCGATGTCAACGCTGCGCTCTAACCAGCTGAGCTAAGAGCCCGTAGAAGAACAAGGATAGCGGCGGGCGACGCGCTTCGTGCAAGCCTCGACCGATGAGGAATACGTGCGACATCCGCAATCACATCCGCGCGTCCTCACGCCGGACCAGGCAGCCGACCTCGCCGCCGAGCTCGACGAGCAGGAGTTCGAAGAGCGCGTCGAGCCGATCTGCGTCGCGCCTGTGCCTGACGGCAGTCGGTCGCTCTCCGACGCCGCGCACGAGCTCCATGCGTTCGCGGTATGGCTCGTCGAGATGGAACTCGACGGGTGGCAGCTGGTCCACGAGGCGGAGGACGGCCACCTGCACGTCGTGCACAGCGATCCGTCGATGCGCCTGTTCGACGCGGAGCTGCACGAGGCCTAGCGAGCGCGTGCGCCGCTGGGCGCCGCGAACATGCGGAGCCCCTCGATCGGTGCGTCCTTTGCGAAGCAGACCACTTGGAAGCCGCCGAACCCCTGCGGGTCGAGGAGCGTGTCGATGGCGCTGCGGCGGCTGTAGTCGCGGAGCTGATCGATCGGCGTCACCGGGCGTCCGGCAACGTCGCGGATCCCGAGCGCCGTGAGCGCGTCGCGCTGCGTCGTGCGTCCGACGAACGTGAACCCCGCGCCCTCCGCGGCGCGGCGGATCGCGGTGAAGTTGACGGACGCCGTGAGGTCGTGCGCGCCCGGCTCGGCGAACGGATCCGAAAGCAGGCGGTGGCGCAAGAACCCGCGCACGGTGCCGCTGCCAAGGCGCGTGAGGAGCTCGGCCTCGTCGCCGCCGTAGTCGACGAAGACCACGTAGCCGCGCGTGAGCGCGGCGGCGAGGGACGCGACCCACGACTCGGCGCGCGGGCTGACCTCCCAGCGTCCGCCGAGCGGCAGGCTCTCGGGCACGCGGTAGCGGAGGTCGCTCGGCTCGGGCGTCCTCAGCACCTCGACGAGCGCGCCGTCCTTCGCTCCGACCGCGACCTCACGCACGCCGTCCTCAGTGCGCGCGAGGA
>JBIOUD010000114.1:0-9749 GCA_044866725.1 Candidatus Limnocylindria bacterium | reverse complement strand
GGGATCCGGCTCAACTCCTACGCTCTCGTGAACTTCGAGGCGTTCAACAAGATCGTCGACGGCGTGGGCGGCGTCGTGGTCGATGCCCGCCGGCCGGTCCGCGATGAGTCGTACCCGACCGCCGACTACGGCGTCGAGCGCATCGACATCCTCGCGGGTCCGCAGCTGATGCACGGCGAAGCTGCGCTGAAATATGCGCGCTCGCGTCACGACACGAACGACTACAGCCGCGCACGGCGCCAGCAGGAAGTGATCGGCGCCCTCCGCGCGCGCCTCGCGCAGCCCGAGGCGCTGCGAGCGCTGCCCTCTCTCATCGATAGCGTCGGCACGACCCTCGAGACGGACTTCGACCCGGCCAACGTCCTGCCGCTCGCCCGCACGGGCACGGGGATCGACTCCGCCAGCATCGCGAGCGAAGTCCTCTATCCGTGTGGCGGGGGGTATCCGCACTGCGAGCTCTCGTACGACGGCGACGGCGGATTTTTCCTGCTTCCGGACCGCGCGAAGATCCGCAACCTCGCCGCGCAGCTTTTCTACGACCCGAAGATCCGGCAGGAGGGCGCGACCGTCGAGATCATCAACACAGGCGCACGGGCCGGGACCGCGCGTGACGTCGCCGACCGCCTCGCGCTGCGGGCCTACGGCATCACGACCGTCACCGATGGCTCGAGCGCGAAGTCGGCGATCGTCCTCCGGGCGTCAGCGAAGCGCTACACCGCAGAACAGCTCCGTCAGGCACTCGGCGACATCCCGATCGAGACGGCGGACGGCACGGGGCCGGACATCACCGTCCGCGTGGGCGCGGATTTCCGAGGCTTCGCGACCGATCGGGGTTAGCTCGAGCGGGACGGATAGATCGGCGTCAGCCAGTCCTTGTACTTCGCATTCTTGCCGCGCACCGCCTCGAAGTAGATCCGCGAGATCCGTCGCGCGATCGGGCCGACCTGGCCGTCGCCGATCGGCCGGTGATCGATGCTCGTGATCGCCGACACCTGCACGCCCGTGCCGCAGAGGAACGCCTCGTCGGCCTGGTAGAGCTCGGTGCGGTCGATGCGGCGGATGTCCACGGGGATCTTCTCGTCGTGCGCGATCTGGAAGACGTGCGAGCGGACGATGCCCTCGAGGATGTTGTCGCTGGCCGGCGGCGTGATGAGACGGCCGTCGCGCACGAGGTAGATGTTCGCCGCGCTGCCTTCGGAGACGTGGCCGTCGTCGGTGAGGACGATCGCCTCATCGAAGCCCGACTCCTCGGCCTCGCTCTTCGCGAGCGCCGCGTTCACGTATGACCCGGTGATCTTCGCGCGCGCCGGGATGGCGTTGTCATCCACGCGGCGCCACGACGAGACGTGCGCGGAGATACCGCCCTCGATCGGGACGTAGTTGCCGAAGGGGACGGCGAAAACGGTGAAGGAGTCTTGGAGGTTGTGGAGCCTGACGCCGATGATCTCGCTGGACTTGAAGACGACGGGCCGGATGTACGCGTCCTCGCGATAGCCGCACTTCCGGAGGAGCTCGATGGTGATGTCCACGAGGTCCTCCACCGAGTGCGGCAGGTTAAGTCGCATGATCCGGCACGATCGCGCAAGACGCGTGTAGTGCTCCCGGAAGTGCAGCCCGTAGAGCTGCTCCTCCTCCGCGTTCCAGTAGGCGCGGATCCCCTCGAAGACGCCCGTGCCGTAGTTGAAGGCATGGGTCATCACGCTGATCTTGGCCTCGCGGATGGGGACGAATTTGTCGCCGAGGTAGGCCCACGCCGTGTCGGGCGCAGCACCCTTCGCTAGCTTCCCGGGCCGCACCAGCTCCTGCACCACGCCTGTCTCCTTATGGGTCGTCTCAAGGCGACCCTCGACTTGCCGGTACGCACGCCCCGTGCCGGTCCCGTTCCCACATTGTGACACTCATGCGGGGCCCACCTTGCGGCGGCCCCCGGGCCATATAGCATCCGGCCCTGGTCAGACCGCACTAAACCCGATGAGCGCCGGGAACGTACAGGTGCGTGGAGGTGTTCGCGATGTTGCACAGCACGCGACGATTGCTGGCGGTACTGGGAGCAGCCCTGCTGGTCGGCTCCGCTTGCGGCGGCACACCCGCGGCGAGTCCGGCACCGAGCGCCACCGCGGCCGCGACCGCGGCGACGGCGCAGCAGCCGACGAAGGCATCGGAGTTCGTCATCAGCACGGCGCCGGGAGGCGGGTCCGATATCTACGCCCGCGCGATGCAGGCGATCATCGAGAAAGAGAAGCTCTCGCCGCAGCCCGTGCAGCCGGTGAACAAGGAAGGTGGTTCGGGCGCGGTCGCGTTCACCTATGTCTTCGAGAAGAAGGGTGACATGCACTACATCATGATCACCCTCAATTCGTTCTTCACGACGATCATCACGCAGAAGCTTCCTTACAGCGCGAACGACTTCACGCCGATCGCGAACCTCGCGCTCGACCCGTTCATCCTCTGGGTGAACGCGGACAGTCCGTGGAAGACCGCGCAGGACGTGATCAAGGCCGCGACGGACAAGTCGATCGTCGTGTCCGGCACGGGCTCGAAGCAGGAAGACGAGGCGCTCTTCCGGCGCATCGAGAGCACTGCGAAGACGAAGCCGTTCACCTACGTCCCGCAGTCCGGCGGCGGTGCCGTCGCAACTGCGCCCGCCGGCCACCAGGGCGGCGTTGACCTCACGGTGAACAACCCGAGCGAGGGTCTCGCGCTGATGCAGTCGGGCAAGCTGCGCGCGATCTGCGCGTTCTCGGCAGCGCCGCTCAAGGCCGCGGCGTTCGCGAGCGTCCCGACCTGCACGTCACAGGGTCTCGCCATCGACGACTACTTCGTCATGCGCGCGATCATGGCGCCGCCGGGCCTCTCCGCGGCGCAGCAGAAGTTCTGGGTCGATCTCTTCAAGAAGGTCTACGACACCAAGGACTGGCAGGACTTCATGGAGAAGAACGGGCTCAACCCTGACTTCAAGTCCGGGATCGAGTTCCGCCAGTTCATCAACAACTACGAGAAGCTGCACAAAGACATCGCGACGCAGTTCAAGTGGATCTAGCCATCGGCGCGTGAGGCCGTACCAGGCGGTGACGGCGGCGGTCATGATCGTGATCGCCGCCGTCGCCATGTTCGACAGCCGCGGATCCGCTCTCCCCGACAACTCGGGCTCGTTCCCCGGTGGTCTCGGGCCGGGGTTCTACCCGTTCTGGGCGGCGTTCGTCGTCGCCGCCGCCGGCGCATGGATCATGTGGCGCAGCTACGCGGCGCCGCAGCCGGCCGACGGAGCGTTCAAGGATCGGCGCAGCATCACGGCCGTCGTCGCTCTCGCGATCCCCATGGCGGCCGCGGTCGCGCTCCTGCCGACGCTCGGCATCTATATCGTCACCGCCGCGTACATGGGCTTCTTCGCGGCGGCGATCGGTCGCTACAAGTGGTATTGGGTGCTCGTCATCGCCATCGCCTTTCCGCTTGCCATCTGGCTCGCGTTCGAGACAGGCTTTCGCGTGTCGCTCCCGAAGAGCATTTTCAGTGACACGATCCGCTTCTGATGCTTGACATCCTCGGCGACCTCGCCGGAGGGTTCGCCGTCGCCGGTCAGCCCCACAACCTCCTGCTGCTCCTCCTCGGCGTGCTGCTCGGTCTCGTCGTCGGCGTGCTCCCGGGACTTGGCGGCACGAGCGGCGTCGCGATCCTCCTTCCGGTCAGCGTCTACATCGCGGAGGGCAGCCCCACGGGCGCGACGAGCGCCGTCATCTTCCTGGCTGGCATCTACTGGGGAGCGCTGTTCGGCGGCGTCATCACGTCGATCCTCTTCAACATCCCGGGCGAGCCGTGGGCCGTCGCGCTCCTGTTCGACGGCTTCCCGCTCGCGAAACGGAAGGGAAAACCCGGGCTCGCGCTGACGTCGTCGTTCCTCGCGTCGTTCGTCGGCGCGTTCATCGCGACGGTGCTCCTCACGTTCCTCGTGAAGATCCTCGCCGACTTCGCGCTGGCCTTCGGGCCGGCGGAGCTCTTCGCGGTGTTCATCCTGTCGTTCGCGTCGCTCGTCGGACTCGGCTCGGACACTCCGGCGAAGAGCGTCCTCATGATCGCGCTCGGCCTGCTCATCGCTTCGATCGGGTTCGACACGATCACCGGCACGCCGCGGCTGAACTTCGGCCGCATCGAGGTGCTCGCCGGCATCGGCTTCGTCCCGGTCACCATCGGCCTGTTCGGCCTCGGCGAGATCCTCGCGTCGGCGGAGGAGGCCGGCATCGGATTCGTGGAGCGCATCTCCGCGAAGCTCGGATTCAAAGATCTGCGCGAGGGCATCGCGGCGCTTGGTCAGCGCATCAAGATGGTCGTGGCCAACTCGGTCATCGGCTTCTTCTTCGGCGTCCTCCCCGGCCACGGTGCGACCGCGGGATCGTTCCTCGGCTACGGCCTCGCGCGTCAGTGGGCGAAGGACAAGTCCGGCTTCGGCAAGGGCGAGATCTCGGGGATCATGGCGCCGCAGGCCACGGCCGACGCGGCGGCGGTGGGATCGCTCGTGCCGATGATCGCGCTCGGGGTGCCGGGCTCACCCACCTCGGCCGTGATCATGGCCGGCCTGTTCATCTGGGGCCTCACGCCGGGCCCGCTCCTCTTCGTGAACAACCCGCAGTTCGTCTGGGGGCTCATCGCGAGCATCTACCTCGGCCACCTCTTCACGTTCGTCATCTGCCTGCTCGCGGTGCCGCTCCTGGCGCTCATCATGCGCGCGCCGTACGCGATCATCACGCCGTTCATCGTGATCATCTCGATGATCGGCTCGTACGCGCTGAACAACAGCATGTTCGACGTGTTCGTCACCATCGTGTTCGGCTTCATCGGCTACTGGCTGCGGAAGATGAAGTACCCGCTCGCGCCGCTCATCGTCGCGATCGTCCTCGGCGACTCGACGGAGCGCGAGCTCCGAAAGGCGCTCATCGCGAGCAGCGGCAATCCGCTGACGCTCGTGGGCAGCCCGATCTCGGCGACGCTCATGGTGATCGCGCTGCTCATGGTCCTGTATCCCATCCTGTCCTCGTACCGGCGCCGTCGCGCGCTGGCCGACGCCGCGGCGGGGTAGCCTCCAAACCATATGAATCTCGTCGTAGACGTCGTCCTGCTGCTCATCGCTTTCGCCGTCATCCTCGCCGGCGCGGAGCTCTTCACGAATGGCATCGAGTGGCTCGGGGACCGGCTTGGCCTGAGCGAAGGCATGGTCGGGAGCGTCCTTGCCGCCGTCGGGACCGCCATGCCCGAGACGATGATCCCGATCATCGCGATCATCTTCGTCGGCACCGGGGCATCGGAGGAGGTCGGCATCGGCGCGATCCTCGGGGCGCCGTTCCTCCTGTCGACCGCGGCCATGTTCGTGACCGGCTTCGCCGTGCTCTATTACAGCCGTCGCGGGCGGCGCAAGCCCTTCCTGAACATCAACCAGGTCATCGTGCGGCGCGACCTGCGCTTCTTCCTCGCGATGTACGTCATCGCGATCGCCATGGGCCTGCCGTTCTTCGACAAGCCGTTTCCACTGCGCGTGGCCGTCGGCGCACTCCTCCTGCTCGCGTATGTCTGGTACGTCCGCCGCACCGCGAGCGACCCCAAGACCCCGAGCGACGAAGGGATCAACCTCCTCCACTCGATGCGCTGGGGTCTCAGTGCGAAGGCGATCCGCCTCCTCGAAGAAGCCGGCGAGGCGATACCAGACACGCGCAGCATCGTCGCGCAGGTGCTCGTCTCGCTCGTCCTGATCGTCGTCGGTGCGCAGATCTTCGTCGAGCGCATCCAGAACCTGGCGAGCGCGTTCGGCATCGCTCCGCTCGTCCTGTCGCTCATCATCGCGCCGCTCGCCACGGAGCTGCCGGAGAAGTTCAACAGCGTCATCTGGATCAGACAGCGCAAGGACACGCTCGCGATGGGGAACATCAGCGGCGCGATGGTGTTCCAGTCCTGCATCCCCGTGACCGTCGGTCTGTGGTTCACGCCGTGGGTACTGAACGAGTTCGCGATCGTCTCGGCCGCCATCGCCATCGTCGCCGGTGTGCTCCTCCAGGTATTCCTGCGCACCGGGAACATCCTGACGGGGCGCGAGCTGGCCTCGCTCGGCGTGTTCTACCTGGCGTTCGTCGTCTACGCGGTCTTCTTCCCGCACGCCGGGGCCGTGCCCGCGCACTGACCGTCGGCGGCGCCTACTATCGGGCCGGCGGTCGGGAGTCTTCCGCCCGCTCAGGTGTGAGGGAGGTCAAGCACAGCTCATGAAACGAGGCAAAGCGCTCGCGTTTCTCATGGCGCTCGCGTTGCTGACGGCGTCCTGCGCCCAGCTCGGCATCGGCGGACCAGCTCTGAAGATCGGGATGGTCACCGACATCGGCCAGCTCGAGGACAAGTCCTTCAACGAGTACTCATGGAAGGGCGTCCAGGAGGGCGCGAAGGCCATCGGCGGCACGGCCGCGAACATCGTCACGAAGGACATCGCCGACTACAAGCAGAACATCCAGCAGTTCGTCGACCAGAAGTACGACATCATCGTGACGGTCGGCTTCCTCATCGGGACCGACACGCTGGCGGCGGCCCAGGCGAACCCGAACATCCAGTTCTTGGGCGTCGACCAGTTCATCTGCGTCGCGAAGGACGCGAACGACAAGGCCTGCCAGGGCACGATCCCGCCGAACTACCAGGGCATCCTCTTCAACGAGGCGCAGTCCGGTTACCTCGCGGGCATCGTCGCCGGCACGATCACGAAGTCCGGCAAGATCGGCGCGGTCGGCGGCCGCGAGGACGTCCCGCCGGTCGTGAACTTCATCAAGGGCTACGAGAACGGCGCGAAGTCCGTGAAGTCGAACGTCCAGGTCATCATCAATTACACCGGCGACTTCAACGCACCCGACAAGGGCGAGGCCTCGGCGCGCACGATGATCAGCCAGGGCGCTGACGTCATCTTCCAGGTCGCCGGGCTCACCGGCGCTGGAGCGCTTCGGGCCGCATGCAACGCGAAGGTCTACGGCATCGGCGTCGACGTCGACCAGTACAACTCCCTGCCCGACCTGAAGGGCTGCATCATCACCAGCGCAGAGAAGAAGCTCCTGAACTCCGTGAAGGCCGCGATCCAGCGCTTCAAGGACAAGGGCAAGCAGTCCGGCAACTTCACGAATGACGCCACCAACGAGGGCATCGGCCTCTCGCCGCTCCGCAACCTCGAGCCGATCCCAGCGGGGCTGCAGGACAAGATCACCGCTGCGACGAACGACATGAAGTCAGGCAAGCTCAAGCCCATCCCGTGACGCGCATCGACTGACGCAACGGTGGACGGGCCGGCTCGTGGAGCCGGCCCGTTCCCATATCTGAGGGGACGATGAGCGAACAGACCCCGGTCCTCGAGATGCGCGGCATCACGAAGCGCTTTGGCACGGGCACGGTGGCGAACGACGGCATCGGGCTCGATCTTCGCCGCGGCGAGATCCACGCGCTCCTCGGTGAGAACGGCGCCGGGAAGAGCACGCTCATGAACATCCTCTATGGCCTCGTCACACCGGATGAGGGCGAGATCCGCATGGACGGCGCGCCGGTGACGATCCGCGACCCCGCGGACGCGATCGCGCGCGGCATCGGCATGGTGCACCAGCACTTCATGCTCGTGCCCGTCCTCACCGTCGCGGAGAACGTCGTGGTCGGGCAGGAGGTCACGCGCGGGCCGCAGCTCCTCGATCGCCCCGGCGCCGAGCGGCGCATCCGCGACCTCGCCGACCGACTCGGGTTCACCATCGATCCGCGTGCGCTCGTCGGGCAGCTGTCCGTCGGGCAGCAACAGCGCGTCGAGATCGTGAAGGCGATCTACCGCGACGCGCGCATCCTCGTCCTCGACGAGCCGACCGCGGTGCTGACGCCACAGGAGACGCGCGAGATCTTCGGCGTGCTGCGCAAGCTTCGTGAGGGCGGCACGAGCATCATCTTCATCAGCCACAAGCTCGATGAGGTCCTCGAGATCGCGGACCGCATCACGGTCATCCGCCGTGGCAAGGTCGTCGACACCCGTCTTCCCGCCGAGACCAACAAGAACGAGCTCGCGGCGCTCATGGTCGGCCGCGAGGTCTCGCTGCGCGTCGATCGCGGACGCTCTCACCCGGGCGAGACCGCGCTCGAGATCCTCGGGCTCCACGCGAACGACGACCGCCGCCACGAGATGGTCCGCGGCGTCGACCTGAACGTGCGAGCCGGCGAGATCGTCGGCATCGCCGGCGTCGCCGGCAACGGCCAGGACGAGCTCGTCGAGACGATCGTCGGCCTGCGCCGCGCGGCCGCCGGGACGGTGCGCCTTGCCGGTCAGGACATCACGAACGCGAGCGTCGACGCAAGGCGCGACCTCGGGCTGGCGTTCGTGCCGGCCGACCGGCACCGCTTCGGACTCGTCCTTCCCTACCCGCTCACGGACAACTTCGTGCTCACGCGGTACGCCGAGACCCCGTACAGCGGCGGCATCGGCGGCTTCGTGCGTCAGTACGCGGTGATCGAGCGTGACTCCCGCAAACTCATCGAAGAGTTCGACGTTCGGACGAGCTCACCATCGGTCGCGGCGGCCACCCTATCCGGCGGCAATCAGCAGAAGGTCGTCGTGGCGCGCGAGTTCCGCCACGACCTCCGGCTCATGGTCCTCGATCAGCCGACGCGCGGACTCGACGTCGGCAGCATCGAGTTCATCCACGAACAGGTCATCGCGCGCCGGAACTCGGGCGTCGCGGTGCTCCTCGTGTCGGCGGAGCTCGACGAGATCCTCGACCTGTCCGACCGCGTGCTGGTGATGTTCCGCGGAAGCATCGTCGGCACGTTCGAAGCGGCGGACGCACAGCGCGAGCGGATCGGACTCCTCATGGCGACGGGCGGTGAGCGCGCTCCAGCAGAGGCGGCGCGACAGTGAGGCGTTTCGGCCCCGCGTGGCGCGCCGCAGCAGTCCCTGTGTACTCGATCGCGCTCGCGTTCCTCGTCGCGGCCGTGGTCATCGTCATCTCGAGCTTCTTCACGCCGACCGGATTCGACCCGCTGCTCCCGCTCGCGGCGTACATCCGGCTCATCATCGGGGCGTTCGGCAGCACGACCGGGATCGGCAACACGCTCGTCGCGGCCGCTCCGCTCATGTTCGGCGGCCTCGCCGTCGGGATCGGGCTCAAGGCCGGGCTCTTCAACATCGGCGTCGCCGGGCAGTTCCTCGTCGGCGCGTTCGCGTCAGCGGTCGTCGGCGCGAACCTCGCAAGCGCGCCGACGATCGTCAGCATGCCGCTGGCGGTCCTCGCGGGCGCGCTCGGCGGCGCGGCGTACGGCTTCGTCCCTGGATTCCTGAAGGCAAGGACGGGCGCGCACGAGGTCGTGACGACGATCATGCTCAACAACGTCGCCGCCCTCCTCCTCACCTGGGCGGTGAACGATCTCGTGCGCGCGCCGGGATTCACGTTCCCGCGCACCGGCGAGATCGGACAGAGCGCGCTCCCGGTCCTCCTCGGGCGAAACGTGCACCTCGGCATCGTCCTCGCGATCGCGACGATCTTCCTCATGCGGTGGATCCTCGACAAGACGACGCTCGGCTTCGAGATCCGCACGGTGGGCCTCAACCCCGACGCGGCGCGGTACGCGGGGATGCGCCCGGTGTTCATCACCACCTTGACGATGACGATCTCGGGCCTCCTGGCCGGGCTCGCGGGCGCGATCCAGATGCTCGGGGTCATCGGCTTCTATGCGCCCGGGATCACCGCGGGCGTCGGCTTCGACTCGAT
>JBIOUD010000113.1:0-4276 GCA_044866725.1 Candidatus Limnocylindria bacterium | reverse complement strand
GGCGGCGCTGGACATCGACCTCTCGAAACGCGAGATGCGTGTCGGCGGGAAGGTCGTCAAGGAAGGCGACGCGATCTCGATCGACGGGACCACCGGCGAGGTGTTCGCCGGGGAGCTGCCGACGATCATCCCGAACTTCAAGGGCGAGACGCAGCTCATCGAGCTCCTCTCCTGGGCCGACAAGCGGCGCACGCTCGGTGTGTGGGTGAACGCGGACACGCCGGAGGAGTGCCGTCTCGCGCGCGAGCTCGGCGCCGAAGGCGTGGGCCTCGCGCGCACCGAGCACATGTTCCGGCAGGCCGATCGGCTGCCGATCGTGCAGGACATGATCATGGCCGACACGACCGACGGCCGGAAGGCGGCGCTCGCGAAGCTCCTGCCGTTCCAGCAGGGCGACTTCCGCGAGATGTTCACCGCGATGGACGGGCTCTCCGTCGTCATCCGCCTCATCGACCCGCCGCTCCACGAGTTCCTCCGCGAGTACGCCGACATCGACGTCGAGATCGCGGTGGACAGGGCGCTCGGCAAGGACCCGGGAGAGATCGCGAAGAAGGAGAAGATCTTCAAGCGGCTCGAGCAGATCCAGGAGGACAACCCGATGCTCGGGCTGCGCGGCTGCCGGCTCCTCCTGGTGTACCCAGAGATCCTCGAGATGCAGATCCGCGCGATCCTCGGTGCGGCGATCGACGTCTCCGAAAAGGGCGTCCGTGCGAAGCCCGAGATCATGATGCCGCTCGTCGGTGTGATGGGGGAGCTCGATCGGCTGCACGAGCAGACCACCGCCGTCGCGGAGGCCGTCTTCAAGGAGCGCGGCAAGAAGGTGCCGTACAAGTTCGGGACGATGATCGAGATCCCGCGGGCGTGCCTCATCTCCGACGAGATCGCGACGAAGGCGGAGTTCTTCTCGTTCGGCACGAACGACCTCACGCAGACGATCCTCGGGATCTCGCGCGACGACGCGCAGAAGTCGTTCCTCACGCAGTACGTCGAGAAGAAGATCATCCCCTCCGATCCGTTCCAGGTGCTCGACCGTGACGGGGTCGGCGCGATGATGCGGATCTCTATCGAGAAGGGCCGCAAGACCCGCAAGGACCTGAAGATCGGAATCTGCGGCGAGCACGGCGGCGACCCGTCGTCGATCGCGCTCTGCCACGAGCTGGGGCTCACGTATGTCTCTCCATCGACATATCGCGTGCCGGTCGCCCGCCTCGCCGCGGCGCAGGCCGCGCTCGCGGGCGCCGGCGAGAAAGACCGGTGAGCAAAGGAGCGCGCGATCGCTGACGTCGACGCGCTCGGGTACATCAACGAGCGCTTCGATTGCGACGACGCGCGCGGCTACCCCGACCCGGCGTACGAGGTGGCGCTCATCGAACGCGGCGTCCGCCTCGGCGGCAAGGATGTCCTCGAGGTCGGGTGTGGCAACGGGCGGCTGACGCTGGCCTACGCCGGACGGGCGCGGAGCGTGGTCGCGATCGAGCCGAACGCCGCCATCGTCGCCCGCGCCCGCGCGCGGGCACGACGCGCAGGACTCGGTCGTGTTCGATTCGCGGCACGGCCGGCGCAGACCGGCATACGCGGCGGTCCGTTCGACGTCGTCCTGTTCTCGTACTCGCTCTGCTGAATCAACCAGGAGGGCATGGTCGATGCCCTACGGAACGCCGGTCGTGTCCTGCGACCACGTGGACGGATCGTCGACCTCCGTCCCGCGAATGGGTACAAGCCGACGATCGTCATCCGCCGTGGACGCCGTCGTGTTGAGGTCGGGCCGATCGTTCGCGACCCCGACCCAGACGTCGCAGCCGCGACGCGAGCCGTTCGCGAGGTCGTTCGCAGGCGTGAGTTCGCCGTCGTCCACGCCGCGCGTCCCCGTTGGAGAGCGACCTACGCGGGTCTCCGCGAGGTGGAGAGCACGCTCGCCGAGAGCGAGCACTGGCACCTGCCCGCTGCGACGCGGCGCCGGATCCTGCGCGAGTGGCGGCCGGGCGACGCGCTCGAGATCGCGCGAATGCTGTCCCTCACGGTGCTTCGCCGGCGCTGACGTGTCCGACTACGCTCGCGTCGCGAGGAGGTTCGCATGAGCGCAGGGTTGATCCTTCTTCACGCGTGGTGGGGCCTGAACGAGGACGTCAAAAAGCGCGCGGAGCTCCTCCGCCGCGAGGGCTACGCGGTCGTCACGCCGGACCTCTTCGATGGAAAGGTCGCGAAGACGATCGACGAGGCGAAGGCGCAGACGCAGGGCGAGCAGGAGAACGAGGCGAAGATCACGAAGATCGTCGACGACGCGGTCAGCGATCTTGCGAAGACGGTCGACCGTATCGGCATCGTCGCGTGGAGCTTCGGGGTCTGGTACGCGTGGAAGATGGGCATCACGCGCTCCGACGCGGTCAAGGCGCTCGTCCTCTTCTACGGGATCGGGCCGAACGAGCCCGACGCGCCGAAGTCAGCGGTGCTCGCTCACTACGCGGAGATCGATCCGTATGAGGACTTGAGCTTCGCGCGCCGGGTCGAGAAAGAGATGAAAGCGGCGGGCCACGACGTGACGGTCCAGCTCTACCCGGGGACGAGGCACTGGTTCGACGAGCCCTCGAAGCCCGAGTACGACAAGGCCGCGAGCGATCTCGCGTGGGAGCGCAGCCGGGCGTTCCTCCGCAAACACCTCGGCGCGGCCAAGAGGTAGCGGTGCGCGTCGTCCGCGGAGGCGTGGCGCCGTACGGCTACCCTTGAGCGCCATGGCGACCGGAATAGAGCGCGAGGCGAAGCTCAGCCGATCCAAGAGCGTCGCCTCGCTGCGGATCCGTGAGCAGAGCGAGGAGCGCGAGCGGCAGGACCTCGCCGAGCACGCGACGAAGAGCGCGAACGCGAAGCGCGCGAAGCCCGAGGAGCCGTCGCCGACCCGGACGAACTTCGCGGTCGATCGCGACCGCATCGTCCACAGCAAGGCGTTCCGCCGCACGAAGCACAAGACACAGGTGTTCCTCGCGCCGGTCGGCGACCACTACCGCACGCGTCTCACCCACATCCTCGAGGTGAGCCAGATCGGCCGTTCGATGGCCCGCGCGCTCCGGCTGAACGAGGACCTGGTGGAGGCGATCGCGCTCGGCCACGACATCGGGCACACGCCGTTCGGCCACGTCGGGGAGGAGCTCCTCGCGAAGTTCCTCGAGGACGGCTTTCGCCACAACCGCCAGAGCGTGCGGATCGCGGAGAAGCTCGAGAAGAACGGCGCGGGCCTGAACCTCACGCACGAGACGCTCGACGGCATTCTCAAGCACAGCGCGCCCACCGAGGGCGGGCTCGAAGAGGCCGCCTGGGGCGAGCCGGAGACCCCCGAGGGCTGGGTGGTGCGCTACGCCGACAAGATCGCGTACCTGCATCACGACATCGACGACGCGATGCGTGCCGGGATCATCGCCGAGGCGGACATCCCGATCGAGATCCGCGTCGCACTCGGCCGCGACCGCGCCGAGCGGCTCGACACGATGATCTACGACGTCATCGCGACCTCGTACGGCAAGCCCGACGTCACGATGAGCGAGGAGGTCCTCGACGCGACGAACGACCTGCGCCAGTTCATGTTCAAGAACGTCTATCTGGCCGGCCCGGCGAAGACCGAGGACCTGAAGGCGCAGAGCCTGCTCTGGGAATTGCTCCAGTACTTCGAGAAGTACCCGGAGCGGATGCCCGCCGAACACCAGCGCATCGCCGAGCGCGACGGGACGAAGCGAGCCGTGGCCGATTACATCGCTGGGATGACCGACCGCTACGCGCTGGACACGTACACCAGCCTCTTCATCCCGTCGGCCTGGGGGACGCTTTAGCCTTAGCTCGCTTCCGCCGCGCAGAGGGATAGTCGTTGCCTGGTGACTTCGACACGATCAAGGAGCGGGTCGACATCGTCTCGCTCATCAGCGAGCGCGTCCCGCTGAAGAAGGCCGGGAAGGTCTACAAGGGCGTCTGCCCCTTCCACATCGAGAAGACGGCGTCGCTGCAGGTCGATCCGGAGCGGCGCAACTACCACTGTTTCGGGTGTGGGAAAAAGGGAGACATCTTCACGTTCCTCGAGGAGCTCGACCACATCGACCGCGCCGAATCGCAGCGCATCCTCGCCGAACGCGCCGGCGTGGACATCAGCCGCCGCTCGCCCGAGGAGCGCGAGCGCGAGGACCGCCTTCGCAAGGTCATGGGGCACGCGCTCTTCTACTTCCGTCAGGGCCTGCGCTCGCCGGAGCACGGGAAGATCGCCGCGGCCTACCTCGCGAAGCGCGGCATGACGCCG
>JBIOUD010000112.1:0-6542 GCA_044866725.1 Candidatus Limnocylindria bacterium | reverse complement strand
CGGACATGCGTGGCGTGGCCGCGGGGGATGCTGAGCGAGGGGCGCGGCACCCCGCCCGAGGCAACGTCGCCGCCCGAGCTCGCCGTACTTCATCGCTTCAGAGCGAGCCCGACCCAATCATCGCGCTGCGTGCGATCGACGAGCGTGCGCAGGCCCGCCCTGAGGAACGCCGCGCGGGTCTGCGGCTCGGACGGCGCGCTGATGCCGGTCGCGATGAGCGTGCCCTTCGGCGCGAGACGCGCGACGAGGTCCGCCGCGATGAGCTGCAGCACCGGCGACACGATGTTCGCGACGACCACGTCGAAGCGGCCGGGGACGTCGGCCGCCGTGGCCTGCGCGACCGGCACGAGGACGCCGTTGCGCGTCGTGTTCGCGCGCGCGGCCTCGACCGCGATCGGATCGTTGTCGACGGCGACGACCGGCGACGCGCCGCGCTTCGCCGCGGCGATCGCGAGGATGCCCGAACCGGTGCCGACGTCGAGGACGCCCTTCGCCTCGAGCGCGACGGTCGAGAGCGCCTCGAGGCACTGCTGCGTCGTCGGGTGCAGGCCCGTGCCGAATGCCATGCCGGGATCGAGCACGATCTCGATCGCGCCATCCGCGACGCGCGGCTCCGACCACGTTGGTCGCACGAGGAAACGGCCGATGCGCAGCGGCGTGAACTGCGCCTTCCACGCCTCGAGCCAGTCCTCTTCTTTGATCTCCTTCGCGGCGAGCTCGCCGATCGGACCGAGCCCGAACGCCTGCAGATGGCCGAGCGCGTCGCGAACGTCGTTCACTTTCGCGACGACCTCGCCGTCGTCGAGGAGGTACGCCTTGACGGTGTGATCGAGCCCGCCGCGCGGCTCGACCGGCAGATCCACGGCGATGCCCTGGTGGCCGACGCGCGTGAGGATCTCGCTCACGGCCTCGACGGCCTCGGCGTGCGCGGGGACGGCGATCTCCAGCCACTTGCGAACGCGCGGCGCGCGGTCCGATCGTCTTGGCGGCATTACTCGCCGCCCATGGCGTCCTTGATGCGGTCGAACATCGTGCGCGCGTCGTCGGCGCTCTGGTCGGGCGCGCCTTCGATCTCGCGAAGCTTCTTGTAGAGCGCGCGCTGCTCCTTCGTGAGCACGCGCGGCACTGCGACGTCGAGGTACACGAGCTGGTCGCCCCGGCCCGATGTGCCGAGGTGCGGCACGCCTTTCCCGCGCAGCCGGACCATCTGGCCATGCTGCGCGCCGGCGGGGACCTTCACCGGCGAGTCGGCCCCTTCGATCGTCGGCACGACGAGGTCGTCGCCGAGCGACGCCTGCGCGGGCGAGACGCGGAGGACGTGGATGAGGTCGTCGCCTTCACGGCGGAAGAGCTCGTGCTCCTTGATGCGGATGAGGACGTAGAGATCGCCCGACGGCCCGCCGCGCATCCCGGCCTCGCCCTCACCGGCGACGCGCAGCTGCTGCCCGTCATCGATGCCCGCCGGGATCGCGAGCTCGAGGTCGTGATCCATGCGCTCGCGGCCCTCGCCGCGGCAGCGCGTGCACACCTTATCGACCGTCTTGCCGGCGCCGCCGCAGCGCGGGCACGTGGCGACGTTCACGAAGCGGCCGAAGACCGACTGCTGCACCTGCCGCACCTCGCCGCGGCCGCCGCAGGTGCCGCACTGCGACACGTCCGAGCCGGGCTCGGCGCCGCTGCCGTCGCACTTGGCGCAGGTCTGGAGCCGCGGCACGCGGATCTTGCGCTCGCCGCCGCGGACGGCGTCGATGAGCTCGATCTCGATCTCCATGCGCAGGTCCGCGCCGCGCATCGGGCCGCGCGGCTCGCGGCGGCGGAACTCCGAGCCGAAGAACGTCTCGAACAGGTCGCCGATCCCGAAGTCGCCGACGCCGGTCGCGCTGCCGAACATGTCGTAGCGCTGGCGGCGCTCCGCGTCGGAGAGGACCTCGTACGCCTCGGTCACCTGTTTGAAGCGCTCCGGGGCGCCGTTGTCCTTATTGACGTCCGGGTGGAACTGCCGCGCGAGCTTGCGGTACGCGGTGCGGATCTCCTCGACGGTCGCCGTCCGGGGGACGCCCAAAACGGCGTAGTAATCGGTCGTGGTGGCCATCGGTGTAATTATCCGGGCTTATGAACGAATACTTCAGGCTCCTCACCCAGTACCTGCATGTCTTCGCGGGCATCCTCTGGCTTGGCGGCGGCTTCTACACCCTCATCGTCCAGGTGCCAGGGCTCCTGGCCGCGCCACCGCAGGCCCGCGGACCGGTCCTCCAGCAGATCGCGCCGCGGCAGATCTTCTACATCCTCCGCGTCGCCGAGCTCACCCTTCTCACCGGGATCCTCAACCTCATCGCGACGGACCGCCTCCGACAGTTCGAGGACCCGCTTGGACAGCGCTGGACCATCGTCCTTGGAGTCGGGATCTTGCTCGCGTTCGGCCTCTACGGCCTCGTACGAGCGACGGTCGTCCCGTGGACGCGGCGGGTCCTCACCCTCGGTCCGAAGGCGGCAGCCGGTGACGCGAGCGCGGCGGCGGAGGCGGCCGCGATCATCGAGCGCCTGAAGGCGATCGGGCGCGTCCAGCTTGTCATCGGCGCGCTCATCATCCTCGCGATGGTCGCGGCGCGACTGTCGTAGCGCTCGGCTGTCGCAGTGGCCCGGCTGTCGCGGTGACTCGGCTGTCGTAGGGATGGGATTGGTTTTTGGCGCGATCGCGCCGCACGGCAGCATCGCGGTCGCGGAGTGGTGCACGCCGGAGCAGCTTCCGCTCGCGCAGACGACGCGCACCGCGTTCGAAGAGCTCGGGCGCCGCTTCGACGCGGCAGCGCCGGATGCCACCATCCTCCTCACGCCGCATCACGTGCACGTCGAAGGACACATGGCCGTCGTGGTGTCGGGCGCGATGCGCGGCGTGCTCGAGGGCGGCGCGTCGAAGGTCGAACTCTATGCGCCGGTAGACCGCTCGCTCGCGCGAGCCATCCTCGACGCGCTGGGCGCCGCACGCGTCCCCGTCGTCGGCGTCTCGTACGGCGGCAACGACCAGGTCTCCGCGGTGACGCCGATGGACTGGGCCACGCAGATTCCGATCCACTTCATGGGCGGGGAACGCGTGCCGATCGTCATGGTCGCGCCGGCGCGCGACCTCCCATGGGAGATGCACGTCGCCGCGGGGCGCGCCATCGCGAACGCCGCGGAGGCGTCAGGGAAGCGCGTCGCGCTCATCGCGTCCTGCGACCACGGTCACGCGCACGACGCGAAAGGACCCTATGGCTACGCGCCTGAGTCGAAGTTCTTCGACGAGCGCGTCGTCGACGTCGTGAAGCGCAACGCGCTCGGCGACCTACTGCGTTTCGAGCCGGCGTTCGTCGCCGCGGCGAAGGCCGACTCCTTCTGGCAGATGCTCATGCTCCACGGGGCGATCGGCGTCACCTGGCGCCCTGACTTCCTGTCCTACGAGGTGCCTACCTACTTCGGCATGCTTTGCGCCGCGTTCACGCCAAACGCCGATCACGCCTAAATAGGCGCTTTGTCGACCCTCGGAACCGGCTGGCTCCCCCCGGCGTCTCCTCTCCATACCGGTATTTGCCGGAGGGAGAGCAACGATGCGACGGTTCCTCGCGGGCGCGGCAGCTCTCGTCGCCGCGCTCATCGTCACAGGGCAACCCGCTGCGGCATGCGCCGGGCTGATAGGCCCGAACGGCGCCGTGAACCTGCTCCGCACCACGACCTTCGCCGGCTACCACGACGGCATCGAGCACTACGTGACCTCGTTCAAGTTCGCCGGAGGCAGCGGTCAGTTCGGATCGCTCGTTCCGCTCCCGGGCATCCCGACGGACGTCGTCCGCGGTGGCGACTGGACGCTCCAGCGCCTCATCCGCGAGACAGAGGTCTTCTCGAAGCGGCGCGAGCTCGCGTTCGGCGCCGCGGCGCCAGCCGCGTCGGACTCGGTCGTGATCCTCAAGGAAGTGAAGATCGACGCCCTCGACGTGAAGATCCTCCAGGGTGGCGGCAAGGCCGTCGGCCAGTGGGCCACCGAGCACGGCTTCAGGCTCCCGCCCGACGCACCTGAGGTCCTCGACTTCTACGCGGCACGCTCACCGATCTTCATGGCCGCCGTGTTCGACGCGGACGCCGCGAAAGCACGCGGTCAGCAGATCGGCGACGGCACGCCGGTCCATCTCGTCATCCCGACGAAGGCGCCATGGGTCCCGCTCCGCATCCTCGGACTCGGCAAGACCGGTCAGGACCGCATCGACGCGGACGTGTACCTCCTGACCGACGCCAAGCCGCAGCTCCTGCCCGCGCCGCTCGGCGCGAACGGCATCTTCGTCGATCACAGCGCGGCCGCGACGCAGTCCCTCCTCGATGACCTGCGCTCGGACAAGGGCATGGACTGGGTCCCGGGGAGCGGCTGGCTCACGAAGGTCGTCGTCTCGGCTGCCGCGGCGCAGCTCAAGTACGACCTCGCGATCTCCGCGACGGCGACAGCGCCCTCGCCCGTGGCCGCAGGCCTCGAGGTGCCCGCGCCGGCTCCGCTCCGCGATCAGACCCCTGAGGTCATGGCCTTCGCGATCGTCGCGCTCTCGCTCGTCGCGCTCGGCGGCGTGCTCCTGCTCCGAAGCAATCGGACCGTGGTCGGGTGAGAGGCGTGAGTCTCGTGCGCCTTCGTTCCTTCTTTCTCGCAGTGTTCGCGATGGCGCTCGCCGCTTCGGCGGCGAGCGCCTGCGCGCCGGCGGACGCATCGAGCCCGACCGTCGTGCACGTCCGCATCCACTATTCGAAGTTCGAGCCGGCCACCATCGATGTGCCCGCGAACAAGCCGGTCACGTTCGTGATCACGAACGACGATCCCATCGACCACGAGTGGCTCATCGGCGACGCGACCTTCCACGCCCGCCATCGGAGCGGTAGCGAAACGGCGCACGGCGATCGCGTGGATGAAGTGTCTGTGTCCGCCGGTCAGACGAAGTCGACGACGCTCACGTTCTCGGCCGGCTCGTACCTGTTCATCTGCCACTTCCCGCTGCACGAGCAGTACGGCATGATCGGGATCCTGAGCGCGCGCTGAGCTACCGGCGCGTCGCGGCCTCGTCCTTCGCATCGTGCATCGCGACACGACCGGTGATGCCGTGCTTCGCCATCAGCATCTCGAGTTGCTCGCCCATGGTCTCGTTCCACGTGTGCCCATCGGCGCGCGCGTCGAGCGGGCAGAACGCCCAGCGTCCGTTGTAGATGGTGAGCTTGTCGGGATGCGCCTGGTCGGGGTGATGGTCGGTCGCGACACACTCGTACGCGATCAGCTTCGCTCCCATGGCGTTCCCCTTCGCTCATGTGCAGCGCTGTTCAGTCCCTCCGACCAGCGCTAGCACCAGTAGATCGCGCCCCCCCCGCAAGTCATTGCGCGCCTTCATCTTCGCCGTTTGCGTCGGCCTTAAATCGGTAGCCCTTGCCCGAGACGGTCTCGAGATAGCGCGGACGGCGCCAGTCGTCATCGAGCTTCACACGGAGCTCGCGGATGTGACGGTCCACGACGTTGCTCTCGATCTGAAAGTCGTTCCCCCAGATCGACGCAAGGAGCGTCTCGCGGGTGAGGACCTCGCCCGCGTTCGCCGCGAGGATGTAGAGGAGCGTCTGCTGGATCGGCGTGAGCTCCAGCGGCCGTCCCGCGGCGAGCTTCACGGTCTGCTCGATGAGGTCGACCTCGATCTGGTTACCGAGCTTGATGCGGGGATTCAGCTTTCCGCCGACGCCGCGAGAGCGGCGCATCAGCGCGTACGGCCGAGCGACGATCTCATCGAGCGTGAAGGGGACCTCGACGATGTCGTCCGCGCCGCGCTCGAACGCGTTGAGCTTGACGGCGGTGTCGCGCTTGCGCGTGAACGCGAGGATCGGGAAAGCGCCCTTGCTCATGCCGCCACCGATGGTCTCGATGAACGTCTGGTAATGGTCGATGTCGATGAATGCCAAGTCCGGACGCCACTCGGCGATCAGCGCGCGACAGTCCGCCTCCGTCGTGCATTGCCGCGTCTCGTACTCGCCGTGGCGCAGGGTGACTGCGACCAGATTTGCGAGCGCCTTGCCGATGACGAGCAGCACCCGAGAGGGCGTGCCAAGCATGCCCCCCTGGGCATCGCGTGACGCCACGTCATTTTTCTAGCGAGAGCGGCGCCCCGATGTCATGAACGAAGGTCATCGCTGCCCGGCAACGAACCGGGCGCCGTCCGGGCGCGACTCCACGGCCGAAGGAGCTCCGACCCGCCCGCCGAGGGCCAGCCCCAGCTTGAGGACCGCCTCATCGCACGCGCCGTCGCCAACTCGATCGAAGCCCCAGGCGAGGCGTCGGATCTCATCGCGTGTGATGGTGCGGCCCGCGTTCGCGGCGAGGAGGTAGAGGAGGCTGTTCTGCGTCGCCGTGAGCGGCGCGGTCGCGGCACCGAAGCCGACGCGCTCGTCGAGGCTAAGGCTGAGCTCCGCGACCGCTTCATCGTGCGCGAACGAGAGGTCGACGCCGCGCCGGCGCATGAGCGCGAGCACGCGGACGGCGAGCTCGTCGGGAGTGA
>JBIOUD010000111.1:0-23175 GCA_044866725.1 Candidatus Limnocylindria bacterium | reverse complement strand
AGGCCTCACGAAGGCGACGGATGCGCGTATCGCACGAGCAGCCTCAGCCCACAAGGGCATGCAATATCGGCCCCGGGCAACCGCATCGCCTCATGTCGAGTGGTCAGACGTACTCGCGTACATCGTTGGATTGATCGCGACCGACGGTTGCTTGATAACGGGCCGCTCACAGATCGCCTTCGTGTCGCTGGACAGGTCGCTCTGCGAAGCCTTGTTATGCATCCTGGGGAAGAGGAACAAGATACGGACATCACTGACCCTCAGGCGCGACGGCTTATCGCGTCCAATTCGGAGATGCCCGGCTCTATCGCTGGCTTCTGAGCATCGGACTCACACCGCGAAAGAGCCTCACTCTCGGTGCAATCGCCGTTCCGGAGGCACACGTGTTCGCACTCGTGCGAGGACTGCTCGACGGAGACGGCTCGGTCCTGACGTACTCATACCGCGGCACGGGAAAGGCCAGAGGAACCTATGAAGCGCTGCGCGTGCGGTTCTGCTCAGCGAGCGAAGAGCACGTCCGCTGGCTTCGCGAGCTGCTTCGCGCGCGCCTTGGGATCAATGGGTGGATCGTGCGCACAGAGCGCAAGGACCGTCCTCGACCGACTTTCTACCTCTGCTACGACAACGTCGAGTCCGCTCGGCTGCTGACGCATCTCTATGCGGATCCAACCGCTCCCGCGCTCGAGCGCAAGCGGCTGCAGTGGATCTCGTACGCGGTTCGACACGCGGTCGGGTAGAATCATGTTTCCAACGAGCGCGAGTGGCGGAACGGTAGACGCGATGGTTCGAGGGGCCATTGCCCGTGAGGGTGTGAGGGTTCAAATCCCTCCTCGCGCACAGCTCAGCTAGAACTTAGACCTTCACCCTCGCCCACGCCCCTGAACGGAAGCGCAACGCGAGCAGCGCCGCGCGCACGAAGTAATCCACCGTCACGGCGAGCCAGATCCCGGTGAGCCCCATGCCGAATGGGAACGCGAGCAGGTACGCGAGTGGCAGCCGCACGACGAACCAGTTCACGAACGACACGAGGAGCGGATAGCGCGTGTCCCCCGCGCCGCGGAGCGCTCCGCCGAGCGCGAAGATCACGCCCTGGGCCGGCTGACCGAGCCCGACCACCGCGAGCGCGCCGATGCCCGCGAGCACGACGCCCTCGGTATTCGTGAACAGGCCGAGCAGGAACGCCGGCGCGACCACGAAGATCGCGCCCGCGACGATGGACCAGACGAGGGCCATGAGCGCCGCGGCCCACCCCGACGCACGCGCGCGCTCGCGTTCGCGCATGCCGAGCGCCTGGCCGACCAGCGATGCCGCGGCGACCGAGAACCCGATGCACGGGAAGAACGAGAAGGTCTCGATCTGCCCGATGATCTGATGCGCCGCGACCTCGTTCGTCCCGAGGCGGAACACGAGGAACGAGAGGGCGAGGATCCCGAAGCTGAACGTCGCGCTCTCCAACGCCGACGGGAAGCTGATCTCGAAGATCCGGCGGATCGTGGCGCGCGTGAGATGCCACGGACCGCCGGCGATCGTGATGCCGGTGGTGCCGCGCCACAGCACGACGAGCGAGGCGACCATCCCGAGCACCCACGTGGACGTCTGCGCGTACGCCGAACCCATCGGCCCGAGGTCGAGCACATCGATGAGCAGGTACGCGAGAACGACGCTCAGCCCGACGCTCGCGATCGCGAGGAACATCGGCGTTCGGGTGTCGCCGGCGGCGCGCATCGCGGACGTGCCGATGAGCCACACGGTCGCCGCGGCGTTCGCGACGCCGAGCATCTTGAGGAACGGCGTGCCGATGGCGAGCACCTCCCCCTCCGCGCCGAGCAATCGAAGCAGCGACTCCGAGAAGAGCAGGAAGAAGACGCCGAACGCGAGTCCCGCGATCCCTCCGAGCAGCAGCGACTGGCGTGTCGCGTCCGCGGCCTCCGCCGGCCTGCCCTCCCCCATCCGCCGGCTCACGATCGCGACGGTCCCGATCGCGAGCGAGCGCCATACCGGGAACATGAGGAAGAGGAAGTTGCCCGCGGCACCCACGCCCGCGGTCGCGTTCGCGCCGAGGTGGCCGACGAACGCGAAGATGATCGCGGTCCCCGCCGCCGCGAGCGACTGCTCGACGATGCTCGGCCACGCGAGATCGATCGCTGCCCGCATTGGTGACATGCCAGCGAGCTGCGCCGCACGCTCGCTCGGTGCCGGCGCCTCTTCGAGCTCGACCTCGTCCGCGGCCTGGAGCGTCACTCGGCGATCGTGACCCCAGCGCCTCCGACGGCTTCGCCGATCTTCGCGGCCTCGACGCCGTGCGCGCGGCGCGCACGATCCCACGCTTCGGCGTGCTGCGCGGGCACCCCGACGAGCAGGCCGCCCGATGTCTGCGGGTCCAGCGCGAGCGAGCGAAGCGCCGCATCAGCGACGTCGAGCCGCACCCGGTCGTCCGCGAGGTAGTGCGACTGATTGCGCTCGAGCCCGCCGAAGCTGATCCCGGTCGCCGCATGATCGCGAGCGGCCGGCAGCAGCGGGACATCGTTCATGCGAATGCGGACCGCGACGCCGGAGCGCTCCGCCATCTCGTGTGCATGGCCGGCGAGCCCGAAGCCCGTCACGTCGGTCGCGGCGTGCACGCCCGCCTCGAGCGCGGCGCGCGACGCGGCGCGGTTGAGCGCGACCATCGACGCGATCGTCGATGCGAGGTCCTCCGCGGCGAGCGCACCGCGCTTGTGCGCCGTCGTGAGCACACCCGTGCCGATGGGCTTCGTGAGCCACAGCGCGTCGCCCGCGCGTAGCCCGTCCTTCCGCAAGATGCGCTGCGGGTGCACCCGCCCCGTCACCGCGAGGCCGAACTTCGGCTCGCGGTCGATGACCGTGTGCCCACCGGCGATGACGCCGCCGGCTTCACGCACGCTGTCGACCGCGCCGGCGAAGATCCGTTCGAGCTGCGGGAGCGGCGCGTCCTCGGGCCACGCCGCGATCTGCAAGGCGAAGAGCACCTCGCCGCCCATCGCGTACACGTCGGACATCGCGTTGGCCGCGGCGATCGCGCCGGAGGCGTACGCATCGTCGACGATCGGCGGGAAGAAATCGAGCGTCTCGACGATCGCCGTGTCGGGCGCGACGAGATACACCGCCGCGTCGTCGGCGCGTTCGAGGCCGACGAGGAGGTCGGACGGCGACTCTTGCTTCGAGAGTGGACGCAGGACCTGCGCCAGTGGGCCGGGGCCCAGCTTCGCCCCTCAACCTGCGCAGGTGGACAGCGTCGTGAGGCGCACCTCATCGCGGGTGAACATGAGGTCAGTCTAGTTAAGGAAGAACGGGCGGCGTGCGTATCGCCGTGTACCAGACGCCGAACGCGAGGGCGATGAGAAGGCCCGCGAGTGCGAGATACCCGAGCGAGCGTCCGCGCTGGATCACGACGACGAGGAGCAGGACGACCGCGCCGATCACGAGCGCGAGATCGAGCGCGAGGAACAAAGACTGCGCGTTCATGTGACGTTGCGCGCATTCATATGACGTTGTGCTCGCGGATGAGCTCGCCCTTCGCGAATCGCTCGAACGAGAGCGCGCCGATGTCGAGCGTCGTCTTCCCGTCCACGATGAGCTCAGCGATCGCTTCCCCTGCCGCGGGCGCGTGCATGAGCCCGTGCCCCGAGAAGCCGGCCGCGCTCACGAAGCCCGGTACCGAAGCGATCCGCCCGAGGATCGGATGTTTGTCGGGCGTGTCCTCGTAGAAGCCGGCCCAGCCCGTCTTCACGTTCGCGGTCTCGAGCGCGGGCACGCGGTCGAGCGCGCGCTCCACGATCGCCGGGAGGAAGTCCCAGTTGATGGAGTCGTCGAAGCTCGGTTTATCTGCCGGATCGGCCATCCCCATGAGGACGCCACCGGACTCGCGGTGGAAATAAAAGGAGGTGGCCATCTCGACGGTGAGTGGGAACTCGCGCTCGAGGCCCCTCACCGGATCGGTGACGAAGATCTGTCGTCGGAGCGGCGTGATCGGGAGGTCGATGCCCGCGAGTTTCCCCACCTGCCCGGCCCACGGGCCCGCGGCGTTCACGACGGTCTCGGTCGCGATCGGCCCGGCTGGGGTGCCTACCGCGGTCACGGCGCCGCTCCGGTGCTCGATGCTCGTGGCGGGGCGCGCCTCGTCAAAGCGGACACCCTTCTCCCGCGCGCGCGCGACGTAGCCGTTCAGCAGCGAGCTCGGGTCGAGGTATCCGTCCTTCTCGCAGTACGTCGCGAAGCGCACGTCGTCGGCACGTAACTCGGGGAACAGCTCGCGAACTCCGTCGCCGTCGAGCCGGCGCGCCGGCACGCCGAGACGCGACCAGAGCGCGAGCGATCGCTCGAACGCCGCCACGTCGCGATCTGACGTGATGAGGAAGAGGTAGCCGACCTGGTGGAAGTCCGGGTCTACGCCCATCTCTTCGGCGAACCGCTCGAAATGCGGGATCGAGCGCTGCGAGAGACGCACGTTGATCTCGGTCGAGAACTGCAGCCGAACGCCGCCGGCGTTGCGCGTCGTCGAACCGGCGCCGAGGCGGTCGCGTTCGAGAACGACGACGTCGCGCACGCCCTTCGTCGCGAGGTGGTAGGCGATCGACGCGCCGAGCACGCCACCGCCGACGATGACGACCTCAGCGCGCTCCACGCCCGCGGCTATGACTGCTCGGGAGGCACCGCGGATGGTGCGATCCGCACCATCGCGAGCATCGTCTTGTAAAGCTCGAGGTAGTCGCGCGCCGCGAACGCCACACTGCGCGCACCCGACCGTCGCGACCCCGGGATGAGCTCTGCCATGTCGGCCATCGCCGACGTGAGGAACAGGAGCTCCACCTCGTTACTGCCCTTCGCGACGAGCGGCTTCCGGTCCGCAGCGACCGCGCGCTCGGCGCCGTCGCGCAGCGCGTCGCAGACGATCGAGGGGTGCCTCATCTTCGCCGCGAAACGTCCCGCCGCGTCCTTCGTGGTGACGGTGACGACGTCGCGACCGAGCAACTGACGCGCCTCCGCGCACGTCGCGTCGTCGCCGGCCACGAGCGAGACCGTCGCACCGAAGTAGCCGGCGAGGTACGCGTTGAGCGTCGTCTCGCCGACGGGCTTCCCGTTCAGCCGCAGTTCGTAGATCGCGCGGCTTGCGTAGGTGTGGTCGAGCACGCCCCTGCGATGACCGGCGCGCGCGTGATAGCCGACGAAGAAGCACGTGTCGTATCCGCCGTCGATGCCTTGGCCCATGCTCCACGGTTTCGCGGTCCCGACGAGGAGCTCGGCACGCGGGTCGACGTCGTCGGCGAAGATGTTGTGCATGCCGCCATGCGAGTCGTTCACGCAGAACTTCGTCGCGCCGCCGTTCGCGGCGCCTTCGATGCAGGCGTTCGCTTCGTCGGCCATCCACTTGCGCGCGCGCTCGTACTCGACACCCTGCATCATCACGTGGCTATAGGTCGCGACGCCGCCGATGCCTTCCATGTCGATGGATATCCACACGCTCTTTGCGGGGCGTTTCGGCACGGCGGCGATGGTAAGAGGTCTTGGTGTGTGCCGCTGCCGCGGGAATCACGACGAGCGATAAAATGGGTCGTCCAGCCGAAGTGGCGAAATGGCAGACGCACTAGCTTCAGGGGCTAGCGCCCGAAAGGGCATGGGGGTTCAAATCCCCCCTTCGGCACTGACTAACGCCTGATCGCGGTCTTCACGTACCAGTCGTATGAATTCCAGAAGCGGTCACTCGGAGCGGTGATCGGCATGATGCGCAGACCCTGCACATGTGTGCTCTGCGCGTAGAGGTAGTCCTGGAAGTAGAGGAAGATCACCGTCGACTCGGTCGCGACGGCCTGGAACACGGGCGTGATGAGCTCGAGCCGCTTCGCCTGATCGGACGTGCGCCGCGAGTTCTCGAGCGCGCGATCAAGCGGAAGCGTGAAGTAGCCCGAGAAGTTGTGTCCCGGGTCGGCGATCTCGCTCGAGTGGAAGAGCGCGTACGGGTCCGGGTCACCGCCGCCGCTGATGCCGATGAGCAGCGCGTCGAACGAACGCTCAGGGACGACCTTGTCGATGAGCGTCGCGAACGGCACCGCCTTCAGCTGCGCCACGATGCCCAGCTGGCGGAGGTCGTCAGCGATCTGCACCGCGGCCGCGACGCGAGACGGCTCGTCCGACGTGCTGATCGCGAACGCGAGGGCCACGCCGTCCTTGTCACGCACGGTGTCGCCGTCGTGATCGGTCCAGCCCGCGCCATCGAGAAGCGCGGTCGCCTCCTCGATCGAGTAGTCGTAGCGCTTGATGTCGCGCACATACGCCCATGATGTCGGCGGCACGAGCTCGTCGGCGACGCTCCCGCGACCGTCCACGGCCACGTCAAGGACCTTCCCCTTGTCGATCGCGGTCGCGATCGCCTGACGCACGGCGCGATCGCGGAACGTGGTCTTTCCCGGGCGGACGTTCAAGAAGAGCGCGGCGTAGTCCGGCGTCGGGAAGCTGTACAGCGAGACGTTCTTGTAGGTCCGCGCGCGGACGGCATCCTCGGTCGACAGCCCACCGACCCCGTCGATCTCCCTACGTTGCAGCGCCGTCAGCGCCTCGGATGCGCTCGGGTACGCGCGCAGCACGATGCGGTCGATCCACGGTCGCGTGCGCTCCGGTCGCACCTTGTAGTAGTCGTCGTTGCGCGCGAGGACGACCTGGCGCGCGTCGGTCTCTACGACGCGGAACGGGCCGGCGCCGACGGGCCGCTGGTTGAACGAGCTCCGTGCGAGGTCGTTGTACGAGACGCCGCTCAGCTTGTGGGCGGGCATGAGCGGCAGCGTGGTGTTCGTCGCGAATGGCCCGAAGGGCTCGGGGAGCGTGAAGCGCACGACCCGCGCGCTCACCGCGTCGACCTTCACGCCGCGGAAGGCATCGCTGAAGATCCCGACGTAACCCTTGTCCTGCACGAGCGACACGGTGTAGACGACGTCCGCGGCAGTCACGGGCTGGCCGTCATGCCACTTCGCGTCCGAACGGATCGTGAACGTCCAGATCTTTCCGTCGCCCTCGGTCGTGAACGTGGCCAGGTCAGGCCGAACGGTGCCGTCGCGATCGAGCTGCGTGAGACCGGCGAAGGCGAGGCGGACGACATCTTGGTCCACGTCGGTGGACGCGAGGATCGGCTGGAGGTACTGCGCCGAGCTCTGGACCCCTTCGATGTACGTGCCGCCGTCGGCGGGCACGATCCCGGTGCGCTCTGCCTGATCGAGGTACACCGCGCCCACGCTGACCACCGCGAAGAGGGCGATCAGCGCGACAACGATGAACTTGTCGCGCGCCGTCACCTAGACCGCGCTCGCGCTCCGGGCTCCCACGAGCGAGATCACGACGTACACGACGATGAGCACGATCGTGAGGCGGAAGAGCGTCCGCTCGAGACCGCGCCGGCTGCGATACGCCGTCGACTCGCCACCGAACGTCGACGAGAGTCCCGTGCCGCGGGCCTGGAGCAGGATCGACGCGCCTACCGAGACGGCAATGACGATCTGCGCCACCTGTAGAAGATCCATGGGATGCGCTAATTGTAAGGGCTAGCGGCGTGCGTAGATGAAGATCGAGCCGGGGTGGCGGTCGGGGGACGGCTGGAGCGCGTATCGCTCGAGGACGGCGGCCACCAGATCCGGATGCCAGCGCTGCCGCTCGTAACCTCCGATCGCGTCGAGGGTCGCGAGGTCGACCTCTGTCACGACAGCGTCGAAGCGCCCGGCCCGGACGGCGTCGAGCAGGACCTTGCCCTCGAGGAACGAGAGCCCGGCGCCGACCTCACGCGCGCGATTCCGCGACCAGAGGAACACGTCGTCGACGACGGGCTGCCGACCATCACGCACGAGGAGGCCGCTGTCCTCGACGAGCAGGGTGCCGCCGATCGCATGAACGGCCTCATAGCGCGCGGGATCGCTCCACGCGCCGGTCGTGACCGGGCGTCCGGGAATGAGGCCGAGGGGATTGAGAATGAGGACGGCCACCGCTGCCTGGACGAGCGCGGCGATCGGGTAGCTCACTCCCTTCGCGAGGACTGACGCGCGACCTGCGAGTCCGAGAGCGAGCGCGGCGGAAAGATCCAGAAGGTAGTTGATCGTCGCGCCTTCGCGTCCACCCAAGAGCACCACCCCGAAGGCTCCAATGGCGTACGCCGTGACGATCGTCGTGCTCGGTCGCGTCAGCGCGATCGCCACGATCGGCACGACGAGGACCGCGAGCGCAAGGAGCAAGAGCGACGCCGCGAGGTCGGCGCGCCACGCCAGCGCGTTCCAGTCGATGACATGCACTTTCACGCTCTTATCGAACCCGTGCGTGAGCACGCTCGACGCGAACGCGGCAGCGAGACCTGCGCCGAGGGCGCGAAGGGCTGCGAGCGGATCGCGCCGGGCGACGAAGACGAACATCGCGACCGCAGGCAGAAGTGCGGTGGGCTTCGCCATCGCGGCAAGCCCGATGACCGCACCGGCGAGCGTGTGGCGCGGCTTTTGGAGATCGACGGCCATCACTGCGCCGACCGTCAGCGCGAGCGCGACCAGGTCGGGTTTGATCGCGCTGCCCCACTGAATCACCGGGACGGAGCTAAGCCACGCGAGCGCGAGCGCCGCGGCGATCAGCCACCCTGCGGTCCTGGCACGCCATGCGATCGCACCCGCGACGAACAGCGTCGCGATAACGCTCACAACGCGGCCCGTGACGAATGGGTCGTCACCCATCGCCGCGAGATGTAGGTACAGCGGTGGGTAATTTGCTGCCGTGAAGATCGGCGTGACGTCTCCCCAGCGTGCGCCGGCCGCGTACTCGAGCCGGTCACGCGCGAGGATCGCGGCGTTCGCCACCGCACCCTCGCCGTAGAGGACCGGCCCTCGCAGTGCGATCGCCCAGATCCAGTGCCAGATCCCGAACACGGCCAGGCCGGCTGCGGCCACCGCGTACGCCGCCCACGCGACGCGCGGACGGATCACTTCGAACTCGAGAGCAGCGACGACCCCGTCATCCGCGCGGGCTTCGACATGTCGAGCAGCTCGAGCAGCGTCGGTGCGATGTCCTGAAGGCCCCCGTCCCGCACCCGGAGGCGCGCGGCGTCCTTCGCGACGACGACGACGGGCACGGGGTTGATCGAGTGCTGCGTGTTCCTGCTGCCGTCGGAGAACAGCATCTCTTCCGCATTCCCGTGGTCGGCGGTGATGAGCGCCGCGCCGCCCGCTCCCAGCACCGCGTCGACGCACCTCCCGACCGCGGCGTCGGTCGCGATCATCGCGCGCTCGGTCGCCGCGATGTCGCCGGTGTGGCCGACCATGTCCGGGTTCGCGAAGTTCACGATCGCGAAATCGAAACGACCGCTGCCGATCGCGCGGACCAGCGCGTCGGCGACCCCGGCCGCGCTCATCTCGGGCTCCAGGTCGTAGGTCGCGACCTTCGGCGAGGGCACGAGCTCGCGTTCCTCTCCTTTGTATGGCGGCTCGTGGCCGCCGTTGAAGAAGTAGGTGACGTGCGCGTACTTCTCCGTCTCCGCGGTGTGGAACTGGGTCATGCCGGCATCGGCGAGGTCTTTCGCGAGCGGCGTGACGTCCTGCTGGGCGAACGCGACGCGCACGCTGCGCAGATCGACCTTGTAATCGGTCATCGTCACGAACGTGAGGTCGCGCGGTCGGCGCTTCGGCGTGAAACCCGTGAAGTCTGGCTGCATGAGTGCCCAGGTCAGCTGACGCGCGCGGTCTGGGCGGAAGTTGAAGAAGATGACCGAGTCGCGGTCCTCGATGCGCCGTCCCCCGCCGAGGATGCGCGGCTCCATGAGCTCGTCACCGCAATCAGGTTTCGCATAGCACTGGCGGATGGCCTCCTCGGCCGATCGCACGGAGGGCGCGTCGGCGTCGACGATCGCTGCGTACGCGCGAGTTGTGCGCTCCCAGCGCTTGTCGCGGTCCATCGCCCAGTAGCGGCCCTGGACCGTGGCGATCGGCGCGTCGACCTTGCCGATGAGCTCGAGCGCGCTCCGCGGGGGCATGTCACGACCATCGAGGAACGCGTGAACGACGTGCTTCACCCCCGCGGTCCGCAGAAGGGCGGTGAGCGCGCGCAGATGAGCGACGTCCGCGTGCACGCCACCGGTGGAGAGGAGGCCCATCAGGTGGACGGTCCCCGTTGCCGCCTTCCTGGCTGCCGTGAGGAGCGCCTCGTTGTTGAAGAACGAACGGTCGGCGATCGCGTCGTTGATGCGGACGAGCTCCTGGTACTGGATGAGTCCCGCGCCCATCGTGAGATGGCCGACCTCGCTGTTCCCCATCACGCCGTCGGGCAGGCCGACGGCGCGCCCGCTCGCGTCGAGGGTCGCGTGGGGATACGTGGTGAAGAGCGCGTCTAATCGAGGCGTCCTCGCGCGCGACACCGCGTTGCCGGGACCGTCCGGTGCGATGCCCCACCCGTCGAGCACGACGAGCACGACGGGGCGGTACGCCATCTAGGCGAACGCCCGCACGATGCCCGCGAACTCTTCGGCCTTGAGCGACGCGCCGCCGACGAGCGCGCCGTCGATCCCCTTCGCCCCCGCGAACTCCGGCGCGTTCGCCGCGGTGACGCTGCCGCCGTACAGGATCGGCGTCGCAGGCGGGAGACCCGCGACCTCGAGGGCGTGGCGGATGACGCGCGCGGCCGTCGACGCGTGCGCCGCGGTGGCCGGACGCCCGGTGCCGATCGCCCAGATCGGCTCGTACGCGATCACGAGCGCGGCGGCTTTTTCGCGCGCGGCGGTGAGCGGCGCGACGTCGGCCGCGACCTGCTTCGCGAGCACGGCCTCCGCCTGGCCCGAGAGGAACTGCGCTTCGCTCTCGCCCACGCACAGCACGACCCGCAGCCCAGCGGAGATCGCGCGCGCGAGCTTCTTCGAGACACGGAGATCGTCGTCGCCGAGGTCGCGGCGCACCTCTGAGTGCCCGACGATCGAGCCGACCGCATGGCCGCGAAGCATCGAGACGCTCGTGCCGGCGGTGAACGCGCCCTTGTCCTCCCAGTGCACGTCCTGCGCGAAGACGGCGACGTGCGAGCCGCGGAGCGCCGTCGCCACCGCCGCGAGGGCGATCGCCGGCGGTGCGATGCCGACCTCCACGCCCTCGACGCGCGGGCTCGCGTGGACGAGGTTCGCGAGCTCGACGGCATCGTCGGTGTCCGGCGGATTCATCTTCCAGTTGCCGATCACGAACCGCGTCAACGCGCCGCCTCGTCGACGAGCCGCCGCAGCCGCTGACGCACCGACCACTTCGTCGCGTCGAGCCGCGACGCGAGCTGCGCGAGACTGGCTTCCGGCGCCCGAAGGCGCGCAGCCGCGGCGCTGCGCACGCCGGCCGGAAGCCGCGCGAGGCGCCCGCTTCTCACGAGTTCCCGGATCGCCTCGGCCTGCTCGCGCGCGGCATGGACCGTCCGGGCGAGGTTCGCCGCTTCCGCGTTCACCGCGGCGTTCGTGCGCCCGCGGACCTCGCGCGACACGCGCCGCGATTCGAAGCGCAGGAGCGTCTCGGTCGCGCCGGCAAGACGCAGGTATGCCGCGATCGCGTCGGCCGCCCGGATCGTGTGCACCGCCCGCCCGCGACGGGTCCGCGAGGTCGGCGCGAGGCGCGCCGCGATGAGCTGTTGGCGCGAACGCGTCGCCTCGCCCCGGGGCGGCCGGAGCTCGAGCAGATAGCCCGAGCGTCCCGCCGAGACGGACCCGCCCGCGAGGAACAGTCCGCGGAGGTACGCGCGCCGGCAGCACGCCTTGCGCAGCGAGAACGGCACCTTTGTCTCGGTCGAGTGCGCAAGACGCCGCGCGGGCGCGCCGAGATGCTTCGCGCGCGGAAGGAGGCTCGCGAGGACCCGAGCGTCGCACGCGGAGGGATGGATGCGCGCGAGCTCGGACTTGATCTCCTCTGAGAGGGGCGAGCGATCGGCGCGTGTCACGCCGCGCCTCACGTGCGCACCTCGACGCGGTCGACGTCCCGATGATCGACGGCGATGTCGCCGGGCCACAGGGCGCGGAGCCTGCTCGCGACCTCGTCCGCGATCACGACGGAGCGATGACGCCCGCCGGTGCAGCCGAACGCGATCGACAGGCGCGCCTTCTTCTCATCCTCGTAGCGTGGGAGCGCGAACTTCAGGAACGGCACGAGGTGCTCGAGGAACTGCTTCGTCGCGGGATGGCCGAGCACGAACTCGCGCACGCTCGCCTCTCGGCCGTCGTGATCGCGCAGCGCCGGGTTGTAGAAGGGGTTCTCCATGAAGCGGACGTCGAACACGAGGTCGGCCGCCGGCGGCAGCCCGAATTTGTAGCCGAAGCTCGTGACCTCGACGAACATCGCCGACGCGCCGGTCCCGTAGAGCGAGTGGAGCGTGTCGCGGAGGTCCTTCACCGAGAGATTCGTCGTGTCGATGACCTTGTCGGCTCGCGCGCGCAACTCGACCAGCAGCGTGCGCTCCTCGTCGATCGACGGCTGCACGCCGCCGCGGCTCTCGAGGGGATGGCGGTGGCGTGTCTCGCTGTAACGGCGCAGGAGGACCTCGTCGGACGCATCGAAGAACAGGAGATGCGGCTTGTCGCCCGCCGCGGCGAGCGCGTCGAGCGAGCGCGTCGCGTCGCGGAACAACGAGCCGCTCCGTGCGTCGATGACGAAGGCGACCTTGTCGCGCCCGCCGCGCCGGCACTCCACCAGCGCCGAGGGCATGAGCGAAGGCGGGAGGTTGTCGAGGATGTAGTAGTCGAGATCTTCAAAGACTTTGACGGCCTGTGTCTTCCCCGCTCCGGACATCCCTGTGACCACGACGAAGCGCGGCGCGGCCGTCTCGCGAAGCGAGACGTCGGTCAGTGGACCACCTTGGACACGAGGCCGCTGATCAGCGAGATGAGGATGGACGCGATGACCGCCCAAAGGAGACCGTCGAGCGTGAAGCCGTTGACGCTGAAGCCAACGATGCTGAAGCCGGTTTGCGGGATCGCGGACACGATGTAGAGCATGAGGGCGTTGATGACGAAGGCGAAGAGCCCGAGCGTGAGGCAGGTCAGCGGCAGCGAGATCATCATCAGGATCGGGCGGACGAAGCCGTTGAGGAGACCGAGCACGAGGCCGGTCACGAGGAGCGAGAGATACCGCCCGGCCTCGCCCATGCCGTAGTCGACAGCGCCCCACTTGATGCGATCCGGCAGCAGGAGCGCCACGACGAAGATCGCGATCGCGGTGGCGAGCGCCCGGAGGAAGAAGCCCATCGGGCTACAGCCTAGCGAAGTTCAGTACTGGCCGATGGTGCCCTGCACCCGCATGCGGTGGTCCGCGCGCGCGAACGCCCAGCGCCCGAGCGGGAACATCACGATCGTGGTGGCGATGAGGCCGGAGTACTCGAGGAGCGGATCGATGAGCGGCGGTGTGCCGAGGGCATGCTGCCGGAGGATGTCCATGGCGTACGTCGTTGGCAGGAGGTACGCGATCGGCTGGAGGACGCCGGGCAGAAGGCTGACCGGGAACGCCACGCCTGACGCGGTCGCGAAGAGGAAGTTCGTGCAGTCGATGAAGAGGTTCGCATCGCGGACGATGAAGACGATGGCCGCGAGGAGGTGCGCGACGCCGACGAGCGCGATCGTCGCAAGGACCAGCGCCGGGAGCGCGTAGATCATCTCCCATCGCAGGCGCAATCCGAAGAACAGGATGCCCACCGCAAAGATCGCGATCTGGCTGAAGACGAACCAAAACATGCCGCCCAGCGCGCGACCGACGACGAGCGTGCTCTTGCCGGTAGGCGTGAGCCACGTCGGTTCGAGGGTGCCGACCTCCTGCTCGTTGCGAAAGCTCATCGCCATCGCCCAGAAGGCGGTGGCGACGAGCGCGCTGATGACGCCGCCCAGGAAGATGAACCCCGAGAGGTCGTCCGTCCCGATCGTCTTTTCGAGGCCGACGACACGCCCGGCGACGGCGAACGAGGCGCCGAAGAGCAGTCCCGGGAGGACGCCCTGGTAAAGCGGTGTGAAGATCTGGGAGGCGACGACGAAGCGGTACCGCGAGACGTTCCGAATGTCTTTCCTCGCGACCGCGAGCGCGGCGCGGACCTCGTCCATCAATACCGTCCGAGCATCCCGGTGCGGCGCGCGCTCGCCTCGAGGATCCGGAAGAACACCACCGCCACCACGCCGAACACGACGGCCAGCACGAGGAGGATGGCGGCGGCGGGCGCGAGATCGAGCGGCGTCGCCCCATTGAGCAGCGCTTCGCGCATGCCGGCGACAACGTATGTCGGCGGCATCGCGGCGGCCGTCGCCTGCGCCCAGTCCGGGAGCATGACGATGGGGAAGGTGATCCCGCAGAGGAGCGAGAGCGCGCCGCGGACGAACTGCACAGCGGGCCCGATCTCCCCGAAGCGGAGGACCGCCGCGGCGAAGAGCGAGCCCATCGCGTACATCGCAGGCAGGCCGGCGACCACGATGAGCAGCGAGATGAGCGCGCCGTCGAGCGGAAGCACGACGCCGAAGAGCAGCCACACGGCGAGGCCCATGACGAAGAGCTGGAACGCGGTCCACACGACGTTCGTGAGTGTCGGTCCGAACAATGGGACCAATCGGGAGACAGGGGTCAGGAACACCGCTTCCAGCGTGCCGGTCATCTGATCGCGGCGCAGCGCGGTCCCCGGACCCCAGAGGAGCGACGAGAGCCACATGTACATCGCATAGCCGACGAAGATGAAGACGGTGATGCTCGTCGTCCCCGAGCGCGATTCGAACGCGGCCATCGCCCGGGGATCGCCACCGCCGGAGTACGCCTGGCCGATGAGGACCCACACCGCGGGCAGCATGACCGGCCAGAAGATCTGGCCGATGAACGCCGTCGGATAGCGACGCATGATCCGCAGCTGCGATCGCGCGGACGCGACGAGCGCGCGCAGATCGGCCGCGACGAGCGATCCGGTCATTCGCGCAGGGCGCGGCCGGTCAGCGAGATGAAGACGTCCTCGAGCGACACCGGCACGACCTCGACGTGCTGGATCGTCGCGCCCATGCTCTGCGCGGCGTCGAACGCCGCCGGGACGAAGTCCCGCGCTGAGGCGCAGTGCGCCGTGATCGAGAGCGTCCCGTTGTGGCGCTCGCTCCGCGCGATCGCCGCGGTCTTGCCGAGCCGCGCGAGGAGCGTCGCGTCGTCCATGGACGAACCGATCTCCAGTCGGACGACCTCCTCGGCGCGGATGCGGCGCTTGAGGTTGGCCGGTGTGTCGAGCGCGACGATCTGACCGTGATCGATGATCGCGATCCGGTCGCAGAGCTGGTCGGCCTCCTCCATGTAGTGCGTGGTGAGCAGCACGGTCCGGCCCTGGCGCTTCAGCTCGCGCACGCGATCGCGAAGGTCGCGCGCTGACTGCGGGTCCAGACCGACGGTGGGCTCGTCGAGGATGACGAGCTGCGGGTCGGGAAGGAGGGCTCGCGCGAGCGCGAGACGCTGGCGCATCCCGGTCGAGTAGCGCTCGACGTAATCGTCGGCGCGGTCGAGCAGCTTCACGGCCTCGAGGCTCTTCTCGATGCGCGCCTTCGTGTCCTTCGGCGGAACGTGATATAGCGCGGCGTAGTACTCGAGGTTCTCGCGCGCCGTGAGCTTCCAGTACAGGCTCCGCTCGCCCGAGAGCATCGCGCCGAGACGCGCACGCACCTTGCGCGGGTCCTTCGCGGCATCGATGCCTAGCACCGTGATGGTTCCCTCGGTCGGCACGAGGAGCGTCGCGAGCATCTTCATCGTCGTGGTCTTGCCCGCGCCGTTCGGCCCGAGGAGCCCGAAGATCTCGCCGGCCTCGACCCTGAGGTCGATGCCATTCACGGCCCGGAACGTCGTCCGGCGATCGGGCTCGCGGCGCAGCCGCTGCCAGATCGTGCGACGTCCCTTCTCGAATTCCTTTATGAGACCTCTGGCCTCGACCGCCGGGCCGGCGCCCTCGCGCGCGCCGTCCAGTCTCATTCGACGAAGATCTCTACCCGATCCTCGTCGTCGGCGATGTCGACGATGCGGCCCGGGAAATCGATCGAGCGGAGAAGCTCATCCAGATCGATGCCGAATTTCGACAGATGGCCGCGCACGAGCCCGCTCGAGCCAAGCTTCATCTTGCCGATCCGCGCGATCGCGAGCGGGATCGCGACATTGACCTTCTGCTCGCTGCCCTCGGTGACGCGGATCCGGAGGATGCGACCGCGCGTGCCGGGTGGCGCGCCGGGCGCGCGCGGCGGCGGCGGTGGGGGCGGCGACTTCGCGCCGTCGTCGATGTCGCCGAGCGCGCGGAGCAGCCGGTACGCCTGCTCGCTGTCGATCTTCCCTTCAGCAAGAAGGCGCAGGACCTGCTTCCCCTCCTCGGTCGGCATCAGCGTCCCTTCCTTGCGGCATCGAGCGCGGCCGCGGCGTCGTCGACGCCGAGCTCGCCCTTCGCGAGCTTGTCGAGGACGCTCTTGATCTCTTCGCGGGCCTTCGTGTCTTCCGGCGGGCTCGGAGGCTCGGGCTCGATCGGCGGCTCGACGTCCATCGCGGGCTCGGCCCAGTCCTGACGCGCCGGCGGCTCCTCGGTCGACGCGGCACCCGGCACGTCCAGCGAGGACGCGCCGATCGTGAGGTCTCCGCTCACGGTCTTCACGACCGCGTGCCCTCGGCCGTCACCGAGCCCGACCGAGTACTCCTTGCGGTTCTGACGCGTGACGCGCGCCGGGATCTCGCACTCCAGATCGCCGCTCGCGGTGCGGAACTCCACCGTCAGGTCGGGATCCGCGAGGCTGAGCTCGACGTCTCCGCTGATCGTGCGGAGCCGGTGCTCGCGTGCCGGCTCGAGCACGCCGCGGAGCTCGACGTCGCCGCTCACGGTGTGCAGCTGGAGCGAGCGCACGCGGACCGCGTCGAAGACGATGTCGCCGCTGACGGTGTTTCCCTCGATGTGGCCGACGTAACGGCGGCAGGTCACTTCACCGCTCACGCTCTTCAGGCGGAGCGGACCCTCGATGTCCTCGAGGCCGATCTCGCCCGAAACGCTCTGCGTCTCGACCGGGCCGCGCACACCGGACACCGTGAGCTCGCCGCTCACGGTCTGCGCGTCGACGCCGCACTCCTGCGGCACGGTGATCTCGAAGTCGACCCGGAAGCGCTTGCCGCGGAAGAGATCGACCCAGCCGCGCTCCTGCTCGTACAGGTGTGGCTCGACACGCAGCTCGTCGCCGTGCTTCTCCATGCGGATCTCGAGGTTCTGAAGCAGTCGCTTCGCGCGGTCCTCACTGCTCGCGTAGACGTGCTTCCTGGCGATGACGCTGATCTTCCCGGCCTCACCGGTGCGGATGACCGTCGCGCCGGAGATGTTCCGAACGCGAAGGCGCGGCATCTTGTCGAAGGTGAACGTCTCGCTCACGGTCTCGTCGTACGCCTCGCCGGTCGCGTCGCTGACGAAGCCCTTGAGGAATTTCGACGCAAAGCCCTCGGAATCGATCTCGACACGCACGCCCGGGGCCTGGAAGTGGTGGCGCCACTCCTCGCGATGGCGCTCGCGCTCTTCGTGCCGTTGCGCGCGTTCGCGCTCACGCTCGGCACGCTCTCGGACCCGCTCCGCGCGTTCGCGGTCGCGCATCGACTCACGGGCGGCGCGCTCGGCCTCGCGTGCGGCGTCGCGCGCAGTGTCACGAGCGGCGCGGGCGGCCTCGCGCGCCGCGTCGAAAGCATCGCGAGCCTGACGCCGCGCCTCGCGCTCGCCGGCGTGCGGGTCGAAGCGCGACCAGTCCGGCCGACTATCACCTTCGGAGGACTCACCGCTGCCCGACGGCTCCGTCCGCTCGGGATCCTGTTCGCGCTCGTCCTTGCGCTCTTCGTCGCTCACTTGAGGTGCTCCGTCTCGAGAAGATTGGCGGCGTCATCGGCAGCGATGCGCCCCTCGGCTAGCTCGCGCAGGATCTCCTTGCGCCGCTCGGCCTCGCGGTCCGGCTCGGCCTGCGATGGAAAACCGAGCGCGCGGATCACCGCGTCGAGGCGCGAGCGCACCGTCGGGTACGAGATGCCGAGCTCTCGCTCGACGTCCTTGAAGTTGCCGCGCGCGCGTATGAAGACCTCGAGGAACTCGAGCTGCTCCGGGGCGAGCGCGTGGAACCGCCCCAGCGAGAACGAGCCTTCCATGCGCGTCCCGCAGCTCTCGCATTCCAGTCGCACGACGCGCAGCTGTTCCGAACAGATGGGGCATCGCGCGACCACTGGATTGGCCATGCATCGAAGATGCGCGCCGACCTCATGGAAAGTCAAGGCGAACTGACAGATATGTAGTGAGGATTGCGAAACGATGAGGTGACGGCCGACGGCCGCCGTCGCTACGTGTCGAGGGCGTCCTTGATGCGCCTCGCGAGCGCCGGTCCGACCCCGGCGACGGCCGCGAGATCGGCCTCCGGCGCCTCGCGCATCCCGCGCACCGAGCCGAACCGCTTCAGCAGCGCTCGCTTCTTCGCGGGGCCCACACCGCTCACGTCGTCGAGGACCGACCGGATGGCTCGCTTCGAGCGGAGCTGCTGGTGGTACGTCACGGCGAACCGGTGTGCCTCGTCGCGGATGCGCTGTACGAGGTACAGGCCCTGCGACGTGCGCGGCAGCACGATCGGGTCGCCGCGCTGCGGGACGAAGATCTCCTCACGCTCCTTCGCCAGCGCGGCGAGCGGGATCTGCAGGCGCCCCGCGTCGGCGAGCGCGTCGAGGCCCGCCGAGAGCTGACCCTTGCCGCCGTCGAGGATGACCAGATCTGGTAGCGCCCAGCCCTGCGGCGACGCGGCGCCGTCGGCCCCGGACCGGTAGAAGCGCCGCTTCAGCGTCTCGCGCATGTTCGCGAAGTCGTCGTTGCGATCCTGCACCTTCGCGCGGAAGCGCCGGTACTGCGACTTCGCGGGCCGCCCGTCCTCGAAGACGACCATCGACGCGACCACGCTCGTCCCCTGGACGTGGCTCACGTCGAAGCACTCGATCCGCTTCGGCTGGCCCTCGAGGCCGAGCGCCTCCTGGAGCTCCTTGAGCGCGATGTCGGTCTTGCCGCGGTCCGCGAGCCAGCGCACGCGCTCCTGCTCGAGCGCGTCCGCCGCGTTGCGCGCGGCGAGCTCAGCGAGCCGGCGTTTGCGACCGCGCTGCGGCACGTGGATCGCGACCGGCCCATCGCGACGCGCGGCCAGGAACTGCGCGAGCGCGTCGCTGTCGGGCAGCGGCGCCGGCGTGACGATCTCAGGCGGGAGCGCGCCGGCGAGCGCGTAGTGCAGGCGCAGGAACGACGCGATGACCTCGGCGGTCGTCGCGCCCTCCGATCCCTCGAGCGCGAAGTGATCGCGGCCGACGACCGTGCCGTCGCGCACGCGAAAGACCTGGACCACGGCGTCCCCCTCGGAGATAGCTGCGGCGAGCACGTCGAAGTCGTCGCCCTTGTAGGCGTGCACCTCCTGACGGTCGAGGGTCCGCTCGATCGCGCGGACCCGGTCGCGCAGCACCGCGGCTCGCTCGAAGTCGAGCGACTCGGACGCGGCCTCCATCTCGGTCTTCGCGCCGCGCGCGAGCGTCTCATACCGCCCCTCGAGGAAGAGGACGCTCTTGTCGATCGTCGTGCGGTATTCCTCGCGCGTCGTGTTGCCGACGCATGGCGCGGTGCAGCGCTTCAGGTGATAGAGGAGACACGGTCGTCCGCCCGGGAGCGCGCTCGGCGGCACGGTCTTGCCGCGCCCGTCCGCACCCGCGTCGATGCGCAGCTTGCACGTGCGATACGGGAAGAGCTTCTGCAGGAGGTCGAGCGACTCGTCGACCGACTTCGCGTTCGCGAACGGTCCGAAGTAGCGCGCCGAGCGATCCCCGAGGATCCGCGTGCGCAGGATGCGCGGGAAGTCCTCACCGAGCGTGACCTTCACATAGGGATAGGACTTGTCGTCCTTCAGCCGGATGTTGTAGCGAGGGCGGTGCTGCTTGATGAGATTGTTCTCGAGGAGGTAGGCCTCCGAGATCGAGCCGGTGACGACGTACTCGATGCGCTCGGCTCGCTCGACCAGGCGCACGTGCCGCACCTCGAGGCTCGGACCGAAGTACGACCGGACGCGGTCGCGCAGCACGTCGGCCTTGCCCACGTAGAGAACTCGGGCCTTCCCGTCCTTGAACAGGTAGACACCCGGGGAGTTCGGCAGGGAGGCCGCCTGGGCTTCGAGCGAGGCTCGGCGATCGGTCCGGTCCACCTTTCGAGTATCCGAGGCGGAAGACGGCTATGCTTTCGCCTCGCAAAGGGGATTTCGCACATCGTGAAAGAAGCGGTCCTCACACCCAAGCGCACACGCCGTTCCGTGCAGTCGGTCGATCGCGCCCTCGATCTGCTCGAGGCGCTCGCCGCCGCGGATGGCGAGACGAGCATCACCTCGCTCGCGGCGCAGACGGGGCTCCACGTTTCGACGGTCCACCGGCTCCTCTCGACGCTCCTGCGACGCGGCTACGTGCGCCAGAACGCCGAGACGAGTCGCTACTACGCGGGCGCGAAGCTCGCCACGCTCGGCGAGGGCCGTTCGCGCTTCGGCGAGATGCGTCAGCGCGCGCGCCCGATCCTGCGCTCGATCACCGAAAGCACTCGTGAGACGGCGAACCTCGTGGTGCTCGACGACATGGCCGCCGTGTACATCGACACCGTGCCGAGCCCGCAGGTCGTTCGGCTCTTCACCGCGATCGGCAATCGCGTGCCGTTGCATGCGACCGGCGCGGGCAAGGCGCTGCTCGCGGCGCTTCCGGCGGCGAAGCGAGATGTGCTCCTCGATCGGCTCGATCTGCGCCAGTACACGCCGCACACGATCGTCGAGCCGAACGCGCTGCGGCGCACGCTCGACGAGACGCGCGAGCGCGGGTTCGCGATCGACGACGAGGAGTACGACGACGGTGTGCGGTGCGTCGCGCTGCCCGTCGGCGGTATGAACGACGCGCTGGCCGCGATCTCCGTGTCCGCGCCGGCGTCGCGCCTCAGCCGGCAGCGATGCCTCGAGCTCGTCCCGCTGCTCCGGCGCTCCGCCGCGGAGCTTGCCTCCGCCCTTCGCGATCGCGACGGAGCGTGACGACGACGGCGGAGCCGACCGCCGGCACCGCGCCCGTCCGCGCCGGCATGCGCGGTCGCGCGTTGATCGATGCACTCGTCGCGCTCCTCGGTGACTCGAAGGTCCTCGGCACGAGCGAGGACCTCATCAACTACGAGTACGACGGCGCGGTCGACACCGCGGTGCCGGACGCCGTCGTGCTGCCGAACGACACCGGGGATGTCGCGAAGCTTGCGCGGTTCTGCCACGAGCACGCCGTCCCGATCGTGCCGCGCGGCGCGGGGACAGGGCTCTCGGGCGGGGCGATCCCGGTCGAGGGCGGTGTCGTCGTCTCGTTCGCGCGCATGGCGCGCATCCTCGAGATCGACGTCGCGAACCGGCGCGCCGTCGTGCAGCCCGGGCTCATCAACCTGCACCTCTCGACCGCCGCGGCGCCACACGGCCTGTACTTCGTCCCCGACCCATCGAGCCAGAAGGCCTGCACCCTCGGCGGCAACGTCGCTGAGAACTCCGGCGGCCCGCACACGCTCGCGTACGGGGTCACCACGAATCACGTCACCGGGCTCGAGATCGTCCTCACCGACGGCACGATCGTCCGCCTCGGCGGGAAGGCGGAGGACGCCGAGGGATACGACCTCATCGGCGCATTCGTCGGGTCCGAGGGCACGCTCGGGCTCGTCACCGAGATCACCGTGAAGCTCACGCCGCTCCCGGAGGACAAGCGCACGATCCTCGCAGCGTTCTCGTCGATGGACCAGGCCTCGGCGACGGTCTCGGCGATCATCGCCGCCGGCATCGTCCCCGCGGCGATCGAGCTGATGGATCGTCTCGCGACCGAAGCCGTCGAGGCGGCCGTCGGTGCGGGCTATCCGCTCGACGCCGACGGCATCCTGCTCCTCGAGGTCGATGGTCTTCGCGACGGGCTCGATGACGCCGCCGAGCGCATCGAATCGATCTGCCGCTCGCACGGGGCGACCACACTCCGCCGCGCGCAGAACGCGCACGACCGCGACCGCCTCTGGGCGGGGCGGAAGGGGGCGTTCGCGGCGATGGGACGGCTCGCGCCGGCGTACTACGTGCAGGACGGCGTGATCCCGCGCACGCGGCTTCCCGAGGTCCTGCGCACCGTCGCCGCCGTGTCCGAGCGGCACGGGGTGCGAATCGCGAACGTCTTCCACGCGGGCGACGGCAACCTTCATCCGCTCGTGCTCTTCTCCGATATGAGCGAGCTGCCGCGCGTGCACGAGGCAGGCCTCGAGATCCTCACCGCGTGCGTCGAAGCAGGCGGGTCGATCACCGGCGAGCACGGCGTGGGCATGGAGAAGAACTGCTACATGCCGCTGCAGTTCGCGCCCGACGACCTCGCCGCGATGCGCCGCGTGAAGCGCGCGTTCGATCCGGCCGGGCTCGCGAACCCGGGAAAGATCTTCCCGACACCGGGCCGCTGCCGCGAATTCCAGCTGAGATCAGCGCGTTGAACGCCGTGCTCATGGCCGCGGTCGGTAGGCGATGAACGCGACGAGCGAAGTCGTGACCCCGAGCTCGTACGACGACTGCGCGCTCGCGCTCGGCGAGGCGAGCGCGCAGCGCAGGTCGGTCCGCGTCCGCGGTGGCGGCACGAAGGATTACCTCGGCGAGCTCGGGCCGACCGACGTCGTCATCACCACGACCGCGCTGCGCGGCGTCGTCGCGCACGTGCCCGCGGATCTGACCATCACGGTCGCGGCGGGCACGCCGTTCCGTGAAGTTCGCGACGCGCTGGCGCGTGAAGGGCAGTTCCTTCCGCTCGATCCGCCGCACGCCGAGACCGCGACCATCGGCGGGGTCGTTGCCGCGAACAGCACCGGGTTCTGGCGCGCGCGGTACGGCGGCGTTCGCGATGTGCTCATCGGCACGACGACCGCGCTCGCCGACGGCACGCTTGCGCACGCTGGCGGGCGTGTCGTGAAGAACGTGGCCGGGTACGACCTCAACAAGCTCCTCATCGGCTCGCTCGGGACGCTCGGTGTCATCACCGAGTGCACCTTCAAGGTGCTGCCGCTCCCGGTCATGTCGGCGGCGCTCGCGGTGAGCTTCCGCGCGGCGGCGGAGGCGTTCGCCGCGGCCGACGCGGTCGCGAAGACCTCCGCCCGGCCCGCGGC
>JBIOUD010000110.1:0-13255 GCA_044866725.1 Candidatus Limnocylindria bacterium | reverse complement strand
GAGCGGACCGGCGATCGGGCGGAACCCCGAGGGGATGTCCGTCCAGAGCTCGTGCTGCGCGAGCTGCTCGCGCGTCTCCGGCGGGAGCGAGTTCGCGGCGATCTCGGGGAACGCGAGGCCGAGCCCGAACGTCGCGAGCGCGAACACGACGGTGATGCCGAACGCGACGAGCGTCCAGCGCAGCTGTGCGCGCGCCGCTCCCGGCAGCTCTCGCGCGATGAAGCGCCGCAGGCGTCGCCGGCTCGTCGGCGCCTCGCTGTACACGAGCGCGTGGGCCGCGGCGACGAGGTCGTTCAGCCGCTCCGTCGCGACGTCGTGCGGGAAGTCGCGGCGCAGGGTCGCGAGGTCCGACGTCGTCGCGCGATAGAGGCGGCCGAGCTCCAGCACTTCGTCGGCCTGCAGTCGCCGCACGCCGCCGCGCGCCGACGACACGAGGTGACCGAGCCGCGCCCAACGAGCGCGGCGATCCTCGACGAAACGGTCGATCGTCACCGTCGCGAACTTACCATGAGGTCGTGGCGGTCCAGCTCGGTCGGCTCGAGGTCGAGACGTCGGATCACGTCATCCTGCGCTACGACCTCGCCGGCGGCGGCAACCGCGGTTTCGCCGCGCTCGTGGACTTCATCATCGCGACAGTCATCTTCGTGGGGTCGTTCTTCCTTGGGCAGCAGGCCTTGAACCTGTTCGGCGCCCGCGTGCTATCGCTTTCCGGAGTGCTCGTGCTCGTGACGTTCTTCATCACGTGGTGCTACTTCGTCCTTCTGGAATGGCTCTGGCAGGGGCAGACCGTCGGGAAGCGCATGTACGGCCTGCGGGTCATCGGGGAGGACGGCTCGCCCGCCACGTTCACGGCGGTGCTCGTCCGCAACCTCGCGCGCATCATCGACTTCCTGCCCGGCTTCTACGCGGTCGGCCTCCTGACCGTGATCGTCACGCCGCGCTCGCAGCGCCTCGGCGACCTCGCCGCCGGCACGTACGTCGTCCGCGCGCCCAAGCCGCAGCTCGACTACTTCTCGCTTCGGACGATGAGCCCGGTCGGAGCCGGCAAGGCCGTCGAGACGCGCACGCTGCCTGGTGAGCTGCAGCGCCTCGTGCGCGAGTTCGTCTCGCGCGAGGCGAAGCTGAGGAACAATGACCGCGCGCGCATCGCGGCGCAGATCGCGCAGCGGGTGCGACCGTACGCGCTCGACGTGACCGTCGCCGACGACGTCGAGTTCCTGCGCGCCGTCGCGCGCTCGCTCCGCGCGAGCGGGGGAGACCGCTAGTGGAAGACCTCGTCTGGTCGGCGCTGCTGCTCACGGCGATCGCCGTGCTCGGCATCTTCCTCGGGCGCGGCGGCAGCCGTGAGGACCTCCGGGCTCGCCGGCGCTGGGATGCCGCGTTCGACTACGAGAGCCGGCGCAGCACGCGGACCGACGCGACCGGGATGCTGCTCTGCCGCTCGTGCGGTGCGAGCGCGTCAGAGAAGGCCGGACGCTGTCCGAGCTGCGGCTCGGTCCTCTGACGAGAAGCGCGTTCGATCCCGGTGGACCTAGTGGTGCATGTGCGAGCCGCGGCGCCCGCGGGCGATGAGCCACACGTTCACCGGATACGCGACGACGAACGCGAGCCCTAGGCCGAGCGCGAGCGATCCCCAGAAGAGCGCATCGGCGAGCCCCGCGGCCATCGCGCCCGGGACCGCGAGCACGACGGCGTTGTCCACGATCTCCATCATGACGATCGACGCGGTGTCGCCGGCGAACGCGACTCGCCCTGCCTCGCCCAACGACAGACCCGAACGGGCGAGCGGCACGAGCGTGAACGAGTAGCCGAAGACGAACGCGAGGACGACCGCGAGCGCGATCGACGGGAGATCGTGCCAGCCGAGCGCCGTCGCGATGACGAGCCCGAGCACCTCACCGATCGCGCAACCGGTGAGGCAGTGGAGCGTCGCCGCCAGCGCGACGCGGTCGAGCGTCAGCTGACCTTCTCCGCGTCGAGCGCCTCGACGACCTTCGGGTACGCCTCGCTCAGGCAGCAGCGACACGACTTGTACCACTCGCGCATGCCCGTATCGATGACCGGCAGCTCGTCGGGGTGCGCATGCGCGGCGTGGTGCGTCTCGGTCGAACCGGCGGCGATCCAGGCCTCGACCTTCGGGATGTACCGCCCGGGCTCCTTCGCGAACTTCGTGAGGCAGCCCTGCGAGCAGAACGCGTATTCGCGCTCGGTGCGTTCCAGGGTGAGGCCCTGATCCCGCGCCTCCGCGATGTCGACGATCATGTCGCAGATCGGATCCAGCAGCTTCGTCATATTCCCTCCGTTATCTATCGATCGATGTTCGCGCCGCGCAGGCGCAGTGAATTCGTGACGACGGTGACCGACGAGATCGCCATGGCCCCCGCGGCGAAGATGGGGGAGAGCAGGACGCGCAGGACGGGATAGAGCGCGCCTGCCGCGAGCGGGATGAGCGCGACGTTGTAGAAGAACGCCCAGAAGAGGTTCGTGCGGATCGTGCCGACGGTCTTCCGCGCGAGCCGCAGCGCGCGTGGGACGCCGCGCGGGTCGCCGCCGACGAGGACGATGCCTGCGGACGCGATCGCGACGTCGGTGCCGCTCCCGATCGCGATGCCGAGGTCGGCCTGCGCCAGCGCCGGCGCGTCGTTCACGCCGTCGCCGACCATCGCGACCTTCGCGCCGCCGCGTTGGAGCTCCGCGACGATCGCTGCCTTTCCCTCGGGCCGCACCCCGGCGCGCACGTCGTCGATCCCAAGGCCGCGCGCGATCGCGTCGGCGGTCCGCTGCGTGTCGCCGGAGATGAGGAGCGTGCGCAGGCCCATCGCGCGGAGCTCGGCGATCGCCTCGCGAGCCGCGGCGCGCGGTACGTCGGCGAGGGCGAGGATCGCGAGCGGCTTCCCGTCGAGCGTCGCGACGAGCGGGGTCTTACCGCTCGCCTCGTGGTGCGCAAGGAGTCCGTCGCCGAGGTCGGCGAAGCCGTGCGCGACGGCGAACGCGCGATTGCCGGCATACACATCGTGCCCGTCGACGACCGCGTGGACGCCCTGACCAGGGAACGACTCGAAGCGCTCGGGCTCGCTCGGGACGAGGCCGCGTTCGTGAGTCGCCTCGAGCACGGCGCGGGCGAGCGGGTGCTCCGAACGCAGCTCCGCGCTCGCGACCAGGCGCAGCGCCTCGTCCTCGCCGATGTCCGCGCACACCAGGACATCGGTCACCTTCGGCCGGCCGATCGTGAGCGTTCCGGTCTTGTCGAACGCGACGACCGTGACGCGCTGCGCGGCCTCGAGCGCGAGTGCGCTCTTGATGAGGATCCCGCGCGCGGCACCGCGTCCCGTGCCGACCATGATCGCCGTCGGCGTCGCGAGCCCGAGCGCGCAGGGGCACGCGATGATGAGGACGGCGATGAACGCCGTGAGTGCATAGGTCACGCGCGGCTCGGGACCAAACAACAACCACGCGACGAACGTGAGGCCCGCGATCACGAACACGACCGGGACGAAGACCGCGGCGATATCGTCGACGAGGCGCTGGATCGGCGCCTTCGACGCCTGCGCGTCCTCGACCAGACGGACGATCTGCGCGAGCGTGGTGTCGGCGCCGACGCGCATGGTGCGCACGCGCAGCGCGCCCGTGCCGTTGAGCGTGCCGCCGGTGACGCGCGCGCCCGCCTCCTTCTCGACGGGCATCGACTCGCCCGTGAGCATCGACTCGTCGACCGAGGACGATCCCGCGAGGACGAGGCCGTCCACCGCGATCGTCTCGCCGGGCCGCACGAGGACGACGTCGCCGACCTTGAGCTGGTCGATCGGCACGTCCTCCTCGGCGCCGCCCGGCCGGCGGACGTGCGCCGTCTTCGCGCCGAGCGCGAGGAGCGAGCGGATCGCGTCGCCGGTGTGCGCGCGGGCGCGCGCCTCCATGAACCGCCCGGCGAGCACGAGCGCGACGATCGCGCTCGAGGTCTCGTAGTACAGGCTCGCGTGCGGCTCGAGGCCGTTCGCGAAGAACAGATTCGGGAGGAACGTCGCCGCGACCGAGAGCCCATACGCCGCGGTCGTGCCGACGACGATGAGCGTGTTCATGTTGCTCGTGCCGTGGCGCGCCGCGTTCCAGGCGGCGCGGTAGAACGGTGCGGCCGCCCAGAGCTGCACGGGCGTGGCGAGCGCGAACAGGGCGTACGCGCGCCAGTCCGCGTGCTCGAGCTCGGGGAAGACCATCGACGCCATCGAAAGCACGACGGCGAGCGCCGCGAGCGTCCCCGCGACGATGAGCCTGCGCCGCAGCGAGTCCACGTAGCGGATGCGGAGCGCGCGCTCATCCTCCACCGCGGCGGCGCGCGCGGCGTCGCCTTCGGGAATGACCAGCGCGCCGTAGCCCGCGCGCTCGACCGCTTTCACGAGCGTCGGCAGCTCCGTCGCCTGGTCGAGCCGGACGGTCGCGCGCTCGTTCGCGAGGTTCACCTCGGCGGACACGACGCCGGGCACGCCCGCGAGGGCCCCCTCGACCGAGCGCACGCACGAGGCGCAGGTCATCCCGGTGATCGCGAGCTCGCGCTTCGCGACGCTCGCCGCGGTCGTGGTCACTTGCGCGACAGCGCGAACAGGTCGGTGAGCTCTTCGATCATCGCCTCGTTCCGTCCCTGCTTGAAGCCGGTCGGCACGCAGGTCGACAGGTGTCCGCGCAGGAGCTCGGCCTCGAATTTCTGGAGCGCGCGCTCGATCGCGAAGGTCTGCTTCAGGACGTCGACGCAGTACGTGTCGTCCTCGACCATCTTGCGGATGCCCTTGATGTGACCTTCGATCGACGCCAGGCGCGCGTCGAGGTCGCTCTTCTCTGCCTTCACCCTGGACCTCCAATCGCACCCCCTCCCCCGGGGGGTGGGAATGGACTCCATCGTACCAAGCGCGTCTAGGCTCAGGAGGTGCATCGACTCCTCTCGGTCGCCGCGCTCGCCCTGGCGGCGTGTGCTGGGGCCCCGCCGGGCTCCTCGGGCACGCCTCAGCCCGCATCACCGACCCCTGTGGCGGTCGTGACGGTCACGCCGGCCACCGCCGCGCCGGCCGCGCCGAGCGCGACAGCGGCGAAGGCGCCGCAGACGCTCGCGATCACCGAGTTCAAGGTCGGCGCAGGCCAGGGTCCTCACGACGTCGCGCCCGCCGCCGACGGCGGCGTCTGGTACACGGCGCAGCGCACCGGCGAGCTCGGCTGGCTCGATCCAGACAGCGGCGAGTACGAGATGACCAAGCTCGGCACGGGATCCGCGCCGCACGGCGTCATCGTCGGTCCGGACGGGAACGCCTGGGTGACCGACGGTGGGCTCAACGCGATCGTGCGCGTCGACGCGAAGACGAAGGCCGTCACGCGGTACGCGCTGCCCGCGGGTCGCGGCAACGCGAACCTCAACACGGCGACGTTCGACAAGAACGGCACGCTCTGGTTCACGGGACAGAGCGGCATCTACGGACGTCTCGATCCACGCACCGGCGCGATGACCGTCTACAACTCGCCGCGCGGCAACGGACCGTACGGCATCGCAACGTGCCCCGACGGCAGCGTGTATTACGCCTCGCTCGCGAACAGCTTCATCGCACGCATCGACGTCGAGACCGGTGAGGCGTTGGTCATCGATCCGCCCACCGCACGCCAGGGAGCGCGTCGCGTGTGGTGTGACTCACAGAGCGCGATCTGGGTGAGCGAATGGAACGCCGGCCGTGTCGCGCGTTACCGCCCGCCGCCGCCGAGCACTCCGCCGGTCGAGTGCCCGGTCATGGGTGCATGCACGGCGACATCCGCACCCACGCAGCCGTCGTACGGCTGGGTCGAGTGGACGCTCCCCGGGCCGAACCCGATGGCATATGCCGTGTATGTCGATGAGAACAACATCGTCTGGCTCACTGACTTCGGCGCGAACGCGCTCGTCCGCTTCGATCCCGTGACACAGAGCTTCACCTCGTTGCCCCATTCCGCTCCGAACGCCGCCGTGCGCCAGCTGCTCGGGCGGCCGGGTGAGGTCTGGGGCGCGATGAGCGGGCAGGACAGGCTGCTCGTCGTCCGAACGCGCTAAACCGGCGCGAGAGTCAGTGGCCCTCGCCGTCGTCGTCCATCGGCGCGTGCGTCGGTGCCGCGCTCGGCGGCGTCGGGCCTCCCGAGTGGTGTTCCGCTGTACCGCCGGGCGGCGCCGCGACGTCGACGACGAGCCTGCCATGCATCCCCAGCTCGTAGTGTCCGATGACGAAGCAGCCGAACTCGAATACGCCGCCGTGGCTCGGGACGACGAACGTCAGTGTCCGCGTGGTGTTCGGGGGGACGCGCAGAGTCTTGCCGGCGTGATCCATCCCGTGATCGGCGGGAAGATCGACATGGACATCGGCAAGCCAATCGCTGACGTAGCCCTTGCCGTAGACCGAGTCGGTCCCGGCCATGAACTCGTGCTCGACCTTGCCGACGTTGGTGAATGCGAGCGTGACACGCTCGCCTGCGCGCAGCCTCAAGGACTCAGGGGAGAATGCGAAGTCGCGCATCTCGATCGTGATGGTGCGTGCGTCGCTCGCCGACGGTGTCTGCGGCCCGCAGGCCGCAAGGCTTGCCGCGACGAAGATCGCCGTCGCTCGATGGATCAGTCGCACCTTTGGCCGCCGTCATCCTAGCGCTGCCTCGAGGCGCCGAGCGCGCGGCCGCCGCGCACATTTGACACTCCCAAGTCGCGCCGCTGGAATGGTCACGATGACGACCGCCGAACGGACGTTCCCCGTCGCGCGGCCCGGCTACTCGGGCCTCATGGAGTGGATCACCACCGTCGATCACAAGAAGATCGGCATCATGTACGTGGCGACGACCTTCTTCTTCTTCCTCATGGGTGGGCTCCTCGCGATGGGCATCCGCACGCAGCTCGCGGTCCCCGACGGCAAGCTACTCACACCGGAGCAGTACAACGAGGCGTTCACGATGCATGGGACGACGATGGTCTTCCTGTTCGTCGTGCCGGTGTGGACGGGCTTCGCGAACTACATCATCCCGCTGATGATCGGCGCGCGGGACATGGCGTTCCCGCGCCTCAACGCGCTGTCGTACTGGTTACTCGTCGCGGGCGCGATCGTCCTCTACTCGTCCTTCATCTTCGGCCTGCCGGCCGCGGGCTGGACGTCGTACGTGCCGCTCGCGTCGAAGCCGTTCTCGCCCGGCCACGGCGTCGACCTGTGGATCCTCGGTCTCACGATCCTCGGCTTCTCGTCGATCTTCGGCGCGCTGAACATGATCGTGACGATCTTCGCGCTGCGCTGCCCGGGTCTGACGTTCCATCGCCTCACCCTGTTCGGATGGAGCGTGCTCGTCACGAGCTTCCTGCTCGTGCTGGCGATGCCGTTCCTCACCGTCGCGGGTGTGCTCTTGCTCTTCGACCGCATGGCGGGGACGAACTTCTTCTCGGTGACCGAGGGCGCGGACCCGCTGCTGTGGCAGTACCTCTTCTGGTTCTTCGGGCACCCCGAGGTCTACATCATGATCCTGCCCGGCTTCGGGGTCGTGTCCGAAGTGCTTCCGGTGTTCTCGCAGAAGCCGATCTTCGGCTACAAGATGATCGCCTACTCGTCGGTCGCGATCGGCTTCCTCTCGTTCGGCGTCTTCGTGCACCACATGTTCGTCGCGGGCATCGACCCGGCGCTGCAGATCTTCTTCATGTCGTCGACGATGCTCATCGCGGTGCCGACCGGCGTGAAGGTGTTCTCGTGGCTCGGCACGATCTGGGGCGGAGCCATTCGCTACAAAACGGCGATGCTCTTCGCGCTCGGCTTCATCGCCGTTTTCACGATCGGCGGCATCTCGGGCGTGTTCCTCGGATCCGTGCCGGTCGACATCCAGCTCTCGGATACGTACTACGTCGTCGCGCACATCCACTACGTGCTCGTCGGCGGCGCGCTCTTCACCTTCTTCGCGGCCGCGTACTACTGGATCCCGAAGATGAGCGGGCGGCTCCTCAGTGAGCGCCTCGGCACGATCCAGTTCATGACGTTCTTCATCGGCTTCAACATGGCCTTCTACCCGATGCACCAGCTCGGGCTCGAGGGCATGCCGCGCCGCACGTACCACTACGTGCAGTCGCCGGAGTGGGGCCTGCTCAACCTCATCGCGACGCTCGGCGTCTACATCATCGCGTTGTCGGTGCTGCTCTTCCTCTTCAACTACTTCTGGAACATCCTCATGAACCGGGGCAAGGTCGCCGACGATGACCCATGGACCGCCGACACGCTCGAGTGGGCGACGCCGTCGCCGCCGCCGCCCTACAACTTCCTGCGCATCCCGGTCGTGCACAGCGCGCGTCCGCTGAAGGAAGACATCGCGGCGCACTAGTTGTCGCGCTCGGCTCGGCCTGCTTCGCGGCCTGCGCCTCGCCGCCTCGACTCCGCTCGTCGAACTCGCTCGTCGCGAGTGAATCGCTCCTCGCTCGTAATCTGACCCCCATGGCGAAGCTCATCTACTCGATGCTCTCGTCCCTCGACGGCTACATCGCCGACGAGAACGGCAACTTCGACTGGGCCGCACCCGACGACGAGGTGCACGCGTTCGTGAACGACATCGAACGGTCCGTCGGCACGATGCTGCTCGGCCGCCGGATGTACGACGTGCTCGTCGCGTGGGAGACGTGGGACACGTCGAGCGAGCCGGATGCGATCAAGGACTACGCGTCGCTCTGGCGCGGCACCGACAAGATCGTCTTCTCGAGGACGCTCGACACACCGGCGAGTGCCAGGACGCGCATCGAGCGCGAGTTCGACGCCGGGGCGATCCGCCGGCTCAAGACCGCTGCGACCCGCGATCTGAGCATCGGCGGCCCCGAGCTCGCGAGCCAGGCGTTCAAGGCCGGCCTCGTCGACGAGTGCCGTCTCTTCCTCATGCCCGTTGTCGTTGGCGGCGGTAAGCGTGCGCTCCCGAACGACCTGCGTCTGCAGCTGGAGCTCGTCGGCGAGCGCCGCTTCGCGAGCGGCGCCGTCCATGTCCATTACCGCATCGCGTCTTAGGCTCAATCCGTGACACCCGGTCCGCGCTATCGGCTCCTTGTCTACCTGACGCTCCTCGCGTCGTTCCTCGTCGTGGTGTGGGGCGGCGTCGTGCGCGTGACCGGCTCCGGCCTCGGCTGCCCCGACTGGCCGCTCTGTCACGGGCATTTCCTGCCGGGGCTTGACCCGGCGACGCAGATCGAGTGGTTCCACCGGTTCCTCGGCATCGCCGGCGGACTCACGCTCGCGTCGCTTGTCGCGATCACGATCACCCGGTACCGCGCGGAGCGCCGTCTCGTGGCCCTCACCGTCACGGCGGGCGTGCTCTACGTGCTGCAGGCGGTGCTCGGTGCGATCGTCGTGCTCCTCGAGCTGCCCGACACCTGGGTGACCGCCCACCTCGCGAACGCCGAGCTCATCCTCGCCGTGCTCACGGTCCTCGCCGTCGGCGTGCGCTGGCCGCGCACGTTCGCGGCGCGCGAGCGCGGCGCGCCGTGGACCGCGCTCCTTCTCGCGGCGACCGTCGGCACCTACGTCCTCCTCCTCTCGGGCGCGTACGTGCGCGGCGCTGGCGCCGCGACCGCGTGCACGACCTGGCCGCTCTGCGACGAGGGCTCGCTCCCGCTGTTCGGCGCGGCGGGAATACACATGGCGCATCGATTCATCGCCGCCGTCGTCGGCACGGTCGTCTTCGCGGCGTGCTGGTACGGATGGAGGCATCGGCGCGAGGCCGAGGGCCTCGGCCCGCTCTCGATCGCGACCGCTGTCGTGTTCCTCGCGCAGGTCGTGCTCGGCGCGCTCAACCCGCTGACCACCTTCTCGCCGTGGGCGCTCGGCGCGCACCCCGCGGTCGCGTCGCTTCTGTGGTGCTGCGTTGTCGCGATGACCGTCGTCGCATGGCATCCATCCCTGCCATCGCGCGCGATGGTGAACGACCTCGTGTCGCTCACGAAGCCGCAGATCATGAGCCTGCTCCTGCTCACCGCGCTCGGGGGGATGTTCCTCGCGAACCGCGGCGTACCGCCGTTCGGCCTGCTCGCCGCGACGCTGGTCGGCGGCGCCGCGGCATCGGGCGGCGCGTCAGCGCTCAACCACTACTTCGACCGCGACATCGACGACCTCATGCGCCGCACGAAGCGCCGCCCGCTTCCGGCGGGCCGCGTGCCCGACGAATGGGCCATCGGCATGGGCATCGCGCTCAACATCATCGCCTTCGCGGTGCTCGCGCTCTTCGCGAACGTCCTCGCGGCCGCGCTCGCGGTGGCCGGGACGCTGTTCTACATCTTCGTGTACACGCTGTGGCTCAAGCGCACGACCGTCCAGAACATCGTCATCGGCGGCGCGGCCGGCGCGATCCCGCCGCTCGTCGGTTGGGCGGCGGTCACCGGGTCGCTCGAACTCGAGGCCTGGCTCCTCTTCGCGATCGTCTTCTTCTGGACGCCTGCGCACTTCTGGGCGCTCGCGCTCCTCATTCGTGACGACTACGCGCGTGCCGGCGTCCCGATGCTGCCGGTGGTCCGCGGTGACGACGCGACGGCGTGGGGGATCTTCACGTACGCGCTCAGCCTCGTCCCGCTCTCGATGCTCCTGTTCCTCGGTGGCGGTCTGGGTTGGCTGTATCTCATCGCCGCCATCGCGCTCGGCGTCGTCTTCCTGATCTTCGCGGCGCGCCTCATCCGCGCGACCGTATCCCGGCGCAGGGCGATCGCGCGCGCGACGTACCTCTACTCGCTCCTGTACCTCGCACTGCTCTTCGTCGCGATCATGGTGGACTCGTCATTGAGACTCTGACGATCGCGCTCGCCGTCCTCTCGGGCGGCGTATACGCGCGCGGCGTGCGGATCTCGCGCCGCCCGTGGCCGTGGTGGCGCACGACGCTCTTCTTCCTCGGCCTCGTCGCTCTCGTCGCCGCGCTCGCCTCGGGCATCGAGCTCCTCGCCGGCGACCTCTTCAGCGTCCACATGCTCCAGCACATGCTGCTGACGGTCGTCGCAGCGCCGCTGCTCATGCTCGGCGCGCCGATCCGGCCACTGCTCCGCGGATTGCCGGCCGATGTGCGCAGCGGCGTCGTGCGCCCGCTCGCTGGCTCCGGCGCGATGCGCGGACTCATGCACTTCCTGCGGCATCCGCTCGTCGCGGTCGCCATCTACGTCGGCGGCCTCTACCTCTGGCACTGGCCGCCGCTGTACGACGCGGCGGTCCAGAACGTCGCGCTCCACGCGCTCGAGCACGCGCACTTCATGGTCGGGGCACTGCTCTTCTGGAGCGTCGTCATCGATCCCGAGCCGTTCAAAGGGACGCTGCCGTACGCCGCCCGCATCGTGTACCTGCTCCTGGCGGGCGCCGCGCAGAACACGCTCCTCGGTGGACTGCTGTCCTTCTCCTCGCGCGTCCTCTACACGCACTACATCGAGACGACGCAGCGCCTCGGCGTGGACACGCTGACCGACCAGCGCATCGGCGGCGCGATCATGTGGGTCCCCGGCGACGCCATCTTCCTCGCTGCCGTGTCAGGTGCGTTCTTCATGTGGCTCGAGCACGAGGAGCGAGAGCAAAAGCGGCGGGAGCAGGGTACGCTCCGAACGTGATCCAACGGACGATCGTCGCCCTATTGGCGCTTGTGCTCGTCGCGAGCTCCTGCAGCCAGGCGATGGAGCCGCTGCCGTCCGACGTGAACGTGATCGTCGATATGAAGGAATACTCGATCACGCTGAACGTGTCGTCGGTGAAGGCCGGCTCGGTGAAGTTCGGGATCCGGAACCTCGGCTCGATGGTCCACGACTTCGACCTCTTCAAGACGGACCGGCCGCTGGCCGAGCTGCCGATCGACGCAGGTTCCGCGAAGGTGAAGATGGACGGTCTGGTGAAGCAGATGATCAACATCTCCGCGAACCGCTCGACCACGCTTTCAGCCGATCTCGCGCCCGGCCGCTACGTGATCATCTGCAACGTCGCCGGTCACTACCAGTTGGGGATGCGGGTCTCGCTCCAGGTCGAGTAGTAGTGGCCGCGCAGCGGTTCCGCGCGAAGATGCACATCCGCACCGGCAACCCCTACATCCTCATCAGCGCCGCCCGCGCGAGAGCGATCCGTAGCCGCTGGCGCAAGCCGATGCCGGTCCTCGTGCGCATCAACGGGAAGCCGACGCCGCCGTGGCGCATCAACCTCATGCCGATCGGCGACGGTCGCTTCTACCTCTACCTGCACGGCGACGTCCGCAAGGCATCGGCAACGAAGGTCGGCGACATGGTGGATGTCGACGTGCGCTTCGATCCGCAGTACCGCAACGGCCCGATGCATCCGATGCCCGTGTGGTTCCGTGCGCCGCTCGCCGCGAACACCAAGGCGAAGCGCGGATGGGACTCGCTGACCCCCAGCCGGCAGAAGGAGATCCTTCGCTACCTGTCGTGGCTGAAGTCGCCCGAAGCGCGCGAGCGGAATGTCGCGAAGGCGATCCGCGTGCTGTCGGGCGCGAAGGAGCGCTACATGGCGCGTGGTTGGAGCGGCGGCCGCTAGGTCACGAGGCTCGCGTGTTCGCGAGCGCCGCTAGTGCGTTAGGGGCACTTCGTCGTCGGGTTCGGCGGACACTTCAGCGTCAATAGGTAATTCACGAGGTCCGTGATCTGCTCGGCCGAGAGGTCGAGCTTCGGCATCACCGTGCCCGGCTTCACGGCGGGCGGGTTCTGCAGCCACTTCGTCAGGTTGGCCTCATTCACCGGCGACAGCAACCCACCGGCGATGCTCTGCTTACTTGCGACGTACGTGAGCTCGGGTCCGACCTTGCCGCCGGCGGGCGTGCTTCGGATCGTGTGGCAGCCCGCGCACGGTAATGAGAGGAAGAGCTCGCGGCCGCGTTTCGTTTCCTCCGAGTTCGCGCGGTTGTACTCGACCAACGCCTCCGTGGCCCAGCTCGCGTATTCGCCTTTGGGGTGCACCACGAGGGTCACGAGCATGTCGGCGTGCCCGGTCCCGCAGAACTCAAAACACTGACCCTTATACGTGCCGGGACGGTCGGCCTGGATCCACATCTCCGTCGGCCGGCCGGGCACGGCGTCCTTCTTCCCGCCGATGTTCGGCACCCAGAACGAGTGGATGACGTCCTTCGATGAGAGCTCGAGGCGGATCTTGGTGTCGACCGGAATGTGCAGCTCCTCGGCCGCTCTGAGATACGTGCCGTCGGCCGCCTTGAACCGCTGCTCCTCCGGGTAGCTGTAGACCCAGGTCCACTGCGTGCCCTCGACCTTGATGGTCATCTCCGCGCCGGTGCG
>JBIOUD010000109.1:0-11128 GCA_044866725.1 Candidatus Limnocylindria bacterium | reverse complement strand
CTTCCGCTCGCGCGCGGCGGCGAGGTCGATGTTGTCGTACCCCGTGCCCATCGTCGCGATCATGCGGAGCTTCGTCGCGCCGCGGATCGCGTCGCCGCTCAGCGGGTTCGCCGGGAGGGTGTAGATGATGTCGGCGTCGCGCACGAGCGGTGCGACGTCCTCCGCCGCGGGGATCGGCGGCTCGTTCGGTCCGACGACGACCTTCGCGCGCGGCCGCAGCAGCTCGAGCGCCTTCTCGGGGACCGGCCGTGTGACGACGATGGTGGGCTCCGTCACGCGCCGTGAGGATACGACCGACAATGGGCCCGTGCCCCGACGACGACAGCGCGAGCGCGAGGGCCGCGTCGCGCGGCAGGAGATCGCGCCGCCGCAGCCGCAGCCGCAGACCACCTCGCGACCGGCAAAGCCGGTACGCGTGCAGCGCCGCTCGAACTACGCGTGGTACCGCCGGGTGCCGTGGGTCGCGGTCGGCGCCGCCGCCGTGGCCGTCGTCGCGATCGTCCTCATCCTGCGTACGCTCGGCTTCGGCGGCGCGGGCCGGTACATCGCCGGTGGCGGCGTCGGATCGCACGTGTCCCTCGGGCAGACCGTCGCGTATCCGTCGTACCCGCCGACGTCGGGGACGCACGCGAACTCGGCGACGACGTGGGGTCTGCATACCGAGCCCGTGCCCGACGAGGTCGCGGTCCACAACCTGGAGCACGGCGGCGTGGTGGTATCGCACAACAACATCTCGGCGGATGACCTCGCAAAATTGACCGCGCTGCTCACGAGCTACCCGAAGGATCAGTACAACGAAGTGAAGCTCGTCATCCGTCCATACGACAAAGTGCCCGCAGGGACCTTCACGCTCACCGCCTGGAACTGGATCGATGAGGGGCTGACGGCGTACGACGACGCGCGCGTGCGCGCATTCCTCGACTCACATCTCAACAAGTGCTGCGAGGCGCTCCCCTAAGAGCTAGGCGGTCTTCGCGAGGACGTTCGTGTGCGCGCTGATGATCCCGGTCACGCCCGCGGCGTCGTGCGCGCTGGTGAACGACCGAACGTTGTAGCCGCAGAGCAGCGAGAGTGGATGGAGGCCGATGGCCTCGTTCCACATCTCTTCGAGCCGGAGCGCGGCCTGACGCTTTCCGTCACGCCAGAGGAGCGAGACGATCTCGCCAAATGCGCGGACTGCGCCGAACTCGCGGGCGGCGAGCTCGACGCGAGAGCCGATGATCTCCTCGAAGCGCTCCTGCACCGGAAGCTCGCCCACGACGAGCGACTCGAGCGCGGCCTGTGCGTCGAAGGTCTGGTACTGGCCACGGGCGCGTGCGCCGTCGACATCGTGTCGCTCGCTGCGGAGACGCTTCTCGATCGCCGCGAGATGGCCGGGCGTGCCGAACGCGACCACGGCCTGGCCCTCGCGGAATGCGGGCGCGAGGAACGAGGCGACCGTCGTCGCGAGCGCCGCATCGTCACTGTAGAAATGGCACGGGTGAACGGCGCGGGCGATCCTCATCAGCACGAGGCAGTCGTCAGCACGCGGCGTGCCACCAAGCGAGCGATTCGGCTCCCCGGCTATCGTCGGGCAATGGCAGCAGCGCGAAATGGTCGTGCAGCGAGCAGGCGCCGGATCGCGGTGGATGAGGTCGCCGAGCACAACCAAAGGATGTGGGACCGGCTCGCCGACGCGGGGATCCCGTACACGCGGCCGCAAGGGACACCGCCGTCCGACGCGCGCGGCAAGCGCCGCTTTCTCGACGAGCTCACGTACGGGCGCATCCGTGGCATCGCCATCCACGGAAAGCGCGTGCTCTCGCTCGCGGGTGGTGGCGGCTGGGACCCGATCCTCTTCGCGGAGCTCGGTGCGAAGACGACGCTCTTCGATCTCTCGCCGCGACAGCTCCGCACCGTCCGCGCGCTCGCGAAAGAGCGAGGGACGAAGCTCCGCGTCGTGCAGGGCGACATGCGCGACCTCTCGGTCTTCGCGGATGGGTCGTTCGACCTCGTCTACCACCACCACTCGCTCGTGTTCGTGCCCGACCCCGAGCGCGTCATCAAGGAGGTCGCGCGCGTCCTCGCGCCGGGCGGCGTGTATGTGTTCTCGACGATGCATCCGGTGACGCTGCGCATGTATGAGACGTGGACCGGCACCGGATGGAACCTCAAGCAGGGCTACTTCGAGGATGGCCCCGTCCCGCACAAGGACCCGACGTGGGCGTTCGACGACGTGAAGGTCGAAGCGCCGACGCTCGAGTACGGGCACCGGATGTCTGACCTCGTCAACGCGTGCGTGCGCGCGAAGCTCGTCGTCGACGGTCTTTGGGAGTGGTCACCGGGCGATGACGCTGGGGAGCCTGGTTCGGATGACGATCTCGAGCAGAAGCTGCCGGCCTACATCGCGATCAGGGCTCGTCGTCTCCCCGTCCGAGCCGCGCGCGTGCGTCCGCGCGCAGCCGTGCGCTCGCGTCCGCGTACTGCGAGACGATCTCGCTGAGCTTTCGTGCGGCGACCGGGATGTTCACGGCCCAGCCGACACCGATGACCTTCTCTGAGAAGACGCGATCGTTCTGCGGATCCCAGTAGGCCTCGCGGAACCGGTCGATCGTCGGCACACGGAAGTCGTAAGGCACCGTGCCGGCGACCTTGCCGTGCCAGGTGCGCTCCTCCGCCGGCTTCTTCAGCTCCTGATAGATCGCGGCGATGAGCGCACCCCAGAACGCGAGACGAATGAGCTTCACAAGATCTCCCACTTACGCGTGCGCTTTTTGAGCAGGGGTCGTGCCAGGCTTGGTGAACGGTACGCCCTGCGCACACAGGGGACAGTCGCCGGGCTCCCAGCTCGGGACGTCGAGCAACCAGAGCGAGCGGAGCGGGACGTCCAGGCTCGCCTGCCCGCCCGACCGGTCCACGAGCACCGCCGCCCCGATGACCTCGGCGCCCGACTCGCGCACCGCGTCGATCGTCTCCTGCACCGATCCGCCGGTGGTCATGATGTCGTCGACGACGAGCACGTGCTCGCCGCGCGCGAGCTGGAACCCGCGGCGGAACACGCGGCCCGGACCGTCCTCGCGTCGCTCGGCGTACACGGCGCGCGTGCCGAGCTGGCGCGCGACCTCATGCGCGAGGATCACACCGCCCGTCGTCGGTCCGGCGACCGTGTCCGGCGCCGCCGCGCGCCACCACGCGGCGATCGTCTCGCAGAGCCGCTCGGTGTGGGCGGGCCACTGGAGCACCTGGAATTTCTCGAGGTACTGACCGGAATGCTTGCCCGACGCGAGGACGAAGTGTCCGTCGCGGAACGCGCCGGCATCGCGGAAGATGCGCTCGACGTCGCCCGGCCCGATCACGTGATGAAAGTATCCTGCCCGCGTGGGACGCGCGCGATGAAGATCCATGACGTGACGCTCACCATCCAAGAAGGCATGACGACGTGGGGCGGCGAGCCGGGCCCTGAGCTGCGGCCGCTGCGCCGCATCGCGAACGGCGACAGCGCGAATGTCTCCACGCTCACGCTCGGCGACCACACCGGCACGCACGTCGACCCGCCCATCCACTTCATCGAGGGCGGCGCGACCGCCGCGCAGCTGCCGCTCGACGCGCTCATCGGCCCGTGCGTCGTCGTCGCCTACGAGGGCGGCACGAGCATCACCGGCGAGTGGCTGGAGCGCGCCGTGGGCAAGCCGAAGGCGCCGCGCATCCTGTTCAAGACGCGCAACAGCGCGCTCTGGAGCGACCCGAAGCACCACTTCACGCGGGACATCGTGGCGGTCGGCGCGTCGGCGGCGACATGGTGCGTCGAGCACGCCGTCCGCCTCATCGGCATCGACTACCTGACGATCGAGCCGCAGGGCCCCGAGAAGGCCGGCTATCCCACGCACCACACGCTGCTCGGCGCGGGGGTCGTCATCATCGAGGGGCTCGACCTCCGCGCGGTCGCGGCGGGCACCTACGACCTGGTCTGCGCCCCGCTCAAGATCGCCGCCGGCGACGGCGCTCCGGCGCGCGTGTTCCTTTTCGAGCGATAGACGCACCAGTCCTGCGATCGAACCCGGGGATGTTTGGGCACCTGGCGGATACCATCGTCGTGATGGCGATCACGCAGCGCCCGCCGGCTCTCCGCCGCGACCTCGTCCGCATCTTCTCCGAGGACCGACTCGTCGCCGTGATCCGCACGCCCACCGTCGAGGCCGCCGAGGCGGCGGCCCGTGCGATGGCTCGCGCGCGCGTGCGTCTCGTGGAGATCACGCTCACCGTGCCGGACGCGTTCGAGCTCATCGCGAAGCTCGCGACGGACGACGAGTTCGCGCGTCAGGGCGCGATCGTCGGCGCGGGCACGGTGCTCACCGGCGCGCAGGCCGAAGATGCGCTGATCGCCGGCGCGCGCTTCCTCGTCTCTCCCGCGCTCATCCCCGAGATGATCGAGGCCGGGCGGTCGCGTGACGCGATGACGATGCCGGGGACGATGACGCCGACGGAGATGGTGAAGGCCGCCGAGCTCGGCGCCGACTACATCAAGGTCTATCCGCTCGCGACGATCGGCGGTCCCGAGTTCATCACGAACGTGCGACGCGCCCTCCAGCATCTTCCCCTCGTCGCGACCGGAAACGTCGAGTACGACGAGATCCCCGCGTACTTCAAAGCCGGCGTCGTCGGATTCGGCATCGGCGGGCCGCTCATCCGGCCGGACCTACTCGAGCGAGGCGACAGCGCGGGCGTCATCGCGAACGCCGAGCGCTTCCTCGCGGCGACGCGCCGGACTTAGCCCGTGCCGCGGGACCTCCCGCTCGGGAACGGCGACTTCCTCGTCACCTTCGACAGCACGTACACCCTGCGCGACCTCTACTTCCCCAACGTCGGCAACGAGAACCACACGACCGGCGACGCGTGCCGCTTCGGCATCTGGCTCGACGGAAAGTTCTCGTGGATCTCGGACGATGGCTGGGAGCGCCGGATCGACTACGAGCACGAGACGCTCGTCGGGGACACATACCTGCGTCACGCCGGGCTGAAGGTCCAGCTTCGCTGCCGCGACACCGTCGACTTCGACCGCAACATCTACTTCAAGGAGATCACCGTCGAGGACGCCTCGGGCAAGGACCGCGACGTGCGGCTCTTCCAGCACTTCGATGCGCACCTTTACGGCAACGACGTCGGCGACTCCGCGTACTACGACCCGCGATCGCAGGCGCTCGTGCACTACAAGGGCAGCCGCTACTTCCTGCTCTCCGGCACCGTCGGCGGGCACGCCTTCGGGCTCACGTCCTTCGCGATCGGTCAGAAGGACGCGCCCGGCCGCGAGGGCACGTGGCGCGACGCGGAAGATGGCGAGCTCTCGCGCAATCCCGTGGCCCAGGGATCGATCGACAGCGTGGGGATGCTGAAGGCGGCGGTGCCGGCGAGCGGGAGCACGACGGTCGTGTTCTGGATCGCCGCGGGCAAGTCGTACGACGAGGTGCGCGAGCTCGACAAGCTCGTGCGCGAGCGCACGCCCGCGTCGTTCCTCGCGCGCACGAAGGACTACTGGCGACTGTGGGCGAACAAGGACGAGACGATCGGCGACCACATCTCACCTGAGCTCGCGCGGCTCTACAAGCGCAGCACGCTCGTCATCCGCACGCAGACGGATAACCGCGGCGCGATCATCGCCGGGAACGATTCGGACGTCCTCCGGTTCAACCGCGACACCTACTCCTATCTCTGGCCCCGCGATGGCGCGCTCGTCGCCGACGCCCTCGACCTCGCTGGATACGGCGAGGTGACGCGCCGGTTCTTCTACCTGTGCGGCGACCTCATGACGCGCGAGGGCTACCTCCTCCACAAGTACAACCCCGACGGCTCGCTCGGCTCGTCCTGGCACGCGTGGTCCACGCCCGAGGGTCGTCTCGAGCTTCCCATTCAGGAGGACGAGACCGGCCTGCCGATCTGGGCGCTCTGGCAGCACTACGACCGCGACCGCGATATCGAGTTCGTGCGTCCCCTTTATCGCAAGCTCGTGCGCGCGGGCGCGGACTTCATGGCCACGTTCCGCGAGCCGCGCACGAAGCTCCCGGCCGCGTCCTTCGACCTGTGGGAGGAGCGGCGCGGCATCCATGCGTTCACGACGGCCGCCGTCGTGGCCGGACTCACCGCGGCGCGCAACTTCGCGGTGGCCTTCGGCCAGCACGAGTTCGCGAAACGCTATGCGGTCGCCGCGCAGGAGATCCGCGACGCGGCGCTGCTCCACCTCTGGGACGCCGACCGCGACCGCTTCGTGCGCACGGTCGCGGTGCTGCCCGACGGCGTCCTCGTGAAGGACGCGACCGTGGACATCTCGCTCGCCGGCATCTTCCTCTTCGGTCTCCTGCCGGCCGACGACCCGCGCGTCGTGTCGACGATGAAGGCGATCGAAGCCCGGCTCACGGTGAAGACGCCCATCGGCGGTGTCGCGCGCTACGAGAACGACTACTACTTCCAGGTCACCCAGGACATCACGAACGTGCCGGGCAATCCGTGGTTCATCAGCACGCTGTGGCTCGCGGAGTGGTACATCGCCACGGCGCGGACGATGGACGACCTCGAACGGCCCCGCGCGCTGCTGAATTGGTGCCTCTCGAAGGCCCTGCCCTCGGGTGTGCTCGCCGAACAGGTCCACCCCTTCACCGGCGAGCCGCTGTCGGTCTCGCCGCTCACGTGGTCCCACGCGGCATTCGTGAGCGCGACGCAGCACTTCGCGCGCGCGTCGGTGCGGATCAAGGGAGGGCTGCGCGACCGCGCCGCGCGCAGCGGCGAGGTCATCACGTGAGACGCGGCGCGCTCGTCGCCCTCCTCGTCGCGATCGCGGCGTGCGGAGGCGGTGGCGGTGGCGGCAGACAGAGCGCGGAGCCCGGCATCGGCACGAAGGCGACCTTCGTCCTGGCGAACCCGGGCGGGCTGTCAGCGCTCGACGACGCTGGACGCTTCCTCGGAAAGATCGTGAAGCTCCCGGACCAGAGCGCGCCGTCGACGCCGGTGCTCCACCCGAGCGGCAGCGCGGTCGCGTTCGCGCTCACGCAGCAGCCGGACCCGAAGCGCGGGTTCGGGTCCGACATCTACATCGTGAACCTGGATGGGTCCGACCTGAAGCCGGTCCTGCTCCACGAGGACAACAACGTCTTCTACGCGAGCCCGCGCTTCGACGCGAGCGGCAACGTCCTCTACGTCCACCGCCGTGCCGCGATCATCCAAAACGGGTCGTTCGTGGGGAACGACGACTACATCGTCCGCGTCGATCTCCGGAGCGGGCAGAGCCAAAAGCTCGTCAAGGACGGCGCGGATCCGACCATCAGCCCGGACGGCAAGACGCTCGTCTACATCCATTTGAAGGACAGCCAGATCGATACGCTCTGGCGTGCCGACGTCGACGGCTCGAACGCCGGCCCGCTCTTCAAGACGAAGGACGCGTTCTGGTACATGCAGGCGCCGCGCTTCACGCCGACCGGCTGCGAGGTCATCTTCTCGGCGGCCGGTCACACGACGGCCGGCGTGCCGAGCGACGCGATCGCGACGCGCGGCAGCGGGAGCGCGGGCGGGCACGTCGCGCACCTCAACATCCCGTCGGAGCTCTTCGTCGTGCCGTGCGATGGCTCCTCGGTGAAGTCCGTCGGCCAGACGGGCGATGACGTCGTGCCGGCGTGGTCGCCCGACGGGGCGCGGGTCGCGTACGTCGGATCGGGCGGCTTCTTCGTGCTCGACGTGAAGTCGCAGACGACGCGCACGGTCGCGCAGGGCCAAGACTTCTTCTTCGGCGACCTCGTCTGGATCAAGGGCTGACGCGCGGCCGCTAGGCGTGCGGCGGTAGTCGATATCCGGCGAGCGCAGGCTCGCCGCGCAGCTTCGCGTACCCGGGCTTGATGCGGTCGTAGATGATCGCGAGCCGCTCGTCGTAGCCGACGAACGCCGACTTCATCGCGTTGATCGTGAGCTTCTCCACATCGGCGAGGTCGAGCCGCGCGACGACCGCCAGGCGACGGAACTCTTCGGACAGCGAGATGTCGGACATGAGCCGGTTGTCGGTGTTCACGGTGACGCGAAGCTTCTGCGCCAGGAACTGGCGAATCGGATGCGCGTCGAGAGACGGTGCCGCGCCCGTATCGACGTTGCTCGACGGGCAGAGCTCGAGCGGCACGCGCTTGTCGCGGATGTACGCGGCGAGCGGCCCGAGCTTCGTCACCGTGCCGTTCTCCACTGTCATGTCCTCGATGAGGCGGACGCCGTGCCCGATGCGGTGCGCGTTGCAGATCTGGATCGCCTGCCAGATGGACTTCGGGCCGAAGCCCTCTCCCGCGTGGATCGTGATCGAGAAGTTCTCGCGGTGGCAGAGCTGGAACGCCGGCAGGTGCTTCTCGGCGGGATAGCCGGCCTCCTCCCCGGCAATGTCGAATCCAACGACACCGCGGTCGCGGTTCGCGACGGCGAGCTGCGCCATCTCGAGCGAGTCCGTCCGGTCCCGCATCGCGCAGACGATCTGCCGCAGCGTGATGCCGAAGCGTGACTCCGCGCGCTCGAAGCCGCGGCCCACGGCATCGATGACCTGTTGGAGCGTGAGGCCGCGCTGCGTGCTAAAGATCGGTGCGTAGCGGCTCTCCGCGTAGACGACACCGTCGCGCGCGAGGTCCTCGCCACACTCGAACGCGACGCGCTCGATCGCCTCGGCCGTCTGCATGACGCCGATGGTGTGCGCGAACCCGCGCAGGTACAGCGCGAGCGAGCCGGATGCCGCGCTCGCATGGAACCAGAGCGCAAGCTCGCGCGGATCGGTCGTCGGGAGTCCGGTGTAGCCCTGGTCGCGCGCGAGCTCGATGATGGTCGCGGGACGCAGGCCGCCGTCGAGGTGGTCGTGGAGGAGCACCTTCGGCGCCGCGCGGAGCGTCTCGAGCGGGATCACGCGCCGACATGATGCGCCCCGGCGCAACCGGGGTCCGGCATCTCGTGGATCGCGCTCGGCGAGCCATTCAGATTGCGTTCCCGCCGGAGCGCTGGCCTACGATTCCCGCCAGGAGGGCAAGCGTTGGGCGAGCAGGTTCGGAGCGAGGGCGCGCTCGAGGCAGAGCTCGCCCGCGCGCGAGAGCAGCAGGCCGCTGTCGCCGCGGTCATGCGCACGATGAGCGCCGCGCCGACGGATCTCGATGCGACGCTCGATGCGATCCTGGGCGCCGCGACCCGCCTCTGCCGCGCGGCGCAGGGCTACGTGTACGTCCTCGACGGCGACGTCTACCGGATGTCACGCGCCCTCGGCATCGACAAGGAGTTCGAAGCTTGGCAGCGGGAGCACCCGCTGCCCGTCGGTGACCGCGGCAAGGCGACGACGCGTGCTGCACTCATCGGCAGGCCACTGCACATCCCGGACGTGCTGAAGGATCCCGAGTACACGTATGGCGAGGCGCAACAGCGCGGCCAGATCCGCGCGAGCCTCAGCGTGCCGCTCATGAAGAACGGAGCCGCCGTCGCCGTCCTCGCCATGTGGCGAACGGTGCCCGAGCCGTTCTCCGCACAAGAGGTCGCGCTCGTCACGACATTCGCCGATCAGGCGCTCATCGCCCTCGAGAACGTGCGGCTCGCGAAAGAGACGAGTGACTCACTCGCTCGCCAGACCGCCATCAGCGAGATCCTCGGCGTGATGTCGCACTCGCCCGACGATGTGCAGCCTGTCCTCGACGTCATCGCGAAGAGCGCGCGACGATACTGCGGCGCCGAGGACGCGATGCTCATCGTCACCGAACAGGGCCGAATCGTCGCGAACGCGCACGACGGCAAGGTCGGCTGGGTCGCCGCTGTGGGCGACAGCATCGACCGATCGCTACCCGCGATGCGCTCGATCGTCGACGCAGAAATGGTGCATGTGCCGGATCTGCAGGGAGCCGCTGACGACTGGCCGCGCGCACGCGAGATCGGTATGAAGCATGGCATTCGAACGGTGCTGTCGGTCCCGATGATTCATGCAAGTCGTGCGATCGGGTCGGTGACGCTGCGCCGCGCGGAAACGAAGGCGTTCACCGACGCGGAGATCGCTCTGCTTCGCACGTTCGCCGATCAGGCGGTCATCGCCATCGGAAATGTCCGAGCCTTCAACGAAACGAAGGCTTCCCTCGAGCGCCAGAAGGCGCTCGCGGAGGTGCTTCGCGCGATCGCGGCGTCGCCCACGGACGTCACGCCGGTGCTATACGCGATCGCCGAGAACGCCGCTCGATTCTCGGCCGCCGAGGATGTCACCGTCCGGCTCGTCCGCGACAACGACCTCGATCTTGCCGCGCATTACGGGCCGATCCCCACGACACCTGAGCGCATGCCGTTCGATCGCTTGACGATCGCAGGCGCCGCCATCCACGACCACCGGACCGTCAACGTCCCCGACTTATCTGGTCCCGAGGGAAGTGCCTACCCCCAAGCACGTGAGCGCGCGCGGGAAACGGGATTCCGCGGCATCCTCGCGGTCCCACTGCTGCGCGAAGGAGTCGCCATTGGCGCGATCGTCCTCAGGAAGGTCGCGCCAACGGGATTCGACGCCGAGCAGGTCCGCCTGGTGGAGGCATTCTCGGACCAAGCGGTAATCGCTATCGAGAACGTCCGCCTCTTCAACGAGACGAAGGCGGCGCTCGAGCAGCAGACCGCTGTCGGAGATGTCCTGAAAACCATCAGCCACACCGCGTTCGATCTCCAGGCGGTGTTTGATGTCGTCGTCGACAACGCGACGAGACTCTGCCGTGGCGACTTCGGGTACCTCTTCCGCCGTGACGGCGACGTGTTCCGAATGGTGGCATCAGTCGGCGGCACTCCGGCTCTCGTCGAGTACGAACTCGCACACCCGACGGTGATCTCGAGGCGCACGCTCATCGGCCGCATCGCCCTCGAGCGCGCGGTCGTACACATCCCGGATCTCTTCGTCGATCGCGAGTACGAATGGCCGTCGAATATCGAGAACGACGTCCACACCGTTGCGGGGGTGCCCATCTTCAACGGCGGCGAAGTCGTCGGCGCCATCGGCGCGGGACGCTTTCGCGTCGAGCCATACACCGCCGACGAGCTGCGTCTCTTCGAGACCTTCGCAGATCAGGCCGCGATCGCGATGGAGAATGCCCGGCTGTTCGACGAGACGAAGGCGGCACTCGAACGGCAGACCGCGACC
>JBIOUD010000108.1:0-8956 GCA_044866725.1 Candidatus Limnocylindria bacterium | reverse complement strand
GATCACCGATGAGATCTACGAGCACATCCTCTCTCAGGGCGCGCACATCCCGATCGCGACGCTCCCGGGCATGCGCGACCGCACCGTGACGATCTCCGGCGCGAGCAAGACGTTCTCGGTCACGGGTTGGCGTGTCGGTTGGATCGTCGCGCCACCGGAGCTCACCGCCGGCATTCGCAAAGTGCACGACTTCGTTACCGTCGGCGCACCCGCGCCGCTGCAGGAGGCGGTCGCCGCCGGCCTCGGGCTCGGCCGCCCGTACTTCGACTCGCTATCAAGGGAGTACCGCGCGCGGCGCGACCTGCTCGTGCCCGCGCTGGAACGCGCCGGGTTCGCGCCGCGCACGCCTGAGGGCGCGTACTACGTGCTCTGCGACATCACGCCGTTCGGCTTCGACGACGATGTCGCGTTCGCGCACTGGCTCGTCGCGACCGTGGGTGTGGCCGGCGTGCCCGGCTCCTCCTTCTATTCGCGTCCGGAGCTCGGACGGCACCTCATCCGCTTCACGTTCTGCAAGACACACGATGTGCTGGCCGCAGCGGGGGAGCGACTCGGACGGACGAAAGAGCTCGCGGCGCGGCGCTAGCCGGAGCGGCGCTACTCGGTCGGCAGTGTCTCGAAGGGAAGCGTGCGCCGGAACATCAGGTACATCGCGGTCGGGTCTGGCGCGGGGGCGACCGTCGACGGCACGGGCGAGACACCGTTGATCTTCGCCGCGACATCATCCGCTTCCTGCTTGCGGTTCAGGGCGCGCAGCGCCTGCGGGTAGGAGTTGCGGACGCCGAACACGCCCGACGCCGAGCCGCTGTTGAACCCGCGCTCGAACGCGGCGACGGCCTCGTCGAAGATCCCGTTCGCGTACGCGGCCTCGCCGTACGCGAGCCACGCGAAGTTCGTGTTCTGCGCGGCGGCCTCCACCTTCGCGCGCTCGTACATCGCCTGGCGCACGTGCGCGTCGGACCAGTCGGCGCCGATCACCGCCTTCAGGAGCGGCTCCTCCTCCGGCCGGTAGATGACCATGTAGCGGTAGGCGAACGACTGCCAGTTGCGCCCGAACCAGTCGTACGCGAGCGGGACCATGTTGCCGAGCATCGAGTCGTTCACGTAAAAGACGCCCCTCGCGTCGTCGTAGCCGCGGACGGTGCGCCAGTGCGCCACGCGCGAGATGCTCGGGTCCTGCATCCACTGCGTGACCATCGGCACGAAGCCGTTCGCGATGAGGCGCTTCATGAGCGCGTTCGTCCCGTTGTTCCGCCACGTCGAACGCAGATCCCAGTTCTCCTTGACCCACGGGCCGACGCCCTGCGGTCCCATGCCGCGGTTCACGTTCGTGCCCCGCAGCGCGAGGCGCGCGGTCTCCTGGTTCACGTCGACGCCGAGCGCCGACAGCGCCATCACGACGGCGGCCGGGCCGCAGTTGTTGAGCGACTGCCAGACGTGCTTCATGTCGTTGAATGCCGCGGCGGCGGGCGCCTCCTTCGGCGTCGGCAGCCGCTCGGCAGGAGCGGCGGCTACTTCGACCACGGTCGTTGTCGCAGGGCCGACGCTGGTCGCGGTGAGGTCCGCGACCTCGACCTGGGCGCCGGCGGGCGCCGCGACGGCGGCGTCGTGTGCGGCAGTCTGCTCGGAACGCAGGCCCAGACCGGTGCCCGCGAGGACGATCGCGATGCCCAGAGCTAGGGTGGCGGCCGGCGCGCGAGAGCTCATCTGTATCAAGAGTACGCAACCGGCTGACCTCCCGGATGCCGCCGCTCGTACCATCCCTGCCGTGACCTCGACGACCCTGGCCCGAGGGCGCCTCGCGGACCATCCGCTGTGGTCGCGCGCCCTCGCCGCTCCCGCGCTCGTTTCCCGCATCGTGAAGCCGATCGTCGTCTCTGCCCGGGTCGAGGATCGCGAGCGCGTCCCCGACGCGCCATGGCTCGAGCGTTTGTCGCTCACCGAGCTCGTGCGCGACGCACGCTCCGCAGCGTCCGCGGGACTCGCCGGATTCCTGATCTTCGGGATGTCAGACCGCAAGGATGACGGCGCGATGCTCGCGAGCGAGCGCGATCACGTCGTGACGCGCGCGATCCGCGCGGTGAAGGACGCCGCGCCCGATCTCGCCGTCGCGACGGACGTGTGCGTCTGCGCGTACACGCCGCACGGTCAGTGCGTGCTCTTCGCGGAAGGCAACGCCGATGTCGCCGGGACGCTCGGCCGTCTCGCCGAGATCGCGCTCGTCCACGCCGATGCCGGCGCCGACCTCCTCATGCCGTCCGGGATGCTCGAGGGGACGGTCCGCGCGCTCCGCACCGCGTTGTCGGATCACGGCCACGCCGCGGTGCCGGTCGCGTCCGTGATCAAGCTCGAGAGCCAGATGTACCTGACGCACCGTCGAGCGGTCGAGGCGATGCCCGTCCGGGAGCGCGCCGTGCCGCTGCTGCCGATCGACGACGCCGACGCGGCCCGCGCGCGCGCCCTGCGCGACATCGCCGCCGGCGCCGACGCCATCGCCGTCAAGCCGGGCCTTGCGGCCCTCGATCACGTCGTGCGCATCGCCGCGGCGGCCGACCGGCCGGTCATCTCGTACTTCACGGCGGACGAGCACGCGATCTTCGTGAGCGAGACGATCGCCGACTCCGCGGCAGCGGAGCGCGAGACCGTCGCCGCCGCCCGTCGTGCCGGTGCCGATCTCGTCATCACGTACGCCGACGCGGTCGAGGCGTGACGCTCAGGAACGCGCTCCGCTCCGGCCAGCTCATGTCGACGCTCGCGGGCGCGACCGTCGCACTCGTCCTCGGCGCGCTCGTGGTCGCGTCCTACACCGTCGTTCCACGGTCGCGTATCGCACGCGCGACGGAGGCGCCGACCCTGGCGCTCGCGTCCGACCGCGCGAGCAGCGTCGCTCGCGGCGGACGCGTCCGCGAGGAGCCGCCGTCGATCTTCGGGCTTGCGCCAGCCGACCCCGAGCCGGACGTCCTCATGGTCATGGGACCGAAGGTCACTCCGGAGCCCACGCCCGAGCCCACACCCGAACCGACGGCGCGCCCAACACCGCGCCCCACACTGCAGCCGCGCACTCCCGCACCGCCGCCGGTCGTGACAGCCGACACCGCCGCGGCCGAGCAGCAGATGCTCGCGCTCATGAACGCGTCGCGCGCCGCGGGCGGCCTGCGACCGCTCGTCATGGATGCGCGCGTCGCGGCCGCCGCGCGACAGCACAGCCTCGTCGAGTCGCAGTACGGCTACGTGTATCACGACGGGCCTGATGGGACTGCGAAGTCGCGCTACGTCCCGGTGTGCGGCAACGGCTGGTACGGCGAGAACACCGGGAAGATCTGGCAGTGGAACCTCGAGCGGCTGCACAACGAGTTCATGAATGAGCCGTGGCTGCCCATCAATCACCGCACGAACATCATGGATCCGAACTTCACGCGGGTCGGCATCGGGGCGGTCGTCGGTCGCGATGCGCTGTACATGACGATGGCGTTCTGCCGCTAGAGTTCAGGCGGGTGGAATACACCAAACGCGTTCTGCCGAACGGTGTGCGCGTGCTCGTCGCCGAGATGCCCGAGGCCGCGTCCGCATCGATCACGGTCTTCGTCGGCGCCGGCTCGCGGCTTGAGACGCGTGCGAACGCGGGCACCGGACACTTCCTCGAGCACATCGTCTTCAAAGGCACCGCGAAGCGCCCGACCGCCGCCGAGATCAGCCAGCTCATCGAGAGCAAAGGTGGCGTCGTGAACGCCGCGACCGACAAGGAGGTCACGGTCTTCTGGTCGCGCGTTCCGGCGCGGCACTGGAAGGTCGCGCTCGACGTCGTCGCCGATCTCATCCGCGCGCCGATGCTGCGGCCGGGCGACGTCGAGATGGAGAAGCGCGTCGTCATCGAAGAGCTGCGCATGTACCGTGATCAGCCGCAGGACCGCGTGCACACGATCATCGACGAGCTCCTCTATCCGAAGCACCCGCTCGGCTGGGAGGTCGCGGGCCGCGAGCCCGTCATCAACGCGCTCGACGGCGAGCGCCTCCGCGACTTCATGCGCCGCGGCTACGTGCCGTCGCGCATCGTCATCGCGGTCGCCGGAAAGATCGATGCCGAGGAGGTCTTCGCCACCGTCGACGAGCTCTTCTCCGGCATCGAGGCCGGGCCCGCGCCGAAGCTCAGCCCCGCTCCGGCGGCCGGTCAGGTGCGGATGAAGCTTCTCGGACGCCGCACCGAACAGGCGCACGTCTGCATCGGGTGGCGCGGCGTGCCGCAGGAACACCCCGACAAGTACCCGCTCGACATGCTGAACGCGATCCTCGGTGAAGGGATGTCGAGCCGGCTTTTCCTCGAGCTGCGCGAGAAGCGCGCGCTCGCGTACGACGTGCACTCTTACGGCACGAACTACGTCGACGCCGGTCACACCGTCGTCTACGCCGGCGTGACGCCGGAGCGGATCACCGAGGTCATCGAAGCGTCGCTCGAAGAGGTCGCGAAGATGCGCGAGACGATCGTGCCGGAAGAGGAGATCGAGCGCGTGCGCGACTTCAACAAGGGCCGCCTCGAGCTGCGGCTCGAGGACAGCCGCGGCGTGTCGAACTGGCTCGCGGGCCAGGAGCTCTTCCTCGGCCGGGTGAAGTCGGTGCAGGAGGTCTGCGACATCATCGATTCGATCAGCGCGGCCGACGTGCAGCGCGTCGCGCGGCAGTACATGCGACCGGAGCTGTCGTACATCGCGGCGGTCGGCCCGCGCGCGGCGATCGCGAATGTGAACGTGCCGAGCGCGGAGGTGGTGGCGATGGAGATCGCATCGTGAGTCCAGAGAGCGCAAGCCCGAACCAGCAGACGCTCGTGATCCTCAAGCCCGATGCGGTGCAGCGCGGCATCTCCGGCGAGATCCTCTCGCGCTTCGAGCGCCGCGGCCTACGTATCGCGGCGTTGCGCCTCCTGAAAGTGGAGCGCGCGATGGCCGAGAAGCACTACGAGGTCCACAAGGGGAAGTTCTTCTACAACGACCTCGTGAACGTCATCAGCGCATCGCCCGTCGTCGCGTTCGTGCTCGAAGGTCCGAACGCGATCGCGGTCGTGCGATCGATGGTCGGCGCGACGCGTCCGCACGAAGCCTTGCCCGGGACGATCCGCGGCGACTACGCGCTCGTCGGGCTTCGCAATCTCGTGCACGCGAGCGACGCGCCGGCGACCGCCGCGGCGGAGATCAAGCTCTGGTTCCCCGACGGCGTGACGTCGTACACGCGCGACGTCGAGAAGTGGATGACCGAGGACACGGCCCCGTCGTGATCGCGCGGGCCCTGCTTCGCGCGCATCAGCTACGGAGCGTCGGACCCGGTCAGAAGTGGCTGGTCGAGCGGGAGTGGCTCAGCGACGGACGCGTCATGGAGCGCATCAACGAGGGCAAGCCTTTGCTCGAGAACGACTGGCGGGAGGTCGCACGGTGGTCGGATCTCGACGACGAGCGCGCCCACGCGCGATCCGCGGCGTGGGAGCTTGAGTGAGCTCGCGCTGTCGCGCTTCCTTCTGACGGCCGTCACCGTGGCCGCCGCGGTCCTCGCGCCCGCCGATCGCGCGCGAGCGGGCGCCCTGCCGTGGCTCATCCCCGCGGACGTCGAGGCGGCCGGCGCGCCCGCTGTCGCCTCTGCCGCAGCGCCGCCCTGGGACGGCGGTTCGCACTGCGCCGGCGGCTTCGCGCCGGGGGCCGGGGAGCTCGCGCTGCACCTTGCCGGCCGCTTCACCCAGATCTCCCGCGTCTTCGGATACGAATGCCGGCCGAACACGGCCAACACGGCGGAGACCTCCCAGCACGGGACCGGCCGCGCGATCGACCTCGCGATCCCGACGAGGCACGGCGACGCCGACAACGCACGTGGCGACCCCGTCGCGAACTGGCTCGTCGCGAACTCGTCGCGCATCGGTGTCCAGCTCGTGATCTGGGACCGGACCGTGTGGGTCGGCTACCTCGCCACGCCCAAGGCCCGCCGCTACACCGGTCCCGATCCGCACGCGGACCACATCCACGTGGAGATCAATCTCGCCGGCGCCGCGCGGGCGACGCCGTTCTTCGCGGCGCCGTAGTTACAGCGGCCGCAGCGCGCGGATGAATTCGTCGGCGAACGCGGCGATCGGCCGCAGGAAGCCGTCCGGCTGGATCCCGCCGGCGAGGAGCACGAGGAACACGACCGCGCCGACGAAGCCCGCGATCGGGCGACGCTCGATCCGCCAGCGCTCCGGCGCGACGCGGAAGATCGCGATCGCCGCGCGGAGCTGCGCGATGAGGATGCCGAGCGTCGAGAGGACGAGGAGGCTCCCGAGCGTCCCCGAGTAGGAGAACGCGATGAGCTCGACGAAGAAGTGTCCCGGGAACGCGACGAGCGGCGGCGCTCCGATCATCGCGAAGCCGCCGATCACGAACGCGAGCGCCGCGAGCGGGGCGGCGGTCGCCGTCGGCCGGTCCGCGCCGGCCCGGCGTTCGATCGCGCCGGCGGCGAGGAGCTGCTGCGTCGCGCCCGCGCCCGAGACGAGCACGATCGCAAGCGCGCCGACGATGCCCGGACCCGACAGCGTCGCGATGCCGATGAGCGCCTGACCGAGGTTCGCGATGACCGAGTAGACAGCGACCCGCCGGAGCTCGGTCGAGCCCGTCGCGAGGAACGCGCCGCCGAGCGCGGACACCGCACCGATCCCGATGAGCAGGTCCTGGACCTTGCCGATCTGGACGATCGATGGGAGAAGCCCGGACAGGGTGAGGATCTCGGCGAACGCGATGAACGTCGTCGGCACGAGCACGCCGAAGTACAGGGCCAGGGCCGACGCTGGGACCTCGGTCGCGAGCAGCGCGGCGTGGGTGTGGAAGGGGATCGCCGCGAGCTTCAGCGCGAACGCCACGACGAGGATGGCGACGAGGAGCACGAACGTCCCGGGCGGCTGCTCGCGCGGGAGGCTCCCGGCGAGAGCCAGCGACGCCATGCCGAGACAGCCGCCGAGCGCGACGAACGAGTAGTGGCGGTACGCGGCCTCGGCGCTCCGGTTGCGGTGCACCTGGAACGTGAACGAGCCGACCGGCACGAGGAGCGCGAGGATGAGCGCCACGTAGATCGCGATCGGCGTCTGGAACGTCAGGACCGCCAAGACCGCGGCTGCCGACGCGAGCGCGGTGGGGAAGAAGTTGTATGCGGGCTCGTCCAGCCACACCGCGAGCACGATGAGCGCGAGGGCCGAGAAGAGCGCGACCGCCGCCATCCGCGCGAGCGGCGACAGGCGGAGCTGCAGGCCGAGCAGCTCTGAGGTGGTCTCGATCGGCGCGGACGCGATGTACCACAGCGCCATCGCCAGAGCCGCGAGCGTGACCGGGCCAGCGAGCTCGAGGCGCTTGCGCAGGACGAAGACGCCGAGCGCGGCGACGCCGAGGAGCGCGATCGGCGCGATCAAGGCTCGCGGACCGCGCGCTGGTTCACGATGAGGAACGCGCCGGCGAGCGCGACGACGACCTGCAGCCACGCGAGGAGCAGCGTGTACGCGAGCTGCGGGCCGGGGACGAGCGCCACGAGGAGCTGCGTGCCGGTCAGCATGAGCAGCGCGCCGAGCGACCCGCGCACCGCGCCCCGCGCCGTGAGAAGGATCGCGACTCCCGATGACAGCAGCCAGAACGCCGCTGCCTCGTGGGTCACGCCGCTCGGATCCTCGCCGATGAGCGTGATGCGCACCTCTTCGTTCGAGGTCGTGCGCAGGAACGCGAACGCGGCGGCCGTCGCGGACGCGGCGACGACCGTCGCGACCCAGAGACGCCAGCCGGGATCCTCGCCGAACTTGAAATCACGTGCAGCTATGAAGAGGACCGCTGATGTCACGAGCCCTGCGAACGACGTAACGATCGTCTGCGCGAGCGAGATCGACGGCCCCGCGAGGAGATGTGCCGCGAGCGCGACGCCGAGGAACGCGACCGCTGTGAAACGAAGCCGGTTCGCGCTGTTCGCGGCGAGCGTCGCGATGGCCACGAGGCCAAGCATGAGCACCTTAGTGGCGAGCGGGGGTCGGCATTAGCGCACGACCCAGAACAGGACGCCGACGATGAGCACGAGCGCGAGCCACACCCCGGCACGCTGTTCGAAGAGCGCGAAGACCGTCGACACGATCGTCGCCGACCGCTCGAGCGCGCGGAACGACGCGGCCGCGACGGGAACGGGGTCGGCGATCGACACGACCTTCGCGAGTACGGCCGCGACCGGAGCGGGGTCGGGCAGCAGCGGCCGGAGCGCGCCCGCGACGACGACGAGCATCGCCGCGAACACGCCGAGCGCGGCCACGGCGAACGCGAGACCCTCACCCGCATGCGACAGCGGACGACCGAACGTCGTTGCGAGCGTCTCGCGGATGGGGGTGGCGAACGTCACCGCGACGATCATCGCGAGGAGGAACGCCACGACGGTGGCTGCGACCTCCAGATCCGTCGGTGCCGAGGCGACATCGAGGCGACGTCCGACGTGGATGAGCTCGAGGCCGATGACCGAGGCGATGGCGAGCAGCGCGAGGATGACCGTGACCGGGTCGCCCGCGTCGAACGTGCCGACGGCGATCGCGAGTGAGCCGGCGATGATCGTCGTCGTGCTCGCGAGCATCGCGATGTACGCGCGATGCGGCGGCATCCAGAACGCGTCGGCCAGCGATGCGAGCGCGCCACCGAGGAGCACGACGAGCCCGCCCGCGAGCGCGGTCGGGCTCCCGGTCGCGATGCCGATCCAGGCCGCGGCGAGCGCGACGTCGTAGCGGGTGACGGTCCACTGCTCGGGCAGTGCGAGCGAGACCGCGGCGGCATACGCGACCGTGAGCGCGCAGGCCGCGATGACGATGTGGCTCCAATGCAGCCACGGGTAGAGGAGGGCGAGCCCGGCGAGCAGCGTCGCGAGCGCGAGCCGGCGCCGCGAGCGCGGTCGTCGCTGCCACGCGCGCCACGCGGCGTACAAGAGGAACGCGATG
>JBIOUD010000107.1:0-10158 GCA_044866725.1 Candidatus Limnocylindria bacterium | reverse complement strand
CCGCGGACCCGTGCCGCGGCGCCTTTTCGCCCCGGGGCGAAGCCCCGCGGCAAACCCATGGAAAGGACGTAGTCGGAACTGATGCGCCCGTACGAGCTCATGTACCTCATGCCCCCGACCGCCGACGAAGAGCGGCTGAAGGCCGTCTCCGAGCGTCTCGAGTCGGCGATCACCTCCCTCGGCGGCAAGGTCGACAAGGTCGTCCCTCCTGCCCGCCGGCGCCTCGCCTACGAGGTCGCGCACCACCGTGACGGCCACTACGGCGTCCTCGAGTTCTCGCTCCCGCCCGCGCAGTCGCGCGAGTTCGAGCGGACCATCGGCCTCACGGAAGACATCCTGCGCCACATCGTGGTGCGAAGGGACGAATAGAGATGGCATCGGTCGCAAAGATCATCCTCGTCGGCAACGTCGGTCGGGACCCGGAGCTCAAGATGACCCCGACGGGTCGCGCCGTTTGCGAATTCAGCATCGCCGTGAACCGCATCACGGGAAAGAGCGACTCCGGCGAGCGGCAAGAGCAGACCGACTGGTACCGCATCAGCTGCTGGGCCGGCCTCGCGGAGCGCGCGCAGCAGATGATCAGCAAGGGACGCCTCGTGTACGTCGAAGGTCGCTTCACGCCGCGTCAGTACACCGACCGCGAGGGCGCGAACCGCATCAGCCTCGACGTCAGCGCGTCGGACTTCCAGATGCTCGACTCGCGCCGAGACCGCGAGGGCGGTATGGGCGGCGGCCCGAGCGAAGTCCCCGCCAAGGGGCCGGACGACAAGAGCTTCGACCCCGACGAGATCCCGTTCTAGGAGTGCGTGAATGAGCTCTGATATCCCCCAGCAGTCACCGGGCGACGGCGGCGATCGCCCTGCCGCCCCGCGCGGGCCGCGGCCGTCATACGGCGGCCGCTCCTCGTACGGCGACCGCGACCGCGACCGCGGCGATCGCGGGGACCGCGGCGACCGCGACCGCGGTGGCCCGGGAGGCCGCCGCCCGCGCCGTCGTGTGTGCTCGTTCTGCGTGGAGAAGGTGCAGAAGATCGACTACAAGGACGTCGGCCGCATCCGTCGCTACATCAGCGAGCGCGGCAAGATCGATCCGCGCCGCAAGAGCGGCACCTGCGCGAAGCATCAGCGCATGCTCACCGGCGCGCTGAAGCGGGCGCGCTTCATGGCGCTCCTGCCATACACCGCGGAACACGTCCGCTCGCTCATGTCGCCGCAGGCGCGCGCCATGGCCGGCGGCCCGCCGCCGCCGAAGCCCGACCGTCCGCCGTTCCGCCCGGGCGGCGACTTCCGCCCCGCGCCGCGCTACGGCCCGCCGCAGGGCGGCTTCCAGCCGGCGGGCGCACCTCCTCCACCTGCTGGCGGTCCGGCTCCCGCGGGGGCGCCCGCGCCAGCCGCCGCATCGGCACCCGCGCCGTCGGCCGGACCGGCACCAGTGCCCGCACCACGTCGGGAAGGCGAGACGCCGCCGAGCGCGTAGTGACTCGCTCGCGATGAACAGAAGCCGCTCACGACGAGCGGCTTCTTTCTTATCCGAGCGGTGTGGTGAGCGCGCCGATGAGCGGCAGGTTTCCGACGACGATCACCGCGACGAGGAGCGCGATGCCGATCGCGACACGTTTGAACGGCGCCCGCTGCGCGAGCGCGACCGCGCCACCCGACAGGATGCCGAGCCCGATGCCCCAGAAGATCGCGAGGAATGCCGCGAGCAGGACGCCGGCGATCATCGCGATCGCGAGGCTCGTGCCGTGCACGCGCATCCCGATCCAGTACGCCAGCGCCGCGACGAGCGACACGGGCAGGACGAAGATCGCTCCAGTGAGGAAGAAGCCCGGGAGCGCGTCCGCGATCGTGAGGTCCGCCGCCGACGGGAAGAACAGCACCTCGAGGATCGACGTGAGTCCGACGCCGAAGTGCAGTCCGACGACGAAGAGCGCCATCTCGAGTGCCCGGCCGCCGCGACCGCGTATCCACGTCCAGCCCGGGTAGAGGGCGAAGGCGCCGAGGATCGCTGGGACGATGAGCGCGCCGTTCCCGTACAGCGCGTAGGAGTTGATCGCGATGCGCGAGTGCTCGGCGAGCACCGTCAGGATCGAGATGACAAGGCCCGCGATGAGGCCGGCCGCGACCGCGAGAACCACCGGCCGATGCTAGGTGCAAAGCGCGGCCGACCCGTGGAGAGCGGATCGGCCGCGCAAGACGCAGGGGGTCTTAGTAGTTGCCGACGCCGGCGCCGGCGAGGCCGCCGCCCATGCCGCCGGGAGCGGTGTCGGTCTGGGTGTTCGCGCCGGCCGCGCTCGTGGCAAGGGCGATCAGCATGAGCGCCGCGAGCACCTTGGCGACGATGTAGCGCTTCATCTGGACACCTCCTCTGGCCGCGACGCTACGCGCCGGCCGCGCGCGAGACCGCGCAGCGTGTGGCGGAGGTGATGTGTTCGCTGCGGAGGTGCGAGTGTGTCGGGGACTACGCGGGCACTAGGGGAGCGCGAGCGTGAGGCTCTCGCTCGCCGCGGCCATCGGCAGCTCGAACACGCCCACGAGCATGAGGAGGACGACGAGGAACGAGATCGCGCCGCGTGCGCCGGGTCGCTGCCACGAGTGGCCGGCGGCCGTCCCCGCGACCGCGCCCATCGTGAGCGTCGGGAGGAGTAGCGCGAGGAAGAGCCCGCCCAGGTAACCGAGAGCGAGCGTGCCGAACGACGCCCGGACGCGCTCCGACGCGAAGGCCCAGTAGAACATCGCCGCGAGCGCGACGACCGGCAACACGAACAGCATGCCGAGCACGACGAAGTCGAGCATCAGCCACACGTCGAAGAGGGTCTCCGGCGTGAAGAGGACGTACTCCGCCGGGAACGCCGCGCCCGCGCCGACGATGAGGCCGATCGTGTAGGCGAGGAGTCGCGGGCCGCTGCGCCCTGCCCACCGGCTCGACACCCAGGTCCAGCCCCAGGCGATCGCGAGGGGGAGCAGGAACACCGGCACGGAGACGGCGATGAGCCCGTTCCCGTGGAACGAGAACTTCTGGTAGTCGACCCACATGTGGCCGCCGGCGATCTGCAGGGCGGCGATGAGGAGCCCCGCGACCAACCCCCTCAGGAGACTCACGAGCGCAGTAAGCACCGCGCGGGCGCGGATGCCACGTCCCACGCGGAGGCCCATTGGTACTAGCACCGCGCATCTTGAGACGAGCTCCACGCTTGGCACGGCGCCGAAGAGGCGCATGAGTCCGGTCCCGAGACATCGAGTGGGCCGCGAGCCGAGGGCCGCTCGAGGCTAGCGCGTCGGCGGTGCGGTGATGGCCGGGATCGGCTGGCCGTGCCTCGAGAACGTGAAGTCGAAGGACATCTCGAACGAGCCCTTCGCCGCGGTCTTCGTCGTCGGAGCGCCGCTCGCGCCAGGGAGTGCGCCGAAGAGCGACATACCGAGGTCGTCGATCTCGAGCGTCGCCTTCACCAGCTGACGCACGATCTGACCGTCGTCAACGCGGATCCACACCTCGCCCACCATGGTGGGATTGGACATCGGCAGCGTCGATGCGCCCGCGGCACCGGCGGACTTGCGGATCGAGTCGGCGAGCGTTGCCGGGTCGGGGATGTAGCGGAGGTGACGCGTCTTCTGTCCGTCGACGACCGGTCGGTCGACCTCGACGACGCCCGCGACCTTCGAGAGGTCGAGTGTGCTGCCGGGGTCGGTGATGAAGAACGGGGGGACCGAGGAAGACGACTTCCCCGTCGACGACTCGCTCCACTGTCCGGTGACCGGATCCTTCGCGTAGGCCTTGCCGTCGACCGTGAGCATCTCGACGTCGAGGCGCTGGCCGAAGAGACCCATCTGGAGGCTCATGCGTGAGCGGTCGGGGAGTTCCACATCGCCGACGAGCTTGAAGTCGAACGACATCGAGAACCCGCCTTTGATGCCCAAAGAGCCGGTGCCGTCGATGTGCACGCTCTTGACCGTCTGCATCTTCGCGCTGGCGCCACGCACGAGGTCGGTCGCGGAAGGCTCGAGGACGGTGCAGCCGGTAAGCGAGAGCGCAGCGAGCGCGACGACCGTGGCGCGCGCGATGAACATGCGGCGAGGATAGGGGTCGCGCCGGGGCGCAAGTGGCACGCCGATCTCGTTGATAGGCCTTCGCCACGGCGCACGCGCGCAATGAAAAGGGCCGGCCTTGCGGCCGGCCCTTCCGTCACCTGTTCGGGGGACTAGGCCAGCTTCTGACCCGCCGCGGGCGTCGCGTGCAGCGGCTTCTTGTCGATCTTCAGGATGCTCTGATCCTTCGCCGCGACGGTGAACGGGATCACCCCTGGGATGAGCCAGTCCGTCCACATCTTGTCCACTTCCGCTTGGAAGTGCTCGACGTCCTCGTCGATGAAGTGCGCGAAGCGGCCCTGACGCCGCAGGTATTCGCTCACGTGCTTGCGCTTCTTGCGGCCCTCCGCGATCTGACGCGTCGGACCGGTCAGGTTGCAGACGCCGTCGATGACCTCGTAGAGCGGCCAGATGCCGCACTCGACCGCGAGGTGACCGAGCTCCTGGCTGTACTGCGGGTGGTAATCCCAGCCCTTGGGGCACGGGTCGAGGGTGTGCACGAACGTGGGCCCGCCGAGCTCGAGCGCCTTGCGGATCTTGTTCATGAGGTCCACCGCGTACGCGGCGCAGCCGGCCGCGATGTAGCGCGACTCGGGGTGGCCGGCCGCGAGCATGCCCGGCACGTTCTTCTTCCAGCGTGTGTGCATGAGCCGCTTCTTCTCGCCCGACGGTGAGAACGTCGTCACCGCGCCGTACGGCGTCTGGCTCGAGAGCTGGATGTCGGTGTTCGCGTACGACTCGTTGTCGTACAGGAGCACGAGGCAGTTGTAGTCCTTGTGCGTGAGCGTCGCGGAGATCGCGCCGAGGCCCATGTCCGCGCCGCCGCCGTCACCGCAGAACGCGATGACGTTGATCTTCTCGTTCTTCAGCTTGCCCTTGCGCATGAGCACCTTGAGGCCGGCGGCCGTGCCGAGCGCGGCCGAGCCGGACGCGCCGAGCTGGGTGTGCATCCAAGGCACGACCCAGGGGGTCGTGTAGTACGTCGTGTTCGCGACGTACATGCAGCCCGTGGAGCCGAGCACGATCGTGCGTGGGCCCGACGCCTTCACCATGTGGCGCATGACGAGCGCCGACTCACATCCCTGACAGGTGCGGTGTCCCGAGACGAAGAGCTCCTCGTACGGGACATCCTTGACGCCCTTGATCTGCGGGAGCGTCGTTTCAACAGCCATTACTCACGTACTCCGATCCAGTGGCACACATCGCCGGCCGATGGTCCACCCTTTGCCGCTGCTTCGGTCTTTTCGAAGATCTCGGTCGCCATCTGCTGTTCGATCTCGCGGCCGCCGAGGCCGGCGACGAAGCCGACGATGACGGGCCGCTTGGTCTGCGAGTACAGCGCGGAGCGGATCTCGTTGTAGAGGACGCCGCCGTAGAACGGTGAGCCGAACGAGTAGTCGCGATCGATGACGCCCACGGCCTTGAAACGGGTGAGCGACCTCACGATCTCCTCGGTCGGGAACGGACGGAACCACTTGAGACGCACGAGGCCGATCTTGTGGCCCTCCTTGCGCAGCCGGCGGATGGCGACCTTCATCGGGAGGGCCAGCGTGCCCTGGCCGATGACGACGACCTCGGCGTCCTCGGTCATGTACTCATCGAGGAAGGGGTTGTCGCCGCCGCGACCGAAGAGCTCCTTGTATTCGGCGTGGGCTTCGCGGATGACGGTGAGCGCCTGGCGCATGGCGTTGTCGTTCTGACGGCGGATCTCCATCAGCCAGTCCTGGTCGACCTGCGGCGCGATGGTGATCGGGTTGTCGGGGTGCAGGAGGCGGTCGCCGAGGTCGAACTTCGGCAGGAACTTGTTCACCGCGGCCTGCGACGGGATCTTCACGATGTGCTGCGAGTGGGTGAGGAAGGCGCCGTCGAGGCCGATCGCGACCGGGAGGGACACGCGCTTGTCCTCGCCGACGCGCCACGCCATGAGCGCGAGGTCGAGCGCCTCCTGCGCCGTCTCGGCCCACGGGAGGAGCCATCCGAGGTCGCGCACGGCGAGCGAGTCGTTGTGCTCGGTGCCGAACGCGCCGGGGTCGTCGAGCGCGCGGTTGCCGCAGATCGCGACCACCGGCAGGCGCAGGCCCGCGGTGACCGCGATGGCCTCGAACGCGTAGAACCAGCCGACGCCACTCGAGCCGACGAACACGCGCGAGCCGACAGCACAGGCGTGCTTCACGATCTCGAACTGGCTGTGCTCGCCGTCGGCGACGATGTACTCGACGTCCATCTTGCCGTTCGCGATGAGCTTCGCGGCCGCCTGCATGACGCCGTCGTACGGGCGGATCGGATACGCGGCCATCACGTCGACATCCGCAAGGCGGATCGCCTCGGCGATCGCCTCGCAGCCTGTCGCGAGGACCTCGGTCTCGACTTCGCTCGATTCGCGGGGCTTGGTCTCTATGGCCATTAGTCATCGCCTCCCGTTGCGGACGCCGCCGACGGGCCCGCTGTGTTTTTTGGATCGGCCGAGACGCCGCTCATCTTCTCGAACCAGTTGTTGTACGCGGGGCGGTCCTGCTTCCAGTCCTGCCACTTGTCCTTGTTATCGGTGAACTTCAGCTCGTCGACCATGACGATGCAGTCCTTCACCGGGCAGACCTGCGCGCAGATGCCGCACCCTATGCATGCCGTGTACACGACCTCGTAATGCCCCTCAGGCGTCACCTCGAAGCATTCGTCGGGGCAGTCGAGCCAGCACATCGTGCATTTGATGCAGGTGTCGAAGTTCACGACCGGGCGCATCGTGCGCGCGCCGTACTTCTTGTAGTACGGGTTGCGCTCGCCGGGCTTGCGCGCGTCGACGACGATGCCCGGCCGCATGGTGGTCCAGCCGGGCTTCGTGAACTGCAGCACTTCGTGGCCGCTCGTGCCCTCGCCGACGTTCACCGGACGCATCGTCGTGGAGTCGTAGCCGAGCTGCACCGAGGCGATCGCGGCCTCGTCACCCTTCGCGAGCTCCTTCGTCGCGGCCTTCGCGTTCTCGAGCGAGATCCACTGCGGGAGGATCTTCGCGAGCGCGCCCAGGATCCGGTAATCGGTGTGGTCGTCCTTGAACACCCAGAGACCGGCGAACGATGCGCCCCCGGGGACGATCCCGAGCGTGTACGGCCGCTCTGCTTTATCCGTCTGCGCGAGCACTTCGTCGGCCTTCTTCAGCGACGTGACAAGCAGCCATCCGTTCGCGCGCACGGGTTTCCAGATCGGCTGGCGGCCGTACCACGCCCACGACTCGACGCCCTTGACGAGCGTGTCGTCTACCGCGATCGAGACGTCCACGACGCTCGGCTCGTACTTCGCCATCGATGCCTCGAGCTCGATCTCGTCGGCCGCGACGACGGCGAACTGCTTCGCGGGCACTCCGTTGCGCTCGGGGGAGTCCCCGTACCGCGCGAACGCGGTGCCGGTGTGTCCGTCCTTGCGCGCCGCGAGCACGACGGATCGCGTGATCCGTTGCGCGAGCGTCTTTTGGAAGATGCCGCGATACACGACTTCGATGCTGATCGACTTCAACGCGGTGCTCCCTCGAGCGGACGGTTCCATCGTCTTAGCCATTCCGACCTCCAAGCAGCTTGAGGATCCCTTCGCCGACGGACTTGATGTGGTCCGCGCTCGCCTGACGCGCGGCGTCGGCGTCGTGGTTCGCCAGTGCGTCGTACATGCGGTGGTGCATGACCAGCGATGAGTGTGCGCGGGCGTTCGTCTGGAGCCACTGCTCGCGCGACGCGCGCAGGACGTCCCAGATGACGCCGAGCATCGTCGTGAGCAGCTCGTTCCCAGCGGCGGTGCCGATGACCTCGTGGAAACGCACGTCCTCTTCGACGTACGGCTCGTTCGCGAGGATCTTCCGCTCCTGCTTCACGAGCAGGTCCTGCAGCTCGGCGAGCTGCAACGCGTTGATCCGCTTCGCGGCAAGCGCGGCGATCGCCGGCTCGACGATGCCGCGGAACTCGATCACGTCGCGGAGCGTGTGGCCGCGTGCGATGAGCGACTGCAGCGGCTTCGCGAGGTCGTCCGGCGCGACCTGGCGGACGAACGTACCGCCGCCTGCGCGGGTCTCGACGATGCCGAGGAGCTCGAGCGTGCGGAGCGCCTCACGCACCGAAGCCCGCGAGACCTGGAACTGCTCCGCGAGCGCGCGCTCGGCGGGAAGCTGGTCGCCGGGGTTGAGCTCGCCCTTCTCGAGGAGCGACTCGATCTGCTCGACGATGCTCTGGTAGAGCCTGCTCCGCCGGATGGGCTCGATGGTCGTCAGCTACGTCTCCCTTCGGTCGACTCAACCGGGGCCCCTGCCCCGGCTCCCCGAAAAACAGGCTGGTCAGATGGTCTGACCAGAACGGAAAGAGCCTAGAACGGCCCCTGAGAAGGCGTCAAGAGCCTGTGGCCGTGCGGCGATCGGCCCGATCTTTAGGCCTTCGCCTCCTTCGCGTACGGGACGCCGTCGGCGGCGGGTGGCAGCGAGCGCCCGACGACGCCGGCGAGGATCACGATCGTGATGAGGTACGGCAGTGCGGCGTACCAGTAGGTCGGGATCGCCTTCAGCAGCGCGCCGAGCTCACCTTCTGCCGGGCGAACGCTGACAACAAAGCCGAACGCGGTGGCTGTGCCGAAGAGCAGAGCGCCGAGGAACGAGCCCACGGGCGTCCAGCGCCCGAAGATCATCGCCGCGAGCGCGATGAATCCCTTGCCGCCGGTCATGCCGTTCTGGAACGAGCCGGTGGACTCGAGCGTGAGATATGCGCCCGCGAGGCCCGCGAGCGCGCACCCGGCGATGACGTTCAGATAGCGCTGCCGGAACACGTTGATGCCGACGGTGTCCGCGGCGCGCGGGTGTTCGCCGACCGCACGCGTGCGCAGGCCCCACCGCGTGCGGAACAGCGCGAATTGCGTGACGAGGACGAAGACGATCACGCTCATGCCGATCGGTCCCTGCTCGAGGAACATCGCGAGGATCGGCCCGACGAGCGGAAGGTTGGTCACGTCGGGCGGGAGCTGCAGCGGTTGCATGACGCCGGCGCCGCCGCGTCCCGAGGGCGTGATGATGAGCCTGTTGAGATAGCCGGTCACGCCGAGCGCGGCGATGTTCATCATCGTGCCGGCGATGATCTGATCCGCGCGCACGGTCACCGCCAGCCACGCGTGCAGCAACCCGAGGAGCGCGCCGACGAGCACCGCGACGACGACGCCGAGCAGGAGCGCGGGGCCCGGTCCAAGCGATTCGTGCAGCGCGAACCCGGTGAGGTACGCGAAGAACGCCGCCATGAGCATGATGCCCTCGATGCCGATGTTCACGACACCGGATCGCTCGTTGAGCACGCCGCACAGCGCGCCGAGCGCGAGCGGCGTGGCGAGGCTGAGGATGATCGGCAGCAGGTCCGGGAGCACCGTGAAGAGGTACACGACGAACTCCCACAGGATGCGGAACGGTGCCGTGGGGTCCATTACGGCTCACCGCCCTTCGCGCCGGAGCCGGCCCAGGACCCCGTGACCGTCGCCATCTCTTTGATCTCGACCTTCGGCGCCTTCACGCGGAAGACCCGCCGCACGATCAGATCGGCCGCGAGGAAGAGGATCACGAGCGCCTGGATGATGTCGATGATCTCGATCGGGACGCTTGTCTCGAGCTGCATGAGCGGCGCTCCGGCTCGGAACGCGCCGAAGAGCACCGCCGCGAAGAGGATGCCGATGGGCTCGGACCGTCCGACGAGCGCGACCGCGATCGAGTCGAAGCCCACGCCCCCGGTGATCCCCGGCGCGTAGAAGCCGATGACGCCGAGGATCTGGATGGCGCCCGCGAGCCCGGCCAGAAGGCCGGAGATCGTCATCGTCAGCGTCGTGATGAACACCGGCCGCATGCCCGCGTAGCGGGCCGCGTCCGGATTGAGGCCGACCGTGCGGATCTCGAAGCCGAGCGTCGTCTTGTTGAGGATCCACCGCATGAGGAAGATCGTCGCGATCGCGAGGACGATCCCGAGGTGGATGTTCCGCCCGAGGAGGACCGGGAGCGCGCTCTGCCCGATCTCGCCGGTGCGCGGGAACGTGAAGCCCTGCGCGCGCACGAGATCGTTCACCGCCCAGG
>JBIOUD010000106.1:0-4765 GCA_044866725.1 Candidatus Limnocylindria bacterium | reverse complement strand
TCGTCACGACGCCGTCGTCGAACGTCTTGCGCACGCCGGTCTGCGCGCGCTCGGGCTCGGTGAAGTAGCTGTAGAAGGAGGAGCCCACGAGCTGCTTCCGCCCGTAGCCCGCGAGCTTCACGGTCTGCTCGTTCACGTCGGTGATGACGCCCGCCGGGTCGACGGTCATGAGCGCGTCGACCGACGACTCGATGAGGCCGCGGTTGTACGTCTGCTGCTCCCGGAGCTGCTCCTCGAGCCGCTTCTGCTGGGTGATGTCACGCGCGGCAGCGAGGATGCCCGCGACGCGGCCGCTCGTGTCGTTGAAGGTGCCGGCGTTGAACGACACGACCGTGCGCCGGCCGGTGCGGGCCTGGAGCACGAGCTCGTAGTTCGTCACCGAGCCTTCGCGCAGCGTCTGGCGGACGCCGGCCGCCGCGCGCTCGGGCTCGGTGAAGTAGCCCTGGAACGGCGAGCCGATGAGCTCGTCGCGCACGTAGCCGGTGAGCTTCACCATCTGCTCGTTCACGTCGGTCACGATGAGGTCGGGGTCGACCGTGACGAGCGCGTCGACCGACGATTCGATGAGGCCGCGGGTGTAGTTCTCGGACTCGCGCAGCTGGCCTTCGAGGCGCCGCTGGTCGGTCACGTCGCGCGCGACCGCGAAGATGCCCCGCACGCGGCCCTCAGTGTCCTTGAAGACGGAGGCGTTGAAGGAGACGAGGATCTCGCGACGGTGGCGGCTGCGCAGCGTGAGCTCGCAGTTCGTGACGAACCCGTCGCGCAGCGTTTGGCGCACGCCGGCGGCGGCGCGGTCGGGCTCGCTGAAGTAGTCCGAGAACGATGACCCGATGAGCTGGTCGCGCCCGTATCCGGTCAGCTTCGCCATCTGCTCGTTGACGTCACTGATCGTGAAGTCAGGGTCGACGGTGAGCATGGCGTCGACCGAAGATTCGATGAGGCCGCGGTTGTAGCCCTGCTGCTCTCGCAGCTGCTGCTCGAGGCGCTTCTGGTCGGTGATGTCGCGCGCCGCGGCGAACACACCACGGAGTCGGCCGTCGGCGCCGGTGAATGTCGTGGCGTTGTACGACACGACCGTCTCCTTGCCGTCGCGCGCGCGGATGGTGAGCTCGTAGTTCGTCACACGGCCTTCCGCGAGGACGCGGCGCACACCTTCTTCGGCGCGCTTCGGATCGGTGAAGTAGTCCTTGAACGGGGTCCCGATGAGCTCCTCGCGGGATCGACCGGTGACCTCGCACATCTGACGGTTCACGTCGGTGATGACCCCGAGCGTGTCCGTCGTCATGAGCGCGTCGATGTTGGACTCGATGAGCCCACGCGTGTAGCTCTGCTGCTCGCGCAGCTCCTGCTCGATCTGCTTCTGCAGGCTCGCGTCGCGGGCGGCCGCGAGGATGCCGACGACCTCGCCGGCGGTGTCGCGGAACACCGAGGCGTTGAACGAGACGGGGATCTTGCGTCCCGCCTTCGTGCGGACGACGAGCTCGTAGTTCGTCACGACGCCGTCGTCGAACGTCTTGCGCACGCCCGTCTGCGCGCGCTCGGGCTCGGTGAAATACCCGGCGAATGGTGACCCGACGAGCTGTTTGCGCGCGTATCCCATGAGCTTCACGGTCTGCTCGTTCACGTCGGTGATGACGCCCGCGGGGTCGACCGTCATGAGCGCATCGACTGACGACTCGATGAGACCGCGGGAGTAGTTCTGCTGCTCGCGGAGCTGTTCCTCCAGCCGTCGTTGCTCCGTGACGTCGCGCGCGACGGCGAAGACGCCGCGCACGTTCCCGAGCGGGTCCTTGAAGATCGAGGCGTTGAAGGACACGAGCACCTCGCGCCCGCCTGGGGTGCGAAGGGTCAGCTCGTAGTTCGTGACGAAGCCCTCGCGAAGGGTGAGGCGCACGCCCGATGCGGCGCGCTGCGGCTCGGTGAAGTACCGGTCGAACTTGCTCCCGATGAGCGAGTTCTTCGCGACCTCGGTGAGCCTCACCATCTGCTCGTTCACGTCGGTGATCGTGAGGTCGGGATCGACCGTGATCATCGCGTCGACGGAGGACTCGATGAGGCCGCGTGTGTAGTTCTGCGCCTGCCGCAGCTCGTCCTCGAGGCCGATCTGCTGCGTGATGTCGCGCGCGGACGCGAAGACGCCTCTCACGCGACCCTCGGTGTCCTTGAAGACGGACGCGTTGAAGGAGACGGCGATCTCCTTGCCCGACTTCGGCCGAAGCACGAGGACGTAGTTCGTGACAAAGCCCTCGCGCAGGGTCTGCTCGACTCCGGCGGCCGCCTGCACCGGATCGGTGAAGTAGTCGGTGAAGGGCGTGCCGATGAGCTCCTCGCGGCTGTGACCGGTCATGCGCACGGTCTGCTCGTTGACGTCGGTGATCGTGAAGTTCGGGTCGACCGTCAGGAGGGCGTCCACCGACGCCTCGATGAGGCCGCGGGTGTAGTTCTGGATCTGCCGCAGCTCCTGTTCGAGGCTCTTCTGGTCGGTGATGTTGCGCGCGGCGGCGAACACGCCCTGAAGCTTTCCGTCCGCGTCGCGGAACGTGCTCGCGTTGTACGACACGACCGTCTCGTGGCCGTCCCGCGCGCGGATGGTGAGCTCGTAGTTCGTGACCGTCCCTTCGGCCAGCACGCGCCGGATGCCCTCTTCGGCGCGCTTCGGCTCGGTGAAGTAATCCTTGAAGGGCGTCCCGATGAGCTCCTCGCGCGTGCGTCCGGTGACCTCGGCCATCTGCCGGTTCACGTCGCTGATGACGCCCAGGGTGTCGGTCGTCATGAGCGCGTCGATGTTCGACTCGATGAGCGAGCGCGTGTAGAACTGCGCGGCCTTCAGCTCCTCGGTGAGGTGGATCTCGCCGGAGATGTCCTTGGAGATGAGCAGGAAGCCGACGGGCGTCCCGCTCGCGTCCCGTCGCGGCGTGATGACGACGCGCGCGACGAAGCGCTCGCCGTTCTTGCGGACGCGGTCGAGGGTCCCCTCCCACTTCCCGTCGCGAAGCGCGGCGTCGGTGATCTGCTTCGACTTGCCGCTGCGCACGTCCTCCGGCGTGTGGAGGATGTCCGAGCTCGCCCGGCCGACGACCTCTTCCGGCTCGTAGCCGTAGATCCGTCGCGCGCCCTCGTTCCAGAGCAGGATCTTGCCGTCGAGGTCCTTGCCGATGATCGAGTACTCAGTCGAGGACTCGAGGACGTTCGCGATGAAGTTGACGGCCAGCTCGGGTGACCGCAGCAGACTGCGGTCAAAAAGAGCAGATTCTCTAGCGCTCCCCACCATCTGACACAGCGTGCGGTCGCTGTGCCGCTTGCTCTCCGTGCGAACGAAGGGGTGCAATTGCGGGGTACACGCCTGCTCGTTAGCCGGAGAGGATGCCTGCCTCGAGCGCGTGCGCGACCGCTTCGATACGCGAGTGCGCTCCGAGCTTCTCGATGACGCCCCGAACGTACCCGCGTTCCGTTGTGTAGCTGAGGCGCAAGCGCTGCGCGATCTCCCGGTTGGAGAGGCCTCGCGCCATGAGGACGAGGACTTCGCGCTCGCGTCGCGTGAGATGGCCCAGGGCGATCGCGCGGTCGGGGCGCATCCCTTCCACGCCGTCGTGCCGTATCGCGACCGCCAGGAGCCCGGCAGCTGCGACTCCAAGTCGTAGCGCGTCCGCACCGAAAGCGGCCACGGACGCGGACGCCCAGGCGATCGAGCCCACCTGTCGGCCGTCGATCTCGATAGGGACGGTCAGCACGGAGCTCGTCCCGCGCAGGAGGCGGGACGGCTCGATCATCCTCAGTTCATGCGTGATGGCCGCGCGGCCCGATGCGATGAGCGCGGCCTCGGACTCGTTAAGGCGGATGCCCGCCCGCGCGCGCGGATCCAGCGCAGCGCGAACGGTCGCCAGGCCCGTGCCGTCGACGTCAACGACGATCGCTTTGTCGGCCCCGACCAGCGGTGTCGTCAGCCGAAGCGCCGCGACGGCGACGCGGTCGACGCCCGCGCCGGACGCGATCTGTACCGCGAGCTCTGAGAGTGCGTCGATCTCCGCGCCCCGATTGGCCAGGACAGCGCGCGCGTCGAGCGCGTCGGTCACGTCGCTGTAGCTCGCGACGACGCTCGTGACGTGACCTTCCTCGTCCTTCAACGGCACAGCGTCGACGCTGATGGAGCGGACGCCGCCGCCGGGGACGCGCGCGCGGTGGATCTCGCCGCGGACGGCGGATCCCGTGCGGGCCGCGCGAAACGATGGCAGGTCGTCGATAGACCGTTTGATGCCGTCTTCGACGAGTCGTACGGCGGACAGACCTCGCGACCCGCGCGCGATCGATCCGAAAGCTCGCCGGGTCGCGGCGTTGCCGGCGAGGACCATGCCGCGGGCGTCGCGCAGGACGATGGGGAGTGGGATGGCCTCGATGACGCGTCGGACCAGACTGCTCGCGTCAGCCAACTGATCCGGAGCGCCGGCGAGCGGAAGCTCCACCGCGGTGAAAGCCACCCCGGCGATCGAGCCATCCGCTCTCGCAACGGGAGACTCTGTGACGCGGACGCGCTTATCGACCTTCGAGTGCGGCGGGCGGAAGAGGTACTCGCGCGGCTCGAGAGCCTCGCCTCGAAGCGCGCGCTCGAATCGACCGTCCGGCTCGATCGCGCGACCCGTCCGCGCGTCGCGAAGGTGGTACTTGCTGACCTGCGTCAGCGTCGGCCGGTTCGGATCGGGCATCACGATCGCGAGGCGGCGCGCCGCCTTGTTCGCGAAGACCAGGTGGCCGTCCCGGTCGAGGAGCG
>JBIOUD010000105.1:0-10336 GCA_044866725.1 Candidatus Limnocylindria bacterium | reverse complement strand
ACCTCGGCCGTCCCCTTGTCGTCGATCGCGAGGAGCGTCCCAGGCTCGCTCACGCCATCGACGAGCACCGGCGAGCCGATCTCGATCGGGACCGTGAACGTCGGGCGGGCGATCTCCTCGCGCGACGCATCGCGCGATCGCTCCGCGTCGGCGAGCGCCTCGCGGGCCTCGTCGACGAGGTTGCGCTTCGCGGCCTTGTCGCGCGCCTGCTCCGCCTGACGCAGGGCACGGCGGGCTTGCAGCAGGAGCTCGTCGGCCTCGGCCTTCGCACGGCGCAGTGAGCGCTCGGCGTCGTCCCGCACCTTCGCGGCCTCGCGTTCCGCATCGCTCGTGACGCGGCGAGCGTCCTCCGCGGCGATGCGCGCTTCGTCGAGCGCTCCGGCCAGCTCGGTGCGCCGTCGCTCCGCTTCGCGCAGCGTGCGCTCGAGCGATCGATGGAGCTCCGAGAGATGTGACTCGGCTCGTTCGAGCACGGCGCTGTCGAGACCGAGGCGCTGAGCGATCGCGAACGCGTTCGACGCACCGGGGAGTCCGACGTGGACGCGGTACGTCGGCCGGAGCGTCTCGGCGTCGAATTCGACGCTCGCGTTCGAGACGCCGGGCGTGTTGAGCGCGAATGCCTTGAGCTCGGGGTAGTGCGTCGTCGCCGCGACGTGCACGCCGCGCGCGAGGAGCGTCTCGAGCACTGCCATCGCGAGGGCCGCGCCCTCGTCCGGATCGGTCCCGGCGCCGAGCTCGTCGAGCAGCGCGAGGTCACCTTTCTCGGCCTCCGCAAGCGTCGCGACGACGTTGCGGAGGTGCGAGCTGAACGTCGAGAGGCTCTGCGCGATCGACTGCTCGTCACCGATGTCGGCGAAGATGCGCTTCACGACCGGCACGCGACTGCCTCTCGCGGCGGGGATCTGAAGACCACAGGCGGCCATGAGGATCAGCAGGCCGATGGTCTTCAGCGTCACCGTCTTGCCCCCGGTGTTCGGGCCGGTGATGACGAGCGCTCGGAAGTCCGTCCCGAGGCGCACGTCGATCGCGACGACACCGCTCGCCTGCGCGACGAGGAGCGGGTGCCGAGCCGCGATGAGGTCGAGCCGCCCGTCGCCGTCGAGCACGGGACGCTCGGCGTCGAGGAAGTCGGCGAGCTGCGACTTCGTGAGCGCGAGATCGAGACGTGCGATCGCGGAGACGAGCGCGTCGAGCTCTTCCGCCTCCTTCTCGATCCTGCGCGAGAGCTCGTCGAGGATGCGCCGGACCTCGTTCTTCTCGGCGAGCTCGGCCTCGCGGAGGGCGTTGTTCGCCTCGAGGATCTCGAGCGGCTCGATGAACACGGTCGCGCCCGAGGCGGACTGATCGTGGACGATCCCCTTCACCGCTCCGCGCATCTCCGACCGCACCGGCACGACGTACCGGCCGCCGCGCTGCGTGACGATCGGCTCCTGCAGCGCGCGCGCGAGCTCGCCCTTGAGGAGGCCGTCGAGGCGCTGCTGAAGCCGCGCCTGCGCGGCACGAAGCTCCGCGCGAAGACCGCCCAGTCTCGGGCTGGCCCGATCGAGGACCTCGGCGGTCCCCGAGATCGCGTGCTCGATCGCCTCGGCAAGCGGCCGCGGTGGCCGCGCGAACTTCGCGAGCGACGCGAGCGGCGGATACGCGCTCACGTCGGAGAAGAGCTTCTGCGACGCGCGGACGGTCTCGGCGACGCCCAGCAGCTGATTCGGGTCGAGCGTGCCGCCGAGCCGCGCACGGCGGATGCCCTCGCGGATGTCCTTCGCGCCGCCGATGCCGGCGGACGGTACCGCGCGCAACAGCGAGCGCGCGGCGGCGGTCTCGTCCTGCAGACGCTCCGCCTCGCGCAGGTCGCTCGTCGGCGCGATGTGCTCCGCCAGCTCGCGACCAGGGATGTACGACGAACGCTCCGCGAGGAGCGCGCGCACGGCAGGGAGCTCGAGGGTCGCGAGGGAACGGTCGGTGATCGCGCTCACCGCGTGACTCCAGGCGAGCCGCGCACCGCGAAGCGCCAGGGGCGTTCGGACGTCACGCTCTGGGCGATGCCGATGCGCGCGCTGCGAACGACGTTCCACGACGCCACGGCCTCCCCCGTCCGGAGGTGGAGCGCGGAGCGGACGAGATCCTTGCCCGTGTCCCGAGTGGTGAGCCCGAATGCGCGACCAAGTCGTCCGGGACCGGCGAGCGCGCTCGGCTCATCCCCGAGGCCGTGGAGCGGCTCGGCCCCGCGCAGCAACACCGCGCCGGCCTCGCCGGTCGGGTGCGCGACGACGTTCATGCAGTGGTGGTTGCCGTAGATGAAGTACACGTAGGCGACTCCTGGCTTTCCGAACATCACGCTGGACCTGGGCGTCGGTCCGCGGAAGGCGTGCGACGCCGGATCCCGCTGTCCGAGGTAAGCCTCGACCTCGACGATCCGCGCGGCACGGCGTCCGCGAGCGTCATCGTAGACGAGCACTCTGCCGAGCAGGTCGCGCGCGACATCGACGGTGCGGCGCTCGTAGAAGGAACGCGGGAGGCGGGGACCGAACGATCGCGCCGATCGCCGGGCGACCGCCTCTGGCGCCCGGCTTATATCTTGCGGCGCGGGTCGAGCGCGTCGCGCAGCCCGTCCCCGATGTAGTTGATCGACAGCACGATGATGAAGATGCAGAGGCCGGGGAAGATGACCCAGTGCGGGGCGATGTCGATGAAATTCGCGCCGTCGAAGAGGATGCGACCCCAGGTCGGGACGTCGCTCGGGAATCCAAGTCCGAGGAACGACAGCGTGGACTCTGTGAGGATCGCGCCGCCCACGCCGATCGTCGCGGCGACGAGCACCGGGCTGAGGACGTTCGGGAGGATGTGTCGGAAGATGATCCGCCCGTCCGGGGAACCGACGCAGCGGGCCGCCTCGACGAATTCCTTGTTCTTGAGGGAGAGGAACGACGCGCGCACCAGACGGGCGACGGGCATCCAGTTCAGGATGCCGATGACGAACACGATCATCAGGAAGATGCCGAGCTCGGGCCCGAAGATGGACCGCAGCGATTCACGGAAGAGGTATACGAGCACGAGCAGCAGGGGCAGGATCGGCAGTGAGAGGAACAGATCGGTGAGCCGCATGAGCGGGTTGTCCAGCCTGCCGAAGTAGCCGGCGATCGCGCCGACCGTGGTCCCGACGGTGATCGCGAGAAGCACCGCGAAGATGCCGACCGCGATCGAGATGCGTCCGCCGTTCAGCACCCGCGCGAAGAGGTCCCGGCCGAGGTCGTCGGTGCCCATCGGGTGCTCGAACGACGGTCCGTTGAGGCTCTTGGTGAAGTCGATCTCGTTCGCCGACCCTCCCCAGACGTACGGCCCAAAGAGCACCGCGAGGACGAGGACGGTGAGCACGAACAGGCCGAGCATCGCGAGCTTGTCACGCGTGAAGGTGAACCATGCGTCGCGCCAGAGGGAGCGCGCCGGACGCTGGAGCTCCTGCGCGCCGACCGGGGCGGTCGCGGTCTGCGTCGCCATTACGTGTAGCGGATCCTCGGATCGAGCACTGCGTACAAGACGTCGGCGATGAGATTGAAGAGCACCACGAGCACCGCGAAGATGAAGAGTACCGCCGTGACGACGGGCGTGTCGCCCTGTCCGATCGAGCGGACGAGCAGCTCGCCGATGCCCGGCACGTGGAAGATCTGCTCGGTCACGATCGCGCCACCGAACACGCCCGGGATCCCGAGCGCGACGAGCGTGACGACGGGGATGAGGCTGTTCCGCAGGACGTGGCGCACCACGACCAGGCGCTCGTGGATGCCCTTCGAGCGCGCGGTACGCACGTAGTCCAGCGGCAGGTGCTCCAGCATCTCCGCGCGGATGTAGCGCGTGAAGACCGCCGCGTTGAAGAGCCCGAGCACGGTGATGGGCATGATCGACTGCCGGAGCTGCTCGCCGAGTGACTGCAGGTCGACGATCTTGAGGTTCGAGTTGTAGACGAACGGCAGCCAGTGCAGCTTCACGGCGAAGATGATGATCAGAACAAGGCCGGTGAAGAACGTCGGCACCGAGAACCCGAAGTACGTCGTCGTCGAGATGACGTGGTCGACGATCGAGTTCCGCTTCACGGCCGAGATCATCCCCACGGGGAGCGCGATGAGCAGGCCGACGAGATAGGCGACGCCCACGACCGCGAGCGTGTTCGGGAGCCGCTGCTGGATGAGCTCGATGACCGGGCTGTGGCTCATGAACGAGTACCCGAAGTTCCCCGTGAACAGCCCGCCGAGCCACTTCACGTAGCGCACTGGCCACGGGTCATTCAGACCAAGAGCCGCGCGGATGTTCTCGCGGACCTCCGGCGGGACGCGCGGGTCAGCGCCGAACGATGACAGCGGGTCGATGGGGGCGAGCGCGAGGATGACGTAGACGACGAAGGAGATCGCGATGAGCGTGGGTACGGCGATGATCAGCCGCCGGACGATGTATCGACCCACTTCAGCGCCTCGTCATCCCAGCATTCGAGGGCCGCGGGGCGTGGTGGAGGCCTTCCACCACGCCGCCGCGGCGCCTTGAGTGCCTGTTACTTGGACCAGTCTGCGATGTTGTACATCTCCGAGTCCCACGGCGTCGGGTCGACGCCCTTGAGGCTCTTCGCTGCACCCGAGGTCGCGAAGGTGCGGTTCACGAGCGGGATCACGACGACGTCCTGGATGAGCGTGTCGTTCGCCTTGATGGCGAGCTCGTTGCGCTTGCTCTGATCGGTCTCGGTACGGAGCGAGGCGACGATCGCGTCGAAGTCCTTGCTCGAGTACCGGCTGTAGTTACCGGACTGCCAGTTGTTCGCCTTGCCGGTGATCTGAGACGTCGTCCAACCGTTGAAGTAGGACGTCGGGTCCGGGTCGCCGGAGTTGGTGAACATCTCGACGTCGGTCCAGAAGTGGTTCGCGCCATCCGGTGAGGTGTTCGTGAAGAACACCGCGGCGTCGACCGACTTCAAGGTGACCTTGAAGCCGACCTTCTCCCAGTTGGCCTTCATCACGTCCTGAACCTTCTGGCGGACCGCGTTGATGGTCGTGGCGTAGGTGATCTCCAGGCGGACGCCGCCCTTCGCACGGACGCCGTCGGCGCCCTTCACCCAGCCGGCCTTGTCGAGCTCAGCGTTGGCTGCGTTGAGGTCGAACTTGCAGATGTCGAAGTTCGCGCTGTTCTTCGAGTTCATCGGCTCCGGAGCAGTGAGGATGTTGCAGCTGGCCTTACCGGTCAGCCCATCGCCGTAGAACTGCGCTGCCACGGTCGCACGGTCGCTCGCCATGGCGAGCGCGCGGCGAACCGCCTTGTCGCTGAAGAACGGGTGCTGCGTCGTGGCCTCGCCGCGGTTCTCACCGAGGGAGGGCGACGGGTTCGAGAAGTTGACGAGGATCCGCTCGACGCTCGAGCCGTAGACGGTGACGAGGTTCGCCATCGTCGAGGACTGCGCCATCGGCTTGAGGACCGACGCGTCGACCTGCAGGTTCCAGGCGTAGTCGGCCTCGCCGGTCTGGAACGCCGCGCGAGCCGCGCCCGGGGCGTCGCCGCCACCCTTGAAGGTGACGGTCTTGAAGAACGGCTTGCTCGCGATACGGAACTTCTCGTTCATCGAGTAGGTGACCGTGTCACCAGGCTTGAACGTGTCGACCTTGTACGGGCCAGTGCCGATCGGCTTCTGGTCCGCGGCGCAGTTCTTCGCGGCCGCGCCGACGCAGGACTTGTACTGCGCTTCCTGGAGCATCAGCGTTCCGCCACCGACACCCCACTGGTAGAAGAAGGGCTGCGTGTCCTTGTAGGTGACGACGACGGTCGTGTCGTCCTTGGCGACGACCGAGTCGACGCCGGTGCAGTAGGTCGAGGTCGAGGCCGCGGTAGCCGCGTCGCACTGGTACTTGAACGTGAACGCGACATCAGACGCCTTGAAGGGCGTGCCGTCCGACCACGTCACACCGGTGCGGAGCTTCCACGTGACCGTCTTGAAGTCCTTCGAGACGCCGTTGTTGGCGACCGTCGGGATCTCTGCCGCGAGACCGTTCGCGACCGGGAGCCCGTCCTTACCGAAGGACGCGAGCGGCTCGAGGACGAGACGGCTCGCGTCCGCGTCCTTCGTGCCTGTGGCCTGGTGCGCGTTCAGGATCGTTGGCGCCTGCCAGTAGAGGATCTTGAGGTCTCCGCCCTGGCCACGGGCGACCGGCGCCGTCGTCGCTGTCGCGGCCCCGCCGCCCGATGCCGTCGGTGACGGCTGGGCGCCCTGACCACAAGCGGCGACGAGCAACGCGACCCCCATGGCCGCTAGGACTCGCCTGTTTTGACTCACTACTTCGTTACCTCCCACGCTCTTCCCGCGGCCAGCCGCCTTTTCGGCGAGAAGGCCTCGAATCTCGGCAGGCTACCTGTGCGCTGCCGGTCATACAAGCCGTTAGGGCTTCGCCGGGGCGAGGGTTCAGACGGTGGGCTGGGTTCAGGAGCGCAGAACAGCCCCCAGCCCGCGTTCCAGGCGGCCCTGTATGCGCCGGACGGTCTTGTCGACATCGTCCTCGGACAGCGTCCCCGCGGGTGAGCGCAGGACGACGCGCACGGCGAAGCTCTTCTTCCCCGCTCCGACCTGCGGGCCGCGATAGACGTCGCGGAGAGCGACGGACTCGACGACGCCCTTGGCCGATTCGGTAACCGCCTGCTCGACCTCTCCATATGGTCGCCCCTCGTCGACGACGATCGCGAGATCGCGGATCGCGGCCGGATACCGCGGCGGTGTCTCCGCGATCGTCCGTCCGACGAGCGCGACGAGCGAGGCGAGGTCGAGCTCGGCGATGAACGTCGCGTCCGGAAGGTCCCACCTCGCGCTCACGCGAGGGTCGACCTGTCCCATCACGACCACGTCGCGGCCATCGAGCTCCCGCCGTACCGACCGGCCGGGGTGCAGCCCAGGCGCGCCGCGTGTCGCCGGCAGATCGCGCGTGATGTGCAGTCCGTCGCGCAGGCCCACGATCACTCCGCGGAGGTCGTGTATGTCATAGGGCCGCTCCGGCTCGAGCCAGGTCTCGCCCTCACGCGCGGGCCGCGCGAGACCGGCGAGGAGTACGCCGATGGTCCAGCGCTCTTCGGGTAGGTCCTTCGCGCGCGCGAGATACGACGGCGCGATCTCGAAGATCCCGACGCCCGAGCGATAGCGGAGGTTGCGCGCAGCCGTGTCGAACAAGCTCGCGCGGATCGTCGGGCGCATCACGGATTGCGCGACGGTCGTCGGGTTCGTGATCCGCAGGGGCTCCGGCGTGATGCAGGACCCGTCGTGGGTGAGACGCGTGAGCCACGCCGGATCGATCGCCGCGTAGGAGATCGTCTCCTGCAGACCGAAGCCGGCCAGCAGATCGCGCACGCGCTCGCGTAGCGCCTCCTGTGGATGGCGCTCGTGCACCGGCAGCGGACCAGACGGCATGCGCGTCGGGATGCGGTCGTAGCCGACGATGCGCGCGACCTCCTCGACGATGTCCTCGACGATCGCGATGTCGGTCCGCACGGCGGGCGCGATCGCTTCGATCGTGTCGCCGGTCGTGCCGACCTCGAAGCCAAGACGCCAGAGCGCGTCCACCGACTCCTCCGCGGTGATCGGGGTGCCGAGCACGCGCGGCACGTCCTTCGCGAGGAGCCGCACCTTCGCGCGCTCGCGCGGCCGCGGATACACGTCGGCCGTGCCCACGAGCCTGGCGGACGCGTGTTCGCGCATGAGCCGCACCGCCCGCGCGAGCGCGAGCGGCACGAGCGCGGGCGAGAGCTCGAGGCCGAACCGCCGGGCCGCAGCGCTGCCGCTGGAGCCTTGCAGCCCGTGCGCGTCCGCGGCGTGCCGGATGCCGAGCGGCTCGAACGACGCGGCCTCGAGGGCGACGGTCGTGGTGCCTGCGCGGATCTCGCTGTCGGCACCGCCCATCACGCCGGCAAGCCCGAGCGCTCGTTCCGCGTCGGCGATGACGAGGTCGCTCTCACGTAGCGTGCGCTCCTTCTCGTCGAGCGTCTTCAGGCGCTCGCCGGCACGAGCCTTTCGGGCGACAAGCAGCCGGCCCTTGAGCATCGTCGCGTCGTACGCGTGGAGCGGCTGGCCGATCTCGAGCATCACGTAATTCGTGATGTCGACGATGTTCGAGATCGGGCGCATCCCCGCCTTCATCAGGCGTTCCTGCATCCACGCGGGCGACGGGCGGATCTCGACGTTCTCCAGGTACGCGGCGGCGAACCGCGGGCAGGCGTCGGGGTCTTCGATCTCGACGCGGAGGAGCTTCTCGTCGAGCTTCTTGCCGAGGTCGTCGCCGTCGGGCATGCGGAGCTTCGTGCGGTAGAGCGCCGCGGTCTCGCGCGCGATACCGGTGATCGCGAGCGCGTCGGGCCGGTTCGGGGCGATCTCGAAGGCGATGACCGCATCGCCGAGCGCGTCCTGCAGCAGCACGCCGACGGGCGCCGTCTTGTCGAGCAACATGATCCCGTCGTGGTCCTCGCCGAGGCCGAGCTCCTTCGCTGAGAGGACCATCCCCTCGCTTTCGATGCCACGCATCGGCCTCGGCCTCAGCACTGCCGGCTTCCCGGTATGGCCATCGATGATCGTGGCGCCGGACTCCGCGTACGGGACGATGTCCCCGGCCGTGATGTTCGTCGCGCCCGTCACGACCGTCTTCGTGCGTCCCTGCCCGTACTCGACGGTCGCAAGCTGGAGCTTGTCGGCGTTGGGGTGCTTTTCGAGCTTGGTGATCTTCCCGACGTGAATGTGACTTCCCCACGCGCCGCCGGTTCGCTCGACGCGGTCGACCTCCATGCCGGCCATGTGGAGCCGCTCGGCGACTTCCTCCGCGGGCGCGGTGAAGTCGACGTACTCGTGCAGCCACGAGACGGGAACGCGCAGGCTCGGCATTAAACGGACTCCAGGTAGCGCAGGTCGTTCTCGTGGAAGAGGCGGATGTCCGGCGTCCCGGTCAGGAGCATCGCGAGCCGCTCCACGCCGCCGCCGAACGCGAAACCCTGATGGCGCGCGGGGTCATATCCGACGCGTCGCAGCGCCTCGGGATGGACCATGCCGCAGCCGGCCGCCTCGATCCACCCGGATCCGGCGCACGTCGGGCAGCGTCCCGCGTTCGTCGTGCCCGTTCCGTCGCAGACGAAGCAGTCGAAGGCGATCTCGGCCGAGGGCTCCGTGAACGGGAAGTAGTCGGGGCGGAAGCGCACCTTCCGGTCTCCGCCGAAGAGCTGGCGCGCGAACGAGTAGAGCACGCCCTTGAGGTCGGCCATCGAGAGCTGCTCGTCGATCGCGAGCCCCTCGTACTGGAAGAAGATGCTCTCGTGCGTCGCGTCGGTCGCCTCGAACCGATAGCAGCGGCCTGGCACGACCACCCGCACGGGCGGCTTGCGCTGCTCCATGATCCGGATCTGCATCGGCGACGTGTGCGTACGCAGGAGCACGGGCTTCTCGGGATCGTCGCCCTTCGGATTGCCGATCCAGAGCGTGTTGAACTTGTCGCGGGCCGGATGGTCCCGCGGGATGTTGAGCGCTTCGAAGTTGTAATAGTCGAATTCGACCTCGGGGCCCTCGACCGCTTCGAATCCCATCGTCGCGAGGACCCGCGTGATCTCGCGGATCGTGCGCGAGATCGGGTGGAGCCGGCCGAGGCGCACCCGGCGCGGCGGCAGCGTGAGGTCCTCCGTCTCGCCGAGGCTCTGCTCGATCCGACCAGCCGCGAGCTCGCCGGTGCGCGACGCGAGGGCCTCCTCGATGCGGCGCTTGGCCTCGTTGATCGCCTGGCCGTACGCGGGCTTGTCGGCGTTCGGAAGCGAGCTGATGGCGTGAGTCGCCGCGGTGACGAGGCCATCCTTGCGCGAGAGGTAGCGGACCCGCGCCGCCTCGAGGGCAGCGTCATCGGCGGCCGCGGCGATCTGCTTCACCGCGTCGTCCGCCAGCTCTTTCAGGTCACTCGCCTCGGGCACCGCTCCTCCAATTCGTCGTCTCGGGCAAACAAAAGACCCGCTCGTCCCGTCGCTCGCGCGACTCGGGACGGAGGCGGGCCTCCGCGGTACCACCCGTGTTCCCGATCAACGGACCGGGCACTTCATGGCGAGCGGTATCGGGCTCGACCCGGATGCGCTTTCCTGCGCATCAGCTCCGGAGCGAATTCCCGGCCTTCGGTCCGCCGCGGACTTCCACCTGTTGTCCGCGTTCTCTGGTGCGGTGAAGACCCGGTACTGCTCTCCTTCAGCGCCTTAGTGCTATGAGGTCGCTTTCTTCGCCTTGTCCTTGGTCACGAGATCGAGGTACTGACGGAAGGATTTCGGGTCGCGCACCGCGATGTCGGCGAGGACCTTCCGGTCCAGG
>JBIOUD010000104.1:0-9349 GCA_044866725.1 Candidatus Limnocylindria bacterium | reverse complement strand
CGAGGCCGTCGGTGCGGCCGAGGTCCTCGCGCGGCGAGGCGATCCGTCCTACTCGACGCTGCTCACCGACGCCCCGAATGCCGCGCTCCGCGAGGTCGCGTATCAGGACTTCCTCGCGCTCCGCGCGGCGGCCTCCGCCACCGGAGCGCCGGTCGTCGTCCTGTCCGCGTATCGCTCGTACGCGCTGCAGGCCACGACATTCGACTACTGGGTACGCGTCGGCGGATACCAGCAGGCCCTGCGCACGAGCGCACGAGCCGGCCACTCGGAGCATCAGCTCGGCACGGCGATCGACTTCGGCGATGGATCTGCGGCGCCGTGGGAGTACGCGGACTGGGCGAGCACGGCTACCGGCGCGTGGCTCGCGGCCCACGCGGTGGAGTTCGGCTTCGTGATGAGCTACCCGAAGGGCCGGACGAACGTCACCTGCTACGACTACGAGCCATGGCACTACCGCTACGTGGGGAAGTCGCTCGCGCAGTCGCTGTCGGAGTCACGAGTCACGCTCCGCGAGTACCAGTCGGCCGCACTGCGCTAGCTGTGCTTGCGCGCGTGGAGCGCGGACATGCCTGACGGTGGACGCGCGCGCGGTGCGATGTCGAGACGCGGCCTCGTTGCCGGCGCGATCGCCGGCATCCTGCTCGCCGCTCTCGTCGTCGGCGCCTTCGTCACGCGCACTGACCGGCATGCGCTCACGTGGACCTCGCTCCTCGGCGCGACGTACACGACGAGTGTCGTGCCGCGCGGCGCGCAGCTTCGGAACGGCATCTACGAGGCGGAGGCCGCACCGGGCTCGGCGTCACGGATCATCGTCCGGCTCGCCGACACGGCTGCGTTCGGCGACATCGACGGGGACGGTGACGCCGACTGCGCGACGATCCTCGTGTCGAGCGGAGGAGGCACAGGAACATTCGTCGAGCTCGCGCTCGTACGCGATGACGGCGGTGTCGCGCGACCGCTCGCGGCGGCGCTTCTCGGTGACCGCGTCCTCGTCCGAGAGATCCGCATCAGCGAAAAGCACGTGCTCGTGCGTCTGCGTGCGCGGGGCGCGACCGATCCGCTCACTCGGCTCACACGCGAGGTGACGCGGCGCTACGAGCTCCGAGGCGAGACGCTCGCCCTCGTGGACGAGATCGAGAGCGAAACACCCGCGACGCCGGCGGAGGATTTCGTGTACCAGCCCCAGCGTGTCGACCTCGCCGCCGGTGGGACGCGCGATCAGAGTGGCTCGCTCGGGCCCGGCCGGATCGCCGCGTACGTCGTCGCCGGGCACGCGGGCGAGGTCCTCGATCTCGACGTGCGCAGCGAGTTCAACAACGCGGTGCTGTCCGTGCTCGGGCTGACCGACGCGATCACGTACCTGAGCCGGCGCGAGTACGGCACAGCGCGGTCACTGCCGCTACCGATCGACCAGGACTACGGCATCAAGGTCGTGAACCTGGCCGGACACGAGCTTCCCTTCACGCTGCACCTCGCGGTGCGTCCGCGGTCGGCGTCGACGGCGACACCGGCACCGACCGACACGCCGCTCCCGTCGCGCTCGGCGCCGACCTCGCCACGCCCGACCGGCGTCCGCGAGAGCAGCATCGACGCGGTCTCTTCGCCCGCCGGCGCATTCGCGAGAGCGCGACCGCCGATCGTGGGCGCAGCGGTGTACGTCCCATCGCGCGAGATCGTCTACGTGGAGAACGCGGACGAGCAGGTGCCGACGGCGAGCGTCGTGAAGATCCTCGTGATGCTCGTCGTCCTCGAGCAGGCGCGTCAGGATCACCGGCCTGCGACCGACGACGAGCTCGCGCTCCTCTGGCCGATGATCACCGAGAGCGACAACGACGCGACCTCGGAGCTCTGGGAGCGGATCGGGCGCGGCCAGGCCGTCGGCTCGTACCTCCGCGCGGCCGGCGTCGAGGGCATCACGCCCGACGCCGGGACCTCATGGGGAGTGACCTTCGCATCCGCGCGCGGGATGGCGGTCGTACTCGGCAAGCTCGCGAGCGGCGCGATCCTCGACGCGCCGAGCCGCGCCCTAGCGATGCGCATGCTGGAGTCCGTCGTCCCAGCGCAGCGTTGGGGGATCACCGCGGGGACGGCAACGGAAGCAGGCGATCGCGTCGGCCTGAAGAACGGGTGGTATCCCGGGAACGAGGGCTGGCGCGTGAACAGCGTGGGCATCGTCACGCCGCGCACCGGGTCGCCGTATGCCATCGCGATCGTGACCGATGCGCGACCGAGCTGGAACGAGGGCATCGAGACGATCGAGGGGATCGCGAAGCTCCTGAACGCGGCGATCCGGGCGCTGCCGTGACGCTCACCGACCGACACCGCCCATACCATTCCGTGATGCGCGGACGCGTCACCGCCGTCGTGCTGGCCGCGCCGCTCCTCATCGTGCTGGTCCTGGCGGGCCGCGCAGCTCTCGGAGGGCGCTCTGTCGCCGACCTCGAGTCGCTCCCCGCGGCACGGGCGGACGCGCGCGTCGACGGCACCCTCACCGACACCGACCGTGCAGACCTCACGCGGGCGGTCGAGAGATCGGTCGAGCACGTCGAGGAGCTCTTCGAGCACCGGTTCGTCGCCAGGCCGAGGCTCGTGATCTTCGGGAACACCGCGTTGTTCAACGCAGGGCTCGCCGAACTCTTCGACTACTCAGAGGGCAACGCGGCACTCGCGGGGTCCAACTACGGCGGCATCTACGACCACACGACATCGACGATCGCGGTGAATCTTCAGACGGTCGGGCCAGACGCGCGCGCCGAGACGCTCGAGCACGAGCTTACGCACTACATGGTCCGAGAGCTGACGGCGGGCCAGCAGCTTCCGGCATGGTTCGAAGAGGGCGTCGCGATGATCGCGCAGCGACACGCCGGGTCCGCGGGCCGCTGGCCGGAAGAGGAAGCGCTCATCGGACGGGCTCTGGCCACAAGCGAACGAATCTCGCTCTCACGGTTGGAGACCCTCCAGAGCTGGCACGAAACGTACCCGCGCTTCGGTCAGACGCTGTACCTGTTCGCGGAGAGTGCGGTGTCGCAGGTCCGCGCGCATGTCGGCTGGCGCGGGTTGCTCGACCTGTTGGGTGCGGTCGCCGCGGGGCGATCGTTCGCAGATGCCTACCGCGCCGCGTCGGGCGAGACCGTTGGCGATGTCGATGTCCGCCTCCGACGGGACCGAACGCCGCAGCTCATCTCGCGCCGCCTTCCGGACGGCGCCTCGCAGTGGACCCTCTTCACCGGAAAGCCGCTCGCGAAGGAGCAGGTGACGATCGGCGGCACGGCGACGTCCTATCACGTGTCGTTCACCGTGACGACAGACGACCTCGGCCTTTATCGCGGGTCTTTCGGATCGACCGCGCCACCAGGTGTATACGTCGTGACCGCAGCGGGCGCGCGCGTCGAGATCTCGACCGGACGAGGCTGAGTACCGCGTCCGCTCGCCTACGCGAGGTCGGGGCGCCTGGTGCGACGCGTGGCTGGATCGACACCCGCGAACGTGAGGAAGTCGGTCATCCGGAACGCCGCGCCCGGGCGCTGCAGCGTCGGCACCCAGCCGGGCTGTTGCACGAGATACGACGAGGGATCGGACTGGAGCATGCCGATGACGACCTCGGCGACGATGCGCCCGCCGATCGGGCCGAGATGGAAGCCACCGGTGTTCTTTCCGATGTCGGTGTCGGGCACGAGCTCGGCTTCCTTGAGCATGTAGTAGAAGAGCGGCGTGTGGCGCTCGAGCTGCATGTCGTACACGGCGAGCTCGTCCAGATCGCCGGTACCGAGCGCATCCGCGCCGATCGTGCGCGCGATGTTCTGACCCGACGGCATCGACCAGGTGATGTGACGCAGCAGATTTCGCTGCATGAGCGCGGTCGGGGCCTTGTGGCTGGCGATGGCCGCGAGCGGCAGCGTGAACAACGGCGAAGAGATGTGCGTGTCCATCAGCTTGTTCGGCTTCACCTCTCCGTCTTTGAAGTCGAAGAACGTCTGCCAGCCGATGAAGCGCCGCGGTGCGCGGAAGCCGCCGCGAAGATCGTTCGGATCGACGCCCGGCGCCGGCGCGAGATCGCCCAGGGCCGGGTCGAAGATGAGGCCGAAGAACGGCTTGCCCCCATCGCCCTTCAGATTCGCGCGGTACGACGGCCGGATCATCGTGTGGCCGATGCGGAAGCAGGCGCCCTGGAACTCCACGGGCATCGTCGCGAGGCCCATGTCCGGCCGGTAGAAGCGCCGGCCGCGAGACAGGACGTCGTTCGCCATCGCGGGACCGACGAACAGCGGCAGGAACTCGTTGAGGATCATCCAGTGGTAGTGCCAGAGCACGAGGCGCCTGGCCTCGGCGAAGATCGCCGGTGGGTCGACGAGCCCAAGCGTCTGACGTACGTAATCGACCGTCTTGTTGTGGAACAGGATGAATGCGGCGTGGAGGCCGGAGACCATCAGGTTCTGGTCGCTGCGCGGATCGGGGATTATCGGCATGAGGTCAGCGGTCCGCGGTAGATCCTCGAAGATCCCGCCGCTCTCGATGCGCAGCTTGAGCGGATCGTCCTTCTCGTAGTACTGCGGGGTCACGAACGGCCCGAGCCCGTACACGATGTCGAGGTCGAACGCCGCTGGGTGCGCGTTCTGCGTCGTGTAGGGATCGGTGGGAACGCCGAGCGTCGACTTCGCGTCGAAGGTCACGTCGAGGTCCATGAACTGCCCGAAGAACGTGACACCGGCGGTGTGAGTGGGGTTGTCGGGATTCGTCGCGGGCGTGTTCCCGTTGACGGTCGCGTCCGCGATGAGCGCGACCGGGCCGCGCTCGAGAGCGTCCTTCGCGTCGAGCAGCCCCGAGTGCTTCCCGATGTCTCGCATCGCCTCCCGCAGCTGGTCGGTCGCGCCCGACGGCACGATGTCGTGGAAGAACGGGAGGATGTCGGGGAACATGCGGCTGAAGTTGTTCGGATTGAGCGTCCGATTGGTGATCGCGTAGGCCGCACCCGCGCCGGCACCGACCACGGTCGCCGCGCCGATACCAAGGCCGACACCCTTCAGGAAAGAGCGCCGGCTCACGCTCGCGGGCGCGGGTGCGACCGCGGGCGCAGGCGCGACCGCCATCGTCTCGCGCGCCGTCTTCGCCGGGACGGGCACGGCCCACGCGATCGCTTCGGACCGGGCCGCGGCCTCGGAGGCGACCGCGGTCTCCTCGACGCTGTGAGGGACCGCAGGCGAGATCGCGACGTAGCTCAGGAGGATCGCTGAGAGCGCGGCCACGCCGATGGCCCCGATCAGCAGGTCGAGCGGCCACACGATGCCGTAGACGGCCCAGATGATCACGAAGTACGCGGACCACATGACCGACGGCACGCCGAACGCGGCGAGGCGATAGCCGAGCGTCCGTGACGGATCGGGTCGCGTCACGGCGATGATCGCGTCGAAGACCAGACCGGCCGCGAGGCCGGCGACGATCGTCGCCCCAAGATCGAATGTCGTCAGCCCGCTCATCGCTGCCCAGACAGAGGTGATGAGGAACGTCGCGCTACCGAACGGGAGCTGCCACCGCCGCAGCACCAGGAAGAGCGGCGCGAGGAGGATCACGTTCGTGGCGAGAACGCGCGCGACCGCGGCAGCCTCCGCGGTGTAGAGCACACGGATGTCCGCGCTGAGTGACGAGGGCATGCGTCCGAGCGGCAGCGACGGCGTCCAATCGAGGAAGGCCGAGAGCCACTGGAACATGAATGCCGCGACGCACGTGACGAGCGTTAGGGACAGAAGTGCGGGAAACAGGCGGCGGAAGCTCGCTTCCCGCGGATACCAACCCGGCGCGTACCAGCCGGACCGAAGACCGGCGGAGACGAGTGCGGCCGCGCCCGCGAACAGGAACAGGTGGAACGGAGCGATGACCCGGGCGACGCCGTTCTCCTCGCCGAATTCGGTATGCCAGAGAAGGTCCCCGAACATGCCGACCATCGCGATCACGAAGCCGATCATCGCCAGTGGGTAGCGCATCGGGATCCCGAAGATGCGGTGCATGTACGGCGCGGGCTGCACCCCGGCGACGAAGAGGTGGGGGTTCCGCGTCACGACCCAGAAGAACGTGGCGGAGAAACCCGTGTAGAGCAGCCCGTGCCAGATGGTGAAGAAGCTGCCGAGCGCGCCGTTCTGGAGATTGATGTGATTCCAGCCGTCGAGAAAGAGTCCCGCCACGAGTGTCGTGGCGAGGAGCCCAGTGATCAGATCCTCGCGCCACGGGTCGGTCGAACGCATCGCGCCGAGCCTAGATCGAAGGCGAAGGAACGGCGAGCAACCGGGATGGCCAGAAGAATGTCGTCCCCGGATCAATGTCGTCCTCGGATCAGTTGAGCGTCGGCTTCACCACCATGAGAAAGACGATCGCGAGCACGAGCACGCTGACGAGGATCCCGAAGGTGCGACCTCGGAAAGCCGCTTGCTGGAAGGCGAGGCTCGAGGGGCCGGTCGTCTCGAGCGCGCGCAATTGCGCGCGGAAGTTCGGCGAGATCACCGTGAAAGCGAGGACGAGCACGAGGAGGTAGAGCCCAAGCGCCGCCGCGATCCAGAGCGTCGTGAGCGGGTAGCCGGCGTTCCAGACCATGAACAGCCCCGTGAGGAGGAGCAGCCCGTACGCGGGGTTGGCAAAGCGATCGTCGATGAGCTTGATCGTGCGCATCACGAAGCCGATGTGTTCCGGGTCGCGCGCCGACCGCGCGATCCAGATCCCGTACGACGCGTTGAACCCGACCGCGATGATCGCGAGCGTTACGTGCAAGAACTTCGTGATCGTGTATTCCACGTCCCTTCCTTCTCGCTACGTGCGCGCGGTCACCGGGATCGCCGCCCCGGTGATCCCGCTCGCCTCAGGGGAGCAGAGGAACACGATGATCGCGGCCATCTCCTCGGGACTGACCCATGTCTTCGGGTCGGCCTTCGGCATGTTCGCGCGGTTCGTCGGATGGTCGATCGTCGACGGCAGCACGCAGTTCGCGGTGATCCCCTCGCTCTTCAGCTCTTCGGCAAGCGCCTCGGTCCAGCGCACGAGCGCGCCCTTCGCCATCGAATAGGCGGCGCTGTTCTTCCGCGCTTTCAGCGCCGTGATGCTGCCGACCGACACGATGCGTCCGTACCCGCGCGCACGCATGGGGCGCACGCATGCTGCCGTGGCCGTGACCGCTGTGCGGACGTTCTGGTCCCAGAGGCGCTCGATCCCGTCGAGATCCAGCGCGGACCCGCTGCCGAATCCGCCGGCAAGGTTCGCGAGCACGTCTAAGCGGCCCCACGTCCGCATCACCTGCTCGACGAACGTGTCCATTTGCTCGCGGCTCGCGATGTCGGCGACGCGCGTCATCAGCTTCGGCGCGTCGGAAGTACCGGCCAGGTCACCGAGCGCGCTCCGGAGCTCCTGCTCCTTCGTCGCGTCGCGGATCGGTACCGCCACGTGCGCGCCCTTCACGAGGAACGCACGAACGACCGCGTGGCCGAGGTTTCCCGTGGCCCCCGTGACGACGCACGCGTGAGATGAGAGGTCGAGCACGGCCCGTAGTATGAAGACGGATGAGGGTGCTTCCGCGCGTCGATTCGCCGAGCGATCTGCGCGCGCTCTCCAAGGAAGAGCTCCTCGAGCTTTGCGCCGAGCTTCGCGAATTCACCGTCGAGGCCGTGCAGAAGACCGGCGGCCACATCTCGTCGAGCCTCGGCACCGTCGAGCTCACCGTCGCGCTGCACCGCGTCTTCGACTCCCCCCGCGACAAGCTCGTGTGGGACACCGGGCACCAGGCGTACATCCATAAGATCCTCACCGGCCGACGTGAGCGCTTCGACACGCTGCGCCAGTTCGGCGGCATGTCGGGATTCCTCGCGCGCTCCGAGTCGGAGCACGACATCTTCGGCGCGGGCCACGCCGGCACGAGCATCTCCGCTGCGCACGGAATGGCCGTCGCGCGCGACCTGCAGGACCAGGAGTTCCACGTCGTCGCGATCATCGGCGACGGCGCGCTCACCGCGGGGCTCGCGTTCGAGGGCCTCAACAACATCGGTCACGACCGCCGCCGCGTCATCGTCGTCCTCAACGACAACGGTATGAGCATCGCGCCGAACGTCGGTGCGGTCTCGCGCATGCTCGAGGCAGTGCGGACGGCGCCGCCGTACCGCGAGGCGAAGCACGTCGTGCGCAACATCCTCGACCACATGCCCGGCGCGGATCTCGCCGAGGAGGCGCGGCGGCGCATCTTCACGAGCATGAAGGCGCTGCTCATCCCGAACATGCTGTTCGAGCAGTTCGGCTTCACCTACTTCGGTCCGGTCGACGGACACGACCTCTTCGCGGTGCAAGGGATCCTCGAGAAGGCGCGCGACTTCCGTGACGGGCCGATCCTCGTGCACCTCCACACGCAGAAGGGGCACGGCTACGGCCCGGCCGAGGACGACAACATCAAGTGGCACGGCGTCTCCGCGACCGGCGCCGCGAAGCCGAGCGCGCCGCAGTACACGACGGTCTTCGCGGACACGGTGCGCGAGATCCTGCAGCGCGACCCCAACACCGTCGCGATCACCGCCGCGATGCCCGGTGGCACCGGGCTGCAGCCGCTCTTCAAGGAGTTCCCCACCCGGCTCATCGACGTCGGCATCTGCGAACAGCACGCCGTGACGATGGCCGGCGGTCTCGCGACGTGCGGGGTCACGCCGATCGTCGCGATCTACTCGACGTTCCTGCAGCGCGCGTACGACCAGGTGCTTCACGACATCGCGGTACAGGACCTCTCGATCGTGCTCGCGCTCGACCGCGCGGGGATCGTCGGCGATGACGGACGCACGCACCAGGGTCTCTACGACATCGCGTACCTGCGCCCGATGCCGGGCATGACGCTCATGGCGCCGCGCGACGAGCGGATGCTGCGGCACATGCTCTGGACTGCCCACCAGCACGCGGCCGCTGGACGCGGGAGCATCGCCGTCCGCTTCCCGCGCGGCGCGGGCTTCGGCCTGCCGCTGGATGAACCGCTCGCCAAGATCCCGATCGGCACGTCCGAGACGCTGCGAGAAGGGAACGACGTCGTCATCGTCGCGTACGGCCATCCCGTGACGGCGGCGGTCGGTGCGGCCGATCTCCTCGCACGCGATGGCATCTCTGCGACCCTCGTCGACGCACGCTTCGCGAAGCCGCTCGACGCGGACCGCCTGCTCGAGCTCGCGGCGCGCATCCCGCGCTTCGTCACGGTCGAAGAGCACGTCGTCGCCGGGGGGTTCGGTTCAGCCGTCGGCGAGCTGCTGCAGGAGCGGGGGCGCCAGGTCGAGCTCGAGATCATCGGGATCCCCGACGAGCACGTCGACCACGGCGCGCAGAACCTCTGGCGGCATCACTACGG
>JBIOUD010000103.1:0-5330 GCA_044866725.1 Candidatus Limnocylindria bacterium | reverse complement strand
CAAATACCGGCGTCCGCCGTACGACGCACCCATCGACCGAGGTTAGCACGCTATCCTCGCTGCGCCGTGGCGGAAGCGAAGAAAGATCCACCGAAGGACATCAACGATCCGGAACTTCTCGCGCAGCAAGCGCGCGAGGCCATCGAGAAGAGTGCTGCCGACATCCGCAAGGCGCGCGTCGCCATCGAGACCGAGCCTCCGACGGTCTATCGACCCTGAGTACGTTCCGCTTCGCGACCGCTGTTGACCTCCGGACGGCGCTGCGCAAGCGCCAGATCTCGGCGGTCGAGCTCGCGGACGCGTTCTGTGACCTCCTCGAGCGGGTCGGCACGCGGTACAACGCGGTCGCGACCGTCACGCGCGACCGAGCGCGCTCCGAAGCGAAGCGCGCCGACGCCGCGCTGAGGCGCAGAGACGCGCGTCCGCTCCTCGGCATCCCGTACGGGGCGAAAGATCTCCTCGCGGCGAAGGGCGCGCCGACCACATGGGGCGCGCCGCCCTATCGCGATCAGGTCTTCGACAGGGACGCGACCGTCGTCGCGCGTCTCGCGAAGGCCGGCGCCGTGCTCGCGGCGAAGCTCGCGATGGTCGAGCTCGCCGGCGGCGGTGGCTACCGCTACCCAAGCGCGTCGCTCCAGGGACCGGGCCGCAATCCGTGGAACGTCGACCGCTGGTCCGGCGGATCGTCGAGCGGCTCAGCCGCGGCCGTCGCGGGCGGCGTCGTGCCGTTCGCACTGGGGAGCGAGACGTCGGGCTCCATCGGCACGCCCTCGGCGTACTGCGGGGTCACGGGGCTCCGGCCGACATATGGCCTCATCTCGCGCCACGGTGCGATGGCGCTGTCGTGGACACTCGACAAGATCGGTCCGATGGCGCGCACCGCCGACGACTGCTCACTCGTGCTCGAAGCGATCGCCGGTCCGGACGCGAACGACGCGACGACCTCCGGCAAGCGCTACCAACCGCTCACCGCGGCGGCGGCGCGCGCCGCGGTGAAGAGTGTGCGCGTCGCCTACGCCGAGGAGGACATCGCCGAGCACGCCTCGCCCGAAGCGAAGGCTGCGCTCGAGAAGGGCGTCGCCGAATTCAAGAAGGTCGCGCGCAACTTCGTCCGGGCGACGCTTCCGGAGATGCCCTATGGACCGATGGTCGCTACGGTCTACGGCGCGGAAGGCGCGACGATCTTCGCCGAGCTCATCGAGAGCGACCGCTTCGAGCAGCTCGTCGACGCGCGGCAGAAAGCCGGGCTGCGCGCCGCGCTCGACATCCGCGCGCGCGACTACCTCCAGGCCATGCGTCTGCGCGTGCGTCTGGCGGAGGCGTTCGCCGACATCTGGAAGAGCGCCGACGTCATCCTCAGCGCGGGACGCACGATCACGGCGACGCCGATCACGCAGCCGCTCGACCAGCCACCGACGACCGCGAGCAACCCGCCGCAAACGAAGCGGCCGGGGAACATCGGGCTCATCCCGGCAGGCAACCTCGGTGGCGTGCCGGCAATCTTTTTCCCGTGCGGCCTCGGCACGGATGGCCTGCCCGTCGGGCTACAGCTCGTCGGTCCGCCCTTCAGCGAGCCGCTGCTGCTCGCGCTCGTCTCCGCGTATCAGCGCGAGACCGGCCACCACAAGAAGACGCCGAAGAGCTAACGCTCCTACGTCGTCCAGGGCGACTGCTGCTCGTCGCTGGTCCTACCGCTCCCTCGCGACCTGCGCGAGCGCCTTCACGCCGGCGAGCTCGTGCCCGTAGGGGAGCATCACGTTCGCGTGGTCGATGCCGGCCTTCGCGATCTCGCGGAACTTCGTGGCGGCCTCGTCCGTCGTGCCGGTGATCGCGCCGGGGCGGGCCGCGAGGAATTCTGCGGGCTTCTGATTCGCGCGCTTCGCGAGTGCATCAACTAACTCGTCGAGCTCGCCGCGCGTCGGCGCGACGAACGCGAGGACGAAGAGCGACGTCTTCAGCGTCTTGGGGTCGCGGCCGACGGCCTTGCATGCTTCCGCGAGGCCGGTCTTCATCATCGGGATCCGCTCGGCGGCCGCCGTGCCGGGGTTCGACATGTTGAACCAGTGCGCCCACTTCGCGGCGATGCGCATGACGCGCGGCTTCGTGCCGCCGATCCAGATCGGCAGCGGGTTCTGCTTCGGCTTCGGTGACGCGACCGCATCGTCGATGCGATACGTCTTGCCGTGGTACGTCGAGCGCTCCTGCGTCCAGAGGCGCGTGCAGATCTCGAGCGTCTCGACGAGCTGCGTCACGCGCGTCCCCGCCTCGGGGAACTCGTAGCCGTACTGCTTGTACTCGACGTCCTTCCACCCCGCGCCGACCCCGAACTCGAGGCGCCCGCCGGACATCTGGTCGACGCCGGCCGCGATCTTCGCGAGCACGGCCGGATTGCGATACGACTGCGCCGTCACCATCGGGCCGATGCGGATGCCTTCGGTGTCGCGCGCGAGCGCGGCGAGGAGCGACCACGCCTCGAGGCAGTCCGTCGCGACCGCGTCCTTATTGAGGAGCAGGTGGTCCGAGACCCAGAGCCGTGTGAAGCCCGCGGTATGCGCGGCGCGCGCGATGTCGCGCACGGCCTCGTAGCTGAACCCGAACTGCGGCTCGATCTGCACCCCAAGATCCATCAGCGCGGGTCCTCCTCTTCTGCGGTGAGCCGGAACATCATGTGCCTTCCGGTGACGGTCAGCGTCGCGAGCATGAAGCCGGCGAAGATGCTGACGCCGACGTTGGGGAACGTGTCCATGCCGAGCGCGATGGCGTTGAAGCCGAAGATCAGCGCGAACCACACCGCGAACGTGATGAGCGTCTCGCGGAGCTGGAACGTGATCGGCCGCCGCGGCTGACGGCGCGGTGGCCGCTGCTCCGGCGGGAGCGCGGCTTCGCGCGCGAGCCGCTCGCGCCGATCGCCACGCATGACGCGCGCGACGTACCAGACGCAGACGACGAGGATGACCGTCTCGACGAGCGCGTTGAGCGGATGCCCGACCGCGATCGACAGCGGGATGAAGAGGAGCGCGCCCACGCCGAGGATCGTCGCGACGACAGAGGCGGCGATCGTCGCCGCGCGGCGTCCGGTCATCGCATCGCGCGGTCGAGGACCTCGACCAGGTGGAGCACTTCCAGCTTGCGGCCGCGCTCGGCGAGCCCGCTCTGCACCTGCAGCATGCAGCCCGGGTTCGCGCTCACGACGACGTCGGCGCCGGTCTTCTCGATCGCGTCGAGCTTGCGCGCGAGGAGCGCGTCGGCGAATTCCGGCTGCTGGAGGTTGTACGAGCCCGCGCTGCCGCAGCACACGTCCGACTCGGCCATCTCGATGAGCTCGAGCCCCTGGATCCGCTTCAGGAGGGCGCGCGGTTCGGCCTTGATGCGCTGCGCGTGCGCGAGGTGACACGGCTCCTGATAGGTGACGCGCGCATCGAGCCGGCCGAGCGGGGCCGCGCCGTCGAGCGAGGCGAGGTATTCGCTCGCGTCGCGCACCTTGTTCGAGAAGGCCATCGCGCGGTCGTGCCACTCGTGGTCGTCGTGCAGGAGGTGCGCGTAGCCCTTCAGATGCGCGCCGCAGCCGGCGGCGTCGACGACGATCGCGTCGACGTTCGCGGCTTCGAAGGCGGCGATGTTCTTCTTCGCGAGCGCGATCGCGTCCGCACGCGCTCCGGCGTGCGCGTGGAGCGCGCCGCAGCAGAGCTGACCGGGCGCCTCGACGACCTCGGCGCCGAGGCGTGACAGCACACGGGCCGTCGCGGTGTGTACGTCGCCGTAGGCGACGCGCATCACGCACCCCAGGAGCAGCGCGACGCGCGCCGTCGGCTCCGCGGGCAGCGCCGGCGCCTGGTACCGCGGACGCGTGAACGGCGGGTAAAGACCCTCGAGCCGCCGAAGTGAGCGCGGGAGTGCGCGCAGCAGTCCGGTCCGTCGCACGAGGCCACGAAGACCGCTGCGCTCGTACAGCGAGAGCAGGCCGGAGACGCCCTCAAGCCTGCCCGGATCGGCAAGGACGGCGAGAGCGGCGCGACGGAGCCACGACGCCGGAGCGGAGCGCGGCACCTGCCCGTGCTCCTCGAGCGAAGCCCGCGCGTTCTCGATGAGCGCGCCGTAACCGACGCCCGAGGGGCACACGGCCTCGCACGCACGGCACGCGAGGCAGCGATCGAGATGCAGCCGCAGCGTGTCGGTCGCCGCGAGGCGACCGAGCGAGAGCTGCTCCATGAGGTGGATGCGTCCGCGGGGCGACTCCGTCTCGAGGTGGGTCAGCATGTATGTCGGGCAGGACTCGAGGCAAACGCCGCAGCGGATGCAGCCGCGGGACGGCTCGATGTCGAAGGCGAGCGGAGCGACGGTCACTCCATCACGCTAAGCGGGCATGCGGCCCGGCGCGAGGACGCCGTTCGGATCGAATCGGCGCTTCAGCTCGGCGGCAACGCGCTGGGGCGTGCGATGTTTCCCCCAAGTGCCGAGCGATCGTCTCGTGTCGGTCGGCGCGCGCTCGATGACCATCGCGCCGCCGAGTCGCTCGCACGACTCACGTAGGTGCGCGAGATCCGTCGAAGACGCACCGAAGACGTACGCGATCCCCGTGCCGACATACGCCTGGTGCGCCTGCGGGAGAAGGTCGGCCTCGGCACCGGGCCCGACGCTGCATCGCGCGGCGAGCTCAGCGCTCAGCGGCCTCGCGCAGACCGTTTCCCAGTCGGCGGCGCTGACCTCTTCGAACGACCCATGCCCCTTCAGCAGCGAGACGGCACGCTCGACCGAGCTCGGCGGTCCGGCCGCGACGACCGAGAGCGTCTCGATCGCGCCCTCGCGCTCGAGCACGATCGCCTCGAACGGGAAGGTCCGGCGCAGCGTGGACGCGACCGTGCCAAGCGTGGCGCCTCGCAGCCGGAACATGCGCCGCACGTCATCGACGGCGACGAGCTTCAGGCTGACCTCGGTGATGGCCACGAGCGACCCGAACGATCCGCTGTAGAGGCGCGTGAGGTCGTAGCCGGTCACGTTCTTGACGACGCGGCCGCCCGCGCGCGTGACCGTCCCGTCGCCGAGCACGGCCTCGCAGCCGATGATCCAGTCACGCGGGTGCTGATAGCGCAGGCGCGAGGGCGACGGCGCCGCGCTGGCGATCGTCCCGCCGACCGTCGCGCGCTCGGGATCGGCGACATCCACCGGCCAGCGCTGTCCCTTCGACGCCAGCGTCGACGCGAGGTCAGCCAGCGTCGTCCCCGCCCGCACCGTGCACACGAGGTCCGGTGCCGAGTGCTCGACGATGCCGCGCAGGCTACGGAGGTCGAGCGCCGTGTCGTAGCGCTGGGGCGTGTCGCCCACATTGATTC
>JBIOUD010000102.1:0-8303 GCA_044866725.1 Candidatus Limnocylindria bacterium | reverse complement strand
GATGAAGCGGTGCGGCTCCTCGAGAGGCTGTACGCGAGCCACCTCGCCGCGGGCGACACCGAGAATGCGGCGCTGGCCGCGCTCGAGCTTTGTGACCACAACGGGAACCGTCGCGCCGATACGCTCGCGGCGGCGTGGTTGGCGCGCGCGGAGAAGCTGGTCGACAGCCCTCGCGACACGAAGGCCTACGGCACGCTGCTGCTCTGGCGCGCGCGAAGGGCGGGCGACACGGGCGACATGGACACCGCGATCGCGACGATGAAGGAGGCGCTCGCGATCGGCCAGCGCATCGGCGACCGCGACATCCAGGCGCTCGCGCTCATGTACCAGGGCCTCATGCGCGTCGCGATGGGCGACGTGCGCGGCGGCATGCCGCTCGTCGACGAGGCCACGATGGGCGCGGTGAGCGGCGACCTCGGTCTCATGACCTCGGGGATCGTGTACTGCTGCACGATCAGCGCGTGCCGCGATATCTCGGACTTCCGGCGTGCGTCGGACTGGACCGAGGCCGCGCATCGCTGGTGCGAGCGGCAGTCCGTCACTGGTTTTCCCGGTGTGTGTCGCGTCCATCGCGCCGAGATCACCGCGCTGCGCGGCGGGCTGGCGAAGGCCGAGCAGGAAGCGCGCGTCGCCTGCGACGAGCTCCTGAAATTCCAGATCACGCCCATCGCCGCGGAAGGCTTTTATGAGATCGGCGCGATCCGGCTGCGCATGGGCGATCTCCCTGCGGCCGAGGAGGCGTTCCGGCAGGCGCACGAGATGGGGCGATCGCCCGAGCCCGGCCTCTCGCTCATCCACCTCGCGGAGGGAAGAGAGCAGGTCGCGAACGCCTCTCTGAAGCGCGCGGTCGCTGCCGATCCGACCCGTCCCGGCCGATCGCGCCTCTTGCCGGCACAGGTAGAGGCGGCGATCGCGGCGGGCGACCTCGCGACGGCACGCGCCGCGGCCGACGAGCTCGCGCTCATCGCTGAATCGTTCGGGACCGAGGCGTGTCACGCCTGCAAGCACCTCGCGCGCGGATCCGTCCTCCTCGCCGAGGGCGACGCCGCTGCGGCCGATCCGGAGCTGCGAAAGTCCCTCGACGCGTGGCAAAAGATCGATGCGCCGTACGAGGCGTCGCGTGTCCGCATGGTCATTGGCGCTGCGGCGCGTGCGATGGGTGACGAAGACACGGCGCGCCTCGAGCTGTCTTCGGCGAAGGCCACGTTCGAGCGCATCGGCGCGCGCCGCGATGCGCGCCTTGCGGCGGAGGCACTTGGTGAACAGGCCACCGGCGCCGGCGACGAGGCGCGCGTCACGCGGACATTCCTCTTCACCGACATCGTGAACTCGACGAAGCTCATCGGCGTCATCGGCGACGCGGCGTGGGCCGACCTCATCCGCTGGCACGACGACACCCTGCGCAGCATCGTCGCGGAGCACGGCGGCGAGGAGATCCGCCACCAGGGTGACGGCCTTGTCGTCTCATTCGCCGAGCCAGGCAGCGCGCTGGACTGCGCCGTCGCGATCCAGCGGCGCCTCGCCGACCACCGTCGCGCGCACGGGTTCGCACCGGGCGTGCGTGTGGGCGTCCACGAGACCGAAGCGACGCAGCGTGGCCTGGACTACGCCGGCGTCGGAGTGCATGAGGCCGCACGCGTCGGAGCGCTCGCAGGCGAGGGCGAGGTCCTCGTCACACGTCGCACTCTCGACTCCAGCGGACGGTCCTTCGCGACACAGGACGCCCGGAGGGCCGAGCTCAAGGGTCTCTCGGAGGCCGTTGAGGTCGTCCCGATCGTCTGGCGTTGACCCGGCACGCTTGATGCGGCCAGATGTGGCGTGGCACTTCTGCTCGGCGTCGGACTCGGATGGTTCTTCGGCTGGTTCATCGCGACGCTCTTCGCCGTCGCGGCCGAGCGGCGCGGCGAGGAGGACGCCCTCCGCTACCTCGCGAAGCTGGAGAGCGAGGTCCACCGCGACGAGCGCCTCGCGTCGCGCGCGCGCGCATCGCTCTAGCTAGCGCGATGCCTTCGCGATGATCTTCGTCATCTCGTCGCGGTCGAAGGCGCGCAGCGTCGTCACTCTCGCGTTTCCGAGCGCGGACAGCTTCAGACTGAAGGCGGTGGCGGTCTCGTCGTCCGGGAAGTCCGCGACCGAGACGAGGTCGTAGGTCCCCAGGGTCCAGAAGACGGAGACGAGCTTGCCGCCCATCTTCTCGATCGCCGCTTCCGCGTTGCTCGTTCGCTCGACGGTGCCCTGATAGTTCTTGATCCCCTGGTCGGTGAACTGATAGAGGTTCACGTACTTCGGCATGTCGTCCTCCCCTGGATGTGCCGCGAGCCTACCCCTGTCGGCGGACGCGTGTAAGCACGAAGGTTGCGACGGCCGCGGTCTGCGTCGCGAGCGCGACGGTGAGGACGACGCGCGCCATCCCGAGCGCGTCGCGCGCCGTCGTGAGGAGCAGGACGACCTCCGCGACGACGGCGACCGCGAGCAGCAGGCCGACGCGCATCTCGCCGCGGCCGATGAAGTACGCGATCCACAGGTTGAGGAGCGCGTTCGCGAGTGCGGCGACGCCGTACACGCCGACGATCTTCGCGGTCGCGGGATATTGCGAACCGACGACGATCGGGACGATGAACTCGGGCGCGATGAGGTACGCGAGCGCGACGACGCCACTCGTCACGAGGACGAAGCCGAGCGCGAGGAACAGTGAACGCTCGGTGTCCTCTCCCTTTGCATGTGCGCGCGCGGTGCGCTCGAGGAGCAGGAAGCCGACCGCGATCGGCGCGAAGAGGACGATCTTCGCCATGGTGATCGCGCCGGCGTACGCGCCCGACTGATCCGCCGGCAGGATCGAGCGGGCGAGGACCGCATCGATGTTCGTGAGGGCCGCGTACGCGAGGAGCACGACGGCGGAGAGCGCGAAGAAGCGTGTCTCGGCTGAGCCGAGCTCGTGTGTCGCCGTCACACCGCGCGCGGCGCGGAGGAGTGGAAGGAGCGGCAGCGCCGCCACGACGAGGCTCACCGCGATCGCCGCGGTCGCGCCGGTGAATGCGCCGTCGACGCCGAAGCCGATGTAGACGAGGGCCACGCCGACGAGCAGTCGTGTGCCCGCCTGCGCGATGAGCGCCGAGCCCATCCAGACGAAGCGGGCGAGACCCTGGAGGAGCCCGATCGCGAAGGTGAAGACGAGCGCCAGGAACAGCGTGAGCCCGAGGAGTGCCACGGAGACCGACGGCAGCGCGAGCGCGCCCGCGATGACCGGCGACAGCACGAGGACGATGCCGCCGAGGATCGCGGCACCGGCGCCCACGCGCGCGAGCCAGCGGCGCGCGAACACGTGCAGCGCCTCCTGCTCATCCCGGGCGCGGTACTGCGCCGCGAGCGTCGCGGTCGCCGACTGAATGACCTGCGACGAGACGCTTTCGAGGATGAGGATGCCGAAGAGCGCGGTGAGCGCGGCGTACGCCTCGGGCGTCAGGAGGCGCGCCTGCACCACCTGGTAGCCGTACGCGAGGACGTTCGCGACCGTGGTCGCGACGAGGAGGAAGAGCGCGCCGGCATGCGCGCGCGCACGGTCGAGCACCGCGCCGAGTATGCCGTGCCGGACCGACAGCGCGCCGACACGCACTCCGTCGTCGCGCGCTCTAACGTGACGCGCGATGCGTCGCGCGATCCTCCTGCTCGTCATCCTGGTCTTCGCTTCCTGCGAGGAGACGACGCGCATCCAGGCGAGCCCATCGACACGGCCGAGTGAGATCGTCGCGCCGACCGCGCGCGCGACCACGGGCGCACCCACGACACCAGCGTCGACGACCGCAGCGTCGTCGCCGAGTCCGACCCGAACGTCGACGCCACTGCCGACCGCGTCGAGCTCGCCCGTGCCGACCACGACACCGCCGCCCAGCGCGAGCCCGAGTCCCGCGCCGACGGCCGCGACACCGCCCGACGCGGCGCCGGCCCTCGGAGCGTGCGCCGACGAGGCCACCGCGCGGCCGCAAGCGCCGGGGGCGACGGTGCCGATCGTGTTCTCGAACCAGTCCGGCGGCCAGCGCGATGTGCTCTCGCTCGACGCGCAGGGCCGGCGCGTCCTCGCGCGATCGCTCTCGAACGGAACGTCGTACACGCAGTCCGCACACGTCGGCGACGTGTGGATCGTGAGCGCGGGCGGCGCGTGCGTTGGGCTGTATCGCGTGACCGCGGCGGCGCTCTTCATCTCGCAGGCCTCGCGCCAAAGCCTCATCCCGCTCTACGCGATCGCAGGCATCGTGACGAACGCTCGCACCGGCAGCGCGCTCTCGGGTCAGACCGTCGCGATCTGGCAGCCCGAGACATCGGCCTGCGCATCGGAGGCGGGTGCCGTCGTGAGCTCGATCACGGGCGCGGACGGCACGTATCGCGTGTGGGTGAGCCCCGGCTCGTACAAGATCCGCGTGCGCGCGAGCGCGGGCTACGTCCCGCAGTGGTGGAGCAGCAGGCTCGACTGCGCGTCCGCGACAGCCGTCTCGATCGACGGCGACACGCTCCAAGTGAACTTCCAGCTCCAGCCACAATGACCGCCTGAACAGCGACTTCCGCAAGCTCTGGCTCGGCCAAGCGATCTCCGCAGTCGGAACATCGGTCACGGTCATCGCGCTCCCGCTCACCGCCGTCTTCGTCCTCGGCGCAAGCCCGCAGCAGATGGGTGTCCTTGCCGCGGCGAACTGGCTCCCAGTGCTGCTCTTCTCGCTCTTCGCCGGCGCGTGGGCGGACCGGCTGCGACGGCGTCCCATCCTCATCGCGACGGACATCGCGCGGGCGCTCGCGCTCGCGACCGTCCCGCTCGCCGTGTTCGCGGGGGCGCTGCGCATCGAGCAGCTCTTCGTGGTCGCGTTCCTCGTGGGGTCGGGCACCGTGCTCTTCCAGTCCGCGTACCGCCCCTACATCCCGTTCCTCGTCGGGCGCGAGCATCTGGTCGAGGCCAACTCGCGAATCGCGCTCGCCGACTCGACGGCCCGCGTCGTGGGGCCTGGCCTCGGCGGTCTGCTCGTGCAGGTCCTCACCGCGCCGATCGCGATCGCGCTCGACGTGGTCTCGTACGTCGTCTCAGCCGTCGCGATCTGGCTCATCAAGGCCGAGGAGCGAGCACCCGCGCGCGACACCCGGCGCAGCATCTGGTCCGAGATCGGCGAAGGCTTCCGCGTCGTCCTCGCGCAGCCGTACCTGCGCGCGTCGATGATCCTCGGCGCGCTGTTCAACGTGACGATCACGCTGGGCGACGCCGTCTACATCCTGTACGTGACGCGGGTCCTCGGTCTCGACGCGGGGCTGCTCGGCGCGACCTTCACCGCGGGCGGCATCGCTTCGGTCATCGGCGCGACGCTCGTGTCGCGCATCACGCGCCGGACCGGGGTCGGCCCGGGGATCGTCGGCGCGATGGCCGTCCTTACCGCCGGAAGCGCCCTGCCGCTGCTCGCCGGAGGACCGCCATTCATCGCGGCGCTGTACATCGCCGGGCGCGCCGTGCTCGTGTCCGGCGCGGCGGTCATCGTGAACGTTTCGATGACGAGCGTCAGCCAGGCCGCGACGCCGGATCGCCTGCTCGGTCGCGTGGCCGGCGCCGGCGGCGTCGTCGGCCTCGGGCTCATGCCCATCGCTGCGCTCGCGGGTGGGTGGCTCGGAGAGAACATCGGGCTCTGGCAGACGCTGCTGGTCTCGTGCGTCGGGCAGTTCCTCGGGATGGTCTACGTCTTCGCGTCACCGCTGCGGCGGATCCGCACCACGGCGGAGCTCGTGCCTGTGGCGCAGGTACCGTAAGTTCTGGTGGGAGCCCGTGGCCGGGTGCTGGACGGTGCCGCGGGCTTCAGTAGGTGAGCGCGCTCCGCTAGTTCGCCGGACCCGGCGGCACTTTCATCGGCGCGACCGTGAGGAAGTTGTCCACGAGCTCGTCGGTCTCCGGTGAGATGTAGGACTCGATCTCGCCGGTGTCGGCGTCCTTCGCGATCTCGGGATCGATCGGGATCTTCGCGAGCAGGCCGGCGTTCGCGGCGATGACGAGCTTCAGCCCCTGCGATGGTCCAAAGACCTCGAGCTGCTTGCCGTCGGGCATGCGCACGTAGGCCATGTTCTCGACGACGCCGAGGATGTCGCCGCCGAGCTGCTTCACGAGCTTCACCGCCTTCGTGACGACCATCGTCGCGAGTGCCTGCGGTGTCGTGACGAGGACGACGCCGTCCACCGGCAGCGCCTGCATCACCGTGAGCGGTGCGTCGCTCGTGCCCGGCGGCAGATCGACGATGAGGTAATCGAGCTCGCCCCACAGCACGTCGGTGAAGAACTGGCGGATCGCTCCGGAGACCATCGGCCCGCGCCAGATGACCGCCTCCTCCTCGGACGGGAGGATGAGGTTCATCGACATGATCGGGATGCCGCCCTTCGATTTCGGCGGCATGAGGTTCTTGTTGTCCGGGGACATCGGCTTCTCTTTCACGCCGAACATCTTGGGGATCGAAGGTCCGGTGATGTCGCCATCGAGGACGCCGACGCGGAACCCGCGGCGCTTCAGCCCGACCGCGAGCAGACCCGCGACGAGCGACTTCCCCACGCCGCCCTTACCGGACATGACCGCGATAACGTGCTTGATGCCCTTCTGCTCGGCCATGCCGCGCGGCACGCCCTTGCCGCCGAGACTCGGCGCGGCGCCGGCGGCCGGCAGGCCCTCGGGCAGCGTGCCGGTGTCGGCGAAGCGGTTGAGATCGGTCATGAGCTCCTGCATGTTCACGCGACCCGCGCCGTGGCCAGCCGCGGCCTGCGCGATCGTCTCGCTCTTGCTGATGGCGCACGACGCGCAGGAGAGGCCGTAGCGCGCGAAGAGGCGCGCCGCGTCGGGCCAGCGCTCGACGACGGACGCGACGGTCATGTCGGGGGTGATCTGTGCGGACATGGATCTCCTTACAGGGTAGGGCCCGATGGTGCCGTTCGCTCGCTCAAGAGGGCACCATGCGCGGCAGGAGCATCCGCGCGATCTTCTCGCGGATCGCCTCATCGGCGAGGCCACGCCACTTGAGGCTGGTCCGCCGGTCGATGATGTCGTCGACGGTCATCGCGTACTCGTTCGAGATCGCGTACCGCACCTGTGCCCAGACGTCAGGCCCGTCGGGATGGATGCGGTCGAACGCCGAGGGGTCGCTCCTCGCGACCTGCAGGACCTCCTCGGCGCGATCGCCGTACGTCGCGGCGAGGTGCGCGAGCGTGCCGGGCGAGACCGGCGCCTTCGACGACTCTGGCCCGCGCGCGACGAGCGTGTCGTGACTGGGCTCACGACCGCGCGGGCGCACACGTGGCGGCAGCAGCTGCAGAGCATCCATCGCCTCGAGACGGTGAGTCGTGAGCTTGCCCCCCGCGACCGAGACCATCCCGAACGGCCCCACGTCGGTGACGTTGTCGCGCCGCGCCGTCGCGGTCGAGCCCTCGCCACGCGGCAGGACGCGCAGTCCGGCCGAGAGCGCGCGGATCTGGTCGCGGCGCACGAACGATGGCGGCAGCATGCGCGACGCGAAGCTGAGGACGAGGTCGACATCGGCATCGCCGACCGTCAACGCCGCGGGCGCCTCCTCGTACGGCGTATCCGTGACACCGACGAGCAGTCCGCCCTGCCACGGGACGGCGAGGATGTTGTGCTCGTCGTCGAGGTGAACTGAGAACGCCGACTGCCATGGCTGTGGCAGAGGCAGCACCGCGTGCACTCCTTTCGAGAGCCGCGCGATCGGCGCTGCATGCGGATCCTCCATGCGCCTGATCGCGTCGATCCAGGCACCGGTCGCGTTGACGACGCTCCTCGCGCGGAGGGTGAGGTCGCCCTCGGGACCGCTCACGGTGACCCGCGCCTCCGCCGCTGAGAACGCGAGCGCGGTCACACGCGCGTGATTCATGACGACGGCGCCGGCGTCCGCCGCGGCGAGCGCGGTCGCGAGCACGAGACGCGCGTCGTCCACCTGGGTCTGATCGAAGATGAAGCACGAGCCGAGCGGCCGGCCCTCGAGCGCGGGCACGAGACGGCGTGCCTCGGCCGCATCGATGACCCGTGAGCGCGGACCAACGAAGCCGCCGACCGCGTCGTAGGCGAAGAGCGCGGCCCGGAGCGCGAGCGGTCCGGCCCAGCGCTTCCGCTCGACGGATACGACCATCGGCATCGGCCGCGCGAGCCCCGGGACGACGTCGCGCTCGAGGACGCGCTTCTCGCGCTGGCCGTCGCGCGCGATGCCGAAGTGGCCCTGCACGAAGTAGCGGATGCCGCCGTGAAGGAACTTCGACGACGCCGAAGAGGTGGACCCACCGAAGTC
>JBIOUD010000101.1:0-5566 GCA_044866725.1 Candidatus Limnocylindria bacterium | reverse complement strand
CGACTGCGGCACGGCGCGCGCGATCGTCGTCGCGGTGCTCGCGTCGGTCGCCCACGCGATCGTCGCCTCGCTCATCCTCGGCCTCATCGCCTAGGAGCCCGGCACGCAGGACAAGCGCACGACGCTTCGCGACGCGGTCGATCGTCACGTGCGCGACGGCATGTCCATCGCCATCGGCTGTGCACTGGAGCCGGCCATCCCGTTCGCGTTCGCGCACGAGCTCATCCGGCAGCGCAAGCGCGACCTCGTCCTCATCGGGCCGATCTCCGACATCCTCTTTGACCAGCTCATCGGCGCGGGCTGCGTCGCGCGGGTCGAGGCCGCATGGGTGGGCAACGTGTCGGCCGGGCTCGCGCACTGCTACCGTCGGGCGCTCGAGCAAGGGATCCCGCGGCGCATCGAGGTCCGCGACCACAGCAACTTCTCGCTCGCGCAGGCGCTCCTCGCCGGCGCCATCGGTGCTCCGTACATTCCGACGCGGACGCTGCTCGGCAGCGACATTCCGTAGGCGAACGGCACGTTCAGGGAATCGACCTCACCGTTCGATGGCAGCGCGGTGTTGCTCGTGCCCGCGATCGTGCCCGACCTCGCGGTGATCGCATGTCAGGGCGCCGACCCCGATGGCAACGCCGAGCTGCAGGGTCCGTGGGGCGTCACGCACGAAGCAGCCCTCGCCGCGCGGTCGGTCATCGTGCTCGCCGAGGTCGTCACCCACACGCCGCTCATCCGCATCCCGAATCGCGCGATCGTGCCGGCGACGAAGGTCGTCGCGGTGGTGAACGAGCCGGGCGCATGCCATCCGTCGCCGCTGCCGCGCATGTACGAACGCGATCACGAGTTCTTCCACGAGTACCACGCCGCCACGCGGACGGCGGAAGGCTTCGACTCCTGGCTCGCCGAGTGGGTCACCGGCGTCCCGGATCGCGCGGCCTACCTGCGGAAGCTCGGCGGCCGCTGGACGGCGCTCGACGCGCGGACGAAGTTCGCGGAGCCGCGCGAAGCGCCATGAAGGACGTCTCGGCCGGCGAGATCATGGTCGCGCAGGCCGCGCGCGAGATCCGCGATGGGGAGCTCGTCTTCGTGGGCATGCGGCTCCCGCTCATCGCGTTCGTCGTCGCGAAGCGTACGCATGCGCCAGACGCGGTCGGCCTGTTCGAGACGGGCATCGTGCGCGACGAACCGTCGCCGACGCTCCTCTACACGATGGGCGATGGCCCGAACGTGGACGGCGCGCTGTGGTGCGGGCCGATGATCACGCTCATGGGGATGCTCCAGCGCGGCGAGGTGCAGGCCGGCTTCATCGGCGGCGCGGAGATCGATCGCCACGGGAACCTCAACACGACGGCGATCGGCCGAGATCGGTCGCACCCGAGCGTCGCGCTGCCCGGGTCCGGCGGCGGCGCCGACATCGCGAGCCTCGCGCACCGGCTCATCGTGATCATGCCGCACGACAAGCGGCGTCTACGCGAGAAGGTCGACTTCATCACCTCGCCCGGGTACGGCACCGGTGGCGACTGGCGCGCGCGCGTCGGTCTGCCGCGCGGCGGCCCCGCCGTGCTCATCACCACGCTCGGCGTATTCCGCTTCGTCGACGGCGACGCCGTTCTGGCGTCCTACCACCCGCAGTCGTCGGTCGACCAGGTGCGCGAGAACACCGGCTGGGCGCTCCGCGTCGCCGAGGACGTGCGGCCGACCGAGCCGCCGTCGGCCGAGACGCTCCGGATCATCCGCGATTACGACCCGCAGGGATTCTGGACACGACGTGGGGAGTGAGCCTCGCTATGTGCTCTTTCACCGCCTCGCCGATCCGGCATCGGCCGCGGTCCGGGCGAAGATCGTCGAGTCGGGGCTGAAGCCGCTCATCGACTTCCAGAACGTCGACACGGAGGCCGCGGAAGAGTTCGCGTCCCGTGGCGGTCACGACGTGCCCGCGCTCTGGGATGGTGAACGCCTGCATGAAGGGGCCGCCGCCGTGCGCCTTGCGCTTGGTGCCATCATCGCGGCGGAATGACCGACGTCGTGATCCGCGCCGCGAAGATCGCGCTCCCCGAGCTGCCGGATCGTTACAACGCGGCCATGACCTACGTCGACGAGCACCGGGCGGTGCGGCCGAACGCGACCGCGATCCGCTGTCAGGGCGCGAGCGTCACCTACGGCGAGTACGCGGCGTCCGTGGATCGTGCCGGGAACGCGCTGCGCGCGCTCGGGCTCGAGATCGAAGACCGCGTCGTCATCCTGTGCGTCGACTCGCCGTCGTTCGTCTACGCGTTCTTCGGCGCGATCAAGATCGGCGCGGTCCCCGTGCCGACGAACACGCTCCTCGTCGCCCGTGACCTGACCTACATCCTCCGCGACAGCCGGGCCAAGGCCGTCGTCGTCTCCGCCCCGCTGCTCCAGAAGGTCATCGACGTCCGCAAGGACTGTCCGCAGCTGCGGCATGTCCTCGTCACGTCGTCCGGGACCGCTCCCGTCCAGGGCGCGCTGCCGAGCGGCGTGATCTCTTTCGAGGACGCGCTCGCGGCCGCGGACGATGAGCTCGACCCGGCGGACACGTCGCCCGACGACATGTGCTTCTGGCTCTACTCATCGGGCACGACCGGCTTCCCGAAGGGCGCCGTGCACCTGCAGCACGACATGATCTACTCGGCCGAGACGCTCGGCCGGCACGTGCTCCGCTGCACCGAGGAGGACCGCTACTTCACGGTGTCTCCACTCTTCCACGCGTACGGCCTCGGCAACGGCGTCTTCGTGCCTTTCCGATTCGGCGCATCGGTGGTGTACAAGCCCGAGCGCGCGACGCCCGATCTCGTGTACGGCCTCGTGACCTCGGAACGGCCGACCGTCCTCTACACCGCACCGACCTTTTATGCGGCGCTCCTGGCGTATCCCGAGGAGGGCTTCAAGTACGACCTCTCGTCGCTGAAGTTCTGTGTCTCCGCCGGCGAGGCGTTGCCGAAGCCGCTCTTCGACCGATGGAAGGCGCGTTTCGGGACCGAGATCATCGACGGGATCGGATCGACCGAGATGCTGCACATCTTCATCTGCAACAGACCGGGCAGCGCGCGCGGCGGCACGAGTGGCACCGTCGTGCCCGGCTATCGGGCGAAGATCGTCGACGATGACGGTCGCGAGCTCGGTCCGGGCCAGACCGGCAACCTGTGGGTCTCCGGCGACTCGTGCTGCGCCTTCTACTGGAACAAGCACGAGAAGTCGAAGGCGACGTTCCGTGGCGAGTGGACCGTCACGGGCGACCGCTACCACCTGTCCGACGACGGCTTCTTCACGTACGAGGGTCGCGCCGACGACATGCTCAAGGTCTCGGGTCAGTGGGTCTCGCCGGCCGAGGTCGAGGCCGCGGTCATGGCGCACCCCGCGGTCCTCGAGTGCGCCGTCGTCGGCGCCAAGGACAAGGACGAGCTCACCAAACCGCGCGCGTTCGTGATCCTCAAGAACGGCCAGACGCCGGGCGAGGCGCTCGCCGAGGACCTGAAGCGTTTCGTGAAAGACCGCATCGCACCGTACAAGTACCCCCGCTGGATCGAATTCGTGAGCGAGCTTCCGAAGACCGCCACCGGGAAGATCCAGCGGTACAAGCTCCGCGAGGAAGCATGAGCGAGCTCGACCCGAAGGTCGTGTCGTGGAGGCGCGACGCCGCCGACGACCCCGAGCGCTTCTGGGGAACGGCCGCGGAGGCGCTGCCCTGGTTCAAGAAATGGGAGCGCGTGCTCGACTGGCAGAAGCCGACCTTCCGCTGGTACCTCGGCGCGCGCTCGAACCTCGCGTACAACTGCGTCGATCACCACGTCGCGTCCGGCGAGGGCGCGCGCGTCGCGCTCATCACCGAGAACGAGCGCGGCGAGCGCCGCACCTATACGTATGCCGAGCTGCACCGGGACGTTCGCCGCATCTCCGCCGCGCTGCGCGGCATCGGGATCGAGAAGGGGGATCGCATCGCGATCTACATGCCGACGAGCGCCGAGGCGATCGCGCTCATGCTCGGCGCGATCCGCATCGGTGCGGTCATCCTCGTCGTGTTCGCCGGGTTCGGCGCCGGCGCGCTCGGCGAGCGCGTCCGCCTCGCCGGGGCGCGCGCGCTCTTCGCGACCGACGTCACGTACCGCAAGGGAAAGGACGTGCCGCTCAAGGGCATCGTCGACGATGCGCTCGCCGACGCCCCGACCGTCGAGCGCGTCGTCGTGTTGCGCCGCGGCAAGGCCGAGGTCGCGATGACGCCCGGCCGCGACATCACCTGGGAGGAGTTCCTGGACGAGGCCGACGGCCAGGACGACGCGCACGTCGAGCTCGAGGCGAACGAGCCCGCGTTCATCCTCGCGACCTCGGGGACCACCGCGAAGCCGAAGCTCGCGGTCCACACGCACGGCGGCTATCAGGTCTACGTGTACTCGATGGCGAAGTGGATGTTCGCGCTGCGACCTGAAGATGTGTGGTGGTCGACATCCGACATCGGCTGGGTCGTCGGCCATTCGTACATCGTCTTCGCGCCGCTCCTTGTCGGGTGCACGACGATCGCGTACGAGGGTGCATTGGATCACCCCAGCGCGGAGCAGTTCTACGAGGTCGTCGAGCGCAACAAGGTGACCGGCGTCTTCACGTCGCCCACAGCCGTACGCCTGCTCATGCGCTACGGCGCGGCGCCGGCTCGCGCGCACGATGAGTCATCGCTCGAGCGCGTGTTCTGCGCGGGCGAGGTGCTGAACGCGCCTGCCTGGGAGTGGTTCCAGAAGGAGGCGCTCCAGAACAGGATCCCGGTCATCGATCACTACTGGCAGACCGAGACCGGCGGCCCCGTCGTCGGCAACCCGTACGGCGTCGCGCAGCTCCCGATCAAGCCCGGCTCGGGTGGCGTGCCGCTCGCCGGCATCGACGCCGCGGTGGTCGACCCGGACGGCAAGGAGGTCGGGCCCGGCGAGAAGGGCATCTTCGTCATCAAGCGCCCGTTCCCAGGTCTGACGGCGCGCCTGTGGGGCGAGCCGGAGCGCTACGCGCGCGACTACTGGGAGAAGGTGCCTGGCAAGACGGTCTACTTCACGGGCGACGCGGCGTCGATCGACGCGGACGGCTACGTCTGGTTCAGCGGGCGCGCCGACGAGATCATCAAGATCGCCGACCATCGCATCGGGACGATCGAGGTCGAGACCGCGTTCCTCCGGCATCCCGCGGTCGCCGAAGCCGGCGTGACCGGACGGCCCGACGAGCTGCGCGGTCAGGTCATCTCGGCGTTCGTCGTGCTGAAGCAGGGGAGCACGCCCTCAGAGACGCTGAAGAAGGAGCTCCTCCAGACGGTGCGGAACGAGCTCGGGCCGGTCGCGGTCATCGGCGAGCTCAACTTCGTGGACATGCTCCCGAAGACGCGGAGCGGCAAGATCATGCGCCGCGTGCTGAAGGCCGTGATCCTCGGTAAGGATCCCGGCGACATCTCGACCATCGAGGACGAGGGCTCGGTCGACGAGGCCCGCGAGGCGTGGACGGAGATGACCGAAAAGCTGAGCGAGGAGCGGCTAAGCCGCGACGAGCGAATCCGTCAGCCTTGAGCGGGTCTCGTCGC
>JBIOUD010000100.1:0-6521 GCA_044866725.1 Candidatus Limnocylindria bacterium | reverse complement strand
GCGAGCGGATGCCGAGGTACGCGAGGTAGAGCGCGCCAGCCATCTTGACCACCGTGAACGCTTCAGGCGATGCAGCAAGCACGACGGCCAGTTCTGGGTCGGCGTTGGGCTCCTCGCGCTGCTCACGCTGTCGCCGAGTGCGCGACGATGCCGGTCCCGATCCCCAGCGTCGTTATGAACGTCGCACGTCGACCGTGCGCGGCTGCGACCGCGACAACGAGAGCCGTGGTCGCGCCCGGCGACAGCGTGAGCAGCGCGAGGAGCCCAACGCCGACCCAGAACTGGCCGTCGATGACCAAGGACACGCTACGTCGAGTCCGTGAAAACGAGAGCCGCGGACGCCCTCGGCGCGAACGCCCAGAGCTCCTTACGGTCCGGATCCCACCCGATCGTGTGCGCGCCTTCTTCGGTCGGAACGGTCTCCACCGGTCGCAACGCGTTCGTGTCGAACGACTGCACATGCCCGGACGAGCCGATGGCGACGTACGCCCGACCGAGGTCGCGGTCGTACATGAGCACGTCGGGCGAACCGCTGAGCGGAAGGCGCGCGCGCACCGTGCCGGCTGTCTCGAGCACGACGAGCTCGCCGCCATCGGCGGCGCAGAACAGCAGACCGTCGATGATGGCGAGGCCGTGCGGACCGACCGCGGGCACAGCGATGGTCCGCGTGATGTCCGCGGTCACCGCGTCGATGACGACGACGCACGGCGGGTCGCTGATGTTCGCGTAGAGGACGCGCGAGGCCTCGTCGTACGTCGCCCAGCGTGGCCGACCCGGTAGCGGCTGCTGCGCGATAACGACACGGCGTTCGAGATCGACGACGGTGAACGTGCACGCCTCGCCGGGCGGATCACCGAGATCGAACGTGTAGGCGTTCATGCGATGCGTGTCGAGCGCGACGCCGTTCGGCCGGTGCCCGACCGCGACGCGAAAGAGCAGCGACTCGTCGGAGACGCGGTACACGCTGAGGCGCGCCGCGCCGCGATCGGTCGCGAGCAGCAGATCCCGCTCCGAGTCGATGAGGACGCCGGCGACCCCAGGGTGCTCCGGGAGTTGGCGCAGGTAGGCCCGACGCGCGCAGTCGAACACGTCGATGCGGTCCGCCCCGGTGTGCGCGACGTACATCCGGCTTCGCTCGGCCGTGCGATACACGTCCGCGTGATCGAACCCGGGCCGTGGGCCCGGCGGGACCGCGATCGCGGCGACCTGCCGGAGCGTCACCGCTTGCCGACCTTCTCCTTGCAGTACGCGTACAGCGCGTCGAGCACCGGGATCGAGGCCTCGCGCTGCGCCTGGTCGTCGGGGAAGTGCAACAGGCGCGTCCCGTCGAGCAGCGCCTCGACGCCCACGGACTCGGGCGTGATCGTCTTGTCAGCCGTGTCCGCACCCCGAATGACCCGCGCCATGTACGCGAGCGCCGGATCCGTGTCCAGGCCGTACTTGTGCACGAACGCGTCGAAACTGCACTCCGCACCATGGTGGCCAAGCTCGACATCCTTGATGTCGTACGGCGTCGCTCCGGTGCGCGCGGCCTCCTTCCCCACCTCGTCGGCGCGGACGTAGAGGAACTCGGCGTCCTGATCGACGAACCGCTTCACCAGCCACGGACAGGCCACTCGGTCCACCCGCGGGTGCTCGCGCGTGATCCACTTCATGTCGCTCCTCCTTCACTCGTTCGCCCGCCGCAGTACGCGTAGAGCGCTTCACACACCGTGAACCCATCCGCAAGACGCTCCTCGTCCGACCGCAGCCCATCGCGGATCCCGTCGAACACGGCGCGCACGCCCGCCGTCTCCGGCGTGCCGTCCTCCCCCGTGTCGGCCGCGTGGACGATCGCCGCCATGCGTGCGAGGGCGGCGTCGCTCAGCCGGTGTGTCGCGAGGAGCACCTCGAAGGTGACCTTGCCGTCGCGATGCGACAGCGCGCTGCCACGCATGTCGAAGGGCGTGCCGTCGACACGGTCAGGATCACGTTCGCGCGCGACGAACGCGAACGTCGCATCGGGATCCACGAAGCGGCGGATCGCCCACGCCGTCGCGATGCGATCGACATGCACGCGCTCTCTCGTGACGTAGCGGCTCATCGCTGGCGGGCCGCGCCGATCCCACGCTCGGCCGCGGCCTTCCCCGGGGCCCGGAAGTGGTCACGCGTCTCGACCGTCTTGAGCCTGCGCTCGAGCGCACCGAGGGACCGTTCGCGTCGCAGGCGGGCGAAACCGATCCGTGCGCGCGTCCGCGACGGCACCCGCCTCGCGGCCGCCGCGAGCTTCTCGTACTCCGACGCTCGCGCATCGCGCTGGCGCCGGCGGATCTCTGCCTCTTCGCGGTCGGAGAGCTCGCGGACCGGCAGCACCCACGCCTCGCCGCCCGCGTCCTCGATGGACTGCGCGAGAAAGTCGAGCTGCTCGAGGAGGTCCTCGCTGTACGGGACGACCGCGGCGCCTGGCGTGAGCAGCACCGCCCCCACCCGTCGCAGCGTGCGCCAGGTCGCCACGCGAGGCGTGCTCGAATCCGACGGTAGTCGCCAGGTGAGAACGAGCCAGCGCGCCTCGGTCATCGGTAACGAATGTTACATCACTACTCCGCCCGCAGCTGCAGGCCTCGGCCGGACGGGTGCTGGAGCCGAAGGACGTTCGCCTCGATCTCGAAGGTGACCTCGTCTCGAAGGACGTCGAGCACGGACCGCTCGAGGCGCATGCGGCCGTCCTCGCAGGCCATTTTCGTCGTGAAGATGCCGCTGAAACGCAGCGCAGTCCCCGTCGACGTGAAGGAGCCGCCCATCGTGTTGCACCCCGCCGATCCCGAGAGCGAGCCATCTGCCGAGAGCGTGACGTGAGCGACCGCGCCCTGCGGGATCGACGATGCGATGTCCTTGTCGATGATCGTGTCGACGATCCAGCGCGTGCCAAGAAGCGGACGGTCGGGATCGGCGACCTCGCGGTCATGGAGACGGAGCTCGGCGGTTTGCGTCGCGAGCACGAGCTGGGACCCCGTGATTGTGATGCTCGGGCGCGCGAGTAGGAGCTTCCCGAGCCACTCGTCCTGCTCGTGCCGCGGGCGATCGCAGCCCATGTCCGTCGTCGCGAGATCCGTGACGACGAGGCGCCCGGCGTCGATCCGCGCCTGCCCCCCGAGGTGATTGCATCCGGCGTTCGCCGCGATGCGGCTCCCGTCCGGGTCGAAAGACAGCCGGATGCGAGTGCCGGCCACGAGGGCCTTCGGCGCGCCGTTCTCGACGACGGCGATCGACAGGTACGTGCGACCGTTCAGCTCCGTGCCGCCGCTCCCCGCGCGGCTACCGCACGCCGCGAGGACGAGCACCGCGAGGGCGGCAAGGCGCCAGGCCGTCATGAAGGTGATGACGCGGGCGATGGGCTTTGGTTCCAGGACCCGCCTACTTCGTCGGGAACTCCACACGCCGGCCGATGAATGGGAGACGCTCGCCGAGCGAGAGCAGCGTCGGCGCGATCGCGCTCGAAAGGAGGTGCGGGCGCACCGTCGACTCGTAGTAGCCGAGGGTCTCGTTGATCTTCGCGACCTGATCGCTCGGGATCGCCGCGGTCGCGACCTGCGTCGCCATCGCGTCGAGCGTGCCCGCGTCGAGCATCACGGAGAACTGGGGGTTCGCCGCTACCGCTGCGCGCATCGCGGCAACGGCAGCCTGATCGACTGTCGCCTTTCCGTGCAGCGGACCGATCACGCTGTCGAAGCTCACGACGGCGACGAGTGCGAGATAGACCGCGACGAGCCCGGTCGCGACGCCGAGCGGGATCCCGAGGACGCGGTCCGCCGCCTTGAACAGGCTCACGCGATGGACGAGACCGACGAGCACCGATCCGATGCGGAAGACGAAGCTCGACACGACGCCGACCACGACGACGCCGAGGCCGAGGCCCGCGGCGCCGGTCGGGACGACGCCCTGACCGGGGCCTGCGTAGATGGCGTACAGGCCGACGAGCGACATCGCGACGGCGAGGAGTGGCGCGATGAATCCGCGACGCCATCCCGCGAATGCCGCGAGGGCGACGACGCCGACGACCACGAGGTCGAGCACGGCCCGGAGTCTATCGAGCGTGAGACCGAGCGATGGGTCCCTTCGGGATCGACCTATGTAACGGCTGAGCTCGGCTCGTCCGCGCGCGCCCGGGCGCGCGCGCTCGCGACGATGTGCGCGATGAGCTCCGCTCGCGTGCTCACGGACGCGCCGTTCAAAGACACGATCCCGTAGCCGGCGGCGATGTCGCGGATGTGGTCGGTTTCGAGCGCAGCGAGCTGATCCAGGAGTCGCTGCTCCCCTTGGGCCCACACCGCGTACGGGTCGAGGAGCGGGTGCGGCCGCACGGCCGCGACGTCGGCACGCTCGACCGTCGGCGCGGGCGTCTCAAAGAGCGGCGGAGCACCCTCGGCGGCAACGACCGCGGGTCGCGTCCGCGCGCGCTCGAGCGCGCCCTCGAGGTACTGCGTGGTCACGCCCTGCGCCCAGTATTTCAACGCGCGCCTGTCCGACTGTGTCGTCTCGGGCGGGGTACGAATGGGCGAGTCGCCCGCGGTCACCGGGATGAACTCGATCCATCCCTCCCAGTGTCCGTCGAGCTTGCGGCCGCACGCGCGTGCTGACCACACGCCGCGACCGTCGGTGATCGGCGATGAGTATTCAGTGATGACCTCGGCCACTTCGTCCTCCGGCATGGACGAATGCGTGCAGAAGCGGCACCACCCTGGCATGGGGCACCGTTCCGACGCGGGACCGTTACGCGATCGATGCGCTACGGCGCGGGGCGTGCGTAACGCGCTGGTGGGCGACCTCGGGATCGAACCGAGGACCTTCTCCGTGTAAAGGAGACGCTCTAACCAGCTGAGCTAGTCGCCCGCGTTCAGTATGACGCGGCCGGTGGCGGCGAAGCGACCCACGACAGCGGCGGCAGAGGGAAGAGCCGAACGTTCCGGCCCGCGATGATGAGCGCATCCGCGAGCCCCTCGAGACGTCCGAGCTGCGTCGCGAAGAAATCGAACCGCTCCGCGCCGCGCTCGTCGAGCGGCCACTCCTCGCCGCTGTGGCGAGCGATGATCTGCCATAGCTGGAAGTAGTCGCGCGTAAGGTCGTCGGCCCGCTCGTCGAGCTGCACCTGGTAGCGGCAGCGCATGATGCGCAGGCTCGCGGTCTCGAAGGCCGAGAGGCGGCCGAGCGCGGCGAGGAAGTCGCCACGGAGCCGGCGTCCCTCTTCGCTGGCAACGTCCGTGCGTGAGCGCCGGTAGGTGCGACTGCGAAGCTTGGCCTGCACCGAAAGCTCGCGATGGCGCTCGTCGAGGCGCTTGCGGAAGCGCTCTGCGCCGACGCCGGTTGTCGCCCAAATGACGGGTGCGCGTGGCGGCATCTCATCGCGATTATCTCGCCGGCCTCGTGCGCGACAAGACCTTTTCAGCGCGATGATGGAGTCGTAAAATGAACGACCGCGGGCTCATCGATGACCTCCTCTCCTCTGCCCGCACGATCGCTGTCGTCGGATACTCCGCCGATCCCTCACGTCCGAGCAATTCGGTATCGCGTTATCTGCGCACGCACGGCTACCGCGTCATCCCGGTGAACCCGCAGCTGCGTGGGGCGGTCGTCGATGGCGAGCGCGCGTACGACTCGCTCGCGGATGTGCCACGCGACGAGCGGATCGACTTCGTCGACGTGTTCCGGCGCGGCGAGTTCCTCGATTCCGTCGTCGACGACGCGCACGCGTCCGGCATTGGCGCGATCTGGTTCCAGCTCGACCTCGGGAACGTGGGCGCGGCGCGCCGCGCGGAGTCTCTCGGCATGAAGGTCGTGTGGGACCACTGCACGGCGATCGAACACCGGCGGTGGAAGCGGAGCTAGAGCCGGCTCCGCGGTGTGAGCGCGATCTCCTTCGAGACGTCCTCGCCCGCGGCGACGCGCGACCAGAACGGGTCGAGCTCGACCCGCGAGTTCGCGTTGCGGACCATCGAGATGAGCGGCGCGAACGAGCGGAGCCGATACGGCTTCGTGTTCACCTTCACCGTCGTCGTCCTGCCACGCGCGACGAAGAACGGCGCGGACACGCCGGAGTGCGCGCCGGGGTAGCGCTTCGCGTCGATCCGCTGGAGTGAGCCGATGGGCACGCGCTCTTCCTTCGTCCCGAAATTCGTGCGGAACACGATCGCGTCGCCTTCGATGGCGAGCGTCGTGAAGTACGCCTGGTTGACGACGACGAGCGCGTTGATCGCGAGCAGCCCGAGGCCGATGGTGACCATGACCGCGTCGCCGCCGGCGGCGCCAAAGACGAGGACCCCGATCGCGGCGAGCGGGAAGAACGTGTATGAGGGCCAGAGGAGCGCGAGGTCGGGACGCACTGCACCCACGTCGCGAGTCTAGGCTGCGCTCGTCGACATGTCGCACGAACGTGCGACGAGACACGCGACGCGTGATGTGCATACATAGGAGGGCATGGGAAAGGGCTGGGCGAAAGGCCTCACGAAGGCGACGGATGCGCTTATCGCACGAGCAGCCTCAGCCCA
>JBIOUD010000099.1:0-32405 GCA_044866725.1 Candidatus Limnocylindria bacterium | reverse complement strand
CGGTCGCAGGCGCCGGCGACGACCAGGGGCATCACGCAGACGACCGCGCTCGCCGCGTCGCCGGACGGCGCGTACGCGAACGAGATCGTCGGGGTCGCGAGCAGGAAGTTCAGATGCACGCTCGCGTACGCGCCGTCCGGCGACGCGGCGAGCGCGGTCGTCTGCGTGATGCCCCTGGTCGTCGCCGGCGCCTGCGACCGTGGGTCGCTCACGATCTTCGCGATGGAGATGAGCTCCTTCTTTGTGGTGCCGTTCCACACCTCGATGACCTGCTCGTCCCGCGCGCGGTCGCCGGTCCGGACGCTGCCGTTCGTAAGCACGACGATGCCACCCTTCGTCCACGTGGCCTCACGACCGGGGATCGTTCGCGTGACGGTGCCTGAGCTCGCGTCGAGGATGGCGATGTTGAGGTCGCTCGCGAGCACAGCTGGATCGGACGCTGCGGTCGGCAACGCCGCCACCGCGATCTGCGCGCCGTCGGGCGACCAGCTGACCCCGGTGCCGACGGACGAGGGCGTGGTGTAGCGCTTCACCGTGCCGTCGCGGTTGATGACGACGGCGACGAGCTGGAACGCCGACGCACCCGACGAGAGGCTCTCGACCGTCAGGATCTTGTCGCCTGCCGGCGACCAGACCGGTGGTGCGAGGTTGAACCGGCGCAGGGTCTGCGAGTTCGTGTTGCCGGCGCGGAAGAGCGAAGGCATGCCGTCGGCGCCCATGGCCCAGAGGTGACCGCCCAGCGCGAAGACGTAGCGCGCGGCGGGCACGTCCGCGCGCGGGGGCGTGATGGTGGCGAGACTGAGCGTCCGCGGGAACCACGCGTCCCCCTGCCCGACCGAACCCAGCAGCACGACGACGCTGCCGATCGCTCCCGTCGGCGCGAGATCGAGCCGAAGGAGGTTCGCGCCGGCGAAGCCGATCGCGAACTTGTGATCCGGGGAGACCTGCAGGCGCTCGATCACCCCTGCGCTCGTCGGCAGCTGGACCTCCGGCTCGCCCTCCGCCTTCTTGAATGCGGCTTGCGCCGTATTCGTGCCGCGGTGTGCGAGGAATCCACCGGGCCACTGGCCGTCGAGGCGCAGGCTGTCGGAAGGGAGCGTGAACGCTTCGCGACGGAGATCCTCTCCGTCGGCGGTCATGCTCCACACGCTCGCGGCCGAGGTGTACACGAGCGTCTCGCTCGCGCCCGCGAATCCCGACACGCGCCCCGACAGGAAGTAGATGCGCCCGTCCTCGCCGATGATCGGCGTCGCGCCCGCGAGACCGGTGAGCGGTCTCACGAGATCCTTTCCGCTCGCGCGAAGCCGTCCCACGATCCCGCCGGTCGTCTGCACGAGGAGCTCGTCCTCGCTCAGCCAGTCCGCGACGAGCACGTCCTCGGTGGTCGTGAGCCGCGTCCAGCTCCCGCCGGGACCCGAGACGTACACGTCGCTCTGCGACCCCGTGGCGCGCTGGACGCTCGCGGCGACGCGCAGACCGCTCGGCGAGAAGCGGTGGTCGACGATGCGATAGCCGTCTGCGCGAAGATCCGGTGCCAGCGTGTAGGTGGTCTTCACACCGTCCACGCGGATGACGACGAGACGGACGCCGCTCTCGACATACGCGATGGACGTCCCGTCGACCGACCACTTCGTGCGCGAGACATTGTTGGGCTGATCTGCCTTCGTGACGGAACGCCGTCGCGAGTTATCCGCGTTCGCGAGCCACAGGAGGTAGTCGCCGTTCGGCTCGACGCGCCAGTAGGCAAGCCGACCGCTCGTCGAGAGGTCGGTCGAGGCGCGCGTCGTGGCCGTCGGGAGGGCCGTCGCGCTCGCCGCGGGCGCCTCAGCGACCTGGACGGGGAGCCCGAGGGTGGTGGTCACCAGCGCAATGACCGTCACGCCGACGATGAGGACGGCGAGCGCCATGTACGGAACCAGGCCCTGGACCTGCCGCACGCCTACATAATCGTCCTTATGCCCGATCCGTTAGAGGCCGCTCGCACATTCATGGAGGCGCTCGAGGCGCGCGACGCCGAACGCGCTGCAAGCGTCTGCGCCGAAGACGTGCAGATCGAACTGCCCGGCGGGGACAGCGACCTGCTCGGCAAGGACGGCGCTCGCCGCCTGGTTCGGATGGCGCCGAACTTCGTCCGGAGGATCCGCGACCACGAAACCCGTGGGACGACGGTGATCCTGCGTGGGCTCACGCGCGCTCCGGGCCACTTCGCGAACTACAGCATCTGGACGTTCGAGACCGACGGCGCGCTCATCAAGCACGTCACCTTCGAGTGGAAGCCCGCGAACTAGCGGTTCACTTCGCGACGTATCTGAAACTGCGCGGGATCCTCGCCAGCCCGTAGTCCGCGATCGGCTTCGGCGTGCGGTAGCGACGGGCGCCGCTCACCGGGAGCGTCCAGCCGTTCTTCGTGCGGCCCGCACGCTCGCCGAGCACGCACTCGCCCACCACGGTGCCCGTGCCGACGACGGCGAGGTACGCCTTCGCGGGCAGCTTCGCGGGTGGAGAGGAACGATGGTCGGCGCCGCACGAGCCGTCGAGCAGCGCGTCGGCGTTCTCCGCGGTGATCGCGAGGACGAGCTTCAGCATGGGACCTCCGCTGGAAAAGAACGGCCGCGGCTTGCTAGTTCGTCGCCGCGATCCGGCTAAGCGCGCGTGTGAGGACGGCGAGCTCATCAGGCGTGAGCGGCTCCGCGAAGTGCTTCGCGATCGCGCGGATGTGGCCGGGCGCGGAGCGGCGCAGAAGTCGCTGGCCCCGCGCTGTCAGCACGATGTGCTGCCCGCGGCCATCGGACGGGCAGGCCCGCCGCTCCACCAGCCGCTCCCGCTCGAGCCGATCGATGGCCCGCGTCACGCCGCTCTTGGTGAGGAGCGACCGCGCGGCGAGCTCGGTGGGTCGGATGCCGGCCGCGGGCCCGCGGGCGATCTGCACGAGGAGGAAGTGCTCGCCAAGCGGGAGACCGCCGCGGCTCTCGGCCAGTCGCTCAAGCGCGTGGGAGGTCGTGGCGTAGGCCCGAACGAACGCCTCCCAGCCGGCCACCTCGGCCTCGCTGAGCCGTCGCTTCGACTTTGGAATAGATTGCGTAGGCAACGAGTTAATTGTAGCAGCAACTATCGCGCGGGACACCGGAGCGAAAGGAAAAGCACCGGACACCGGAGCGAAAAAGGAAAGACAATGTTCTGGTACATCGACCCATCCCACTCGCAGGTCAACTTCTCGGTGAAGCACATGATGGTGAGCACCGTCCGAGGTCGACTCGGGAAGGTGTCCGGCCGTCTGCAGCTGGACCCCGAGCGGCCCGAGAAGGCCGACTTCGAGATCGCTGCCGACGTCGCGAGCATCAACACCGGTGACGAGCGGCGCGACGGCCACCTGCGCTCCGGCGACTTCTTCGACGCGGAGACGCACCCCGCGATCACGTTCAAGAGCAACGCGATCTTTGCCAAGGGCGAAGGCCGCTACACCGCGAGTGGCGATCTGACGATCCGCGGCACGACGCGACCGGTCAGCTTCGACATCGAGCTGCTCGGCATCGCGGGCGATGCCCGCGGCGCCACCAAGCTCGGCGCGACGGCGACGGCGACGATCGACCGCACGGACTTCGGTCTCGTGTGGAACATGCCCGTGCCGAACGGCGTGCTCGTCGGTGAGAAGGTCAGGATCAGCGTGGATGTTGAGGCCTACGACGAGGCGAGCGCGAAGACGGTCGGGCTCGCCGCCTAACTCGGACGCTCGTCCGAGACGTTCTCGTGCATCGTCGCGCGGACGCGCTCGAGGATCGTCGCCAGGTCGCCGGGCGTCACACCTGCAAGACGCGCACGTGTGTTGCCGAGGTATCGCTCCTCGGTGGCCGCGTGCGCGTCTTCGCGCGGCCCGCGGGCGGCCGGATACGCCTCGAGCGGCCAGGCGGGTCCGAGCACGAGCGCGAACGTCGCGAGCGAGCGGGCCATGTGGAACGGGGAGGTCACGACGACGATCGGGCGTGGAGTGATCTTCGCCAGGTAACGCTGCGCCACATACGTCGCATTGCTCAGCGTGTCGCGCGACCGATCCTCGAGGAAGATGCGGCTCGGATCGATCCCCGCCGCGATGATCCGGTCGGCCATCACCTGCGCCTCGGTGCGCTCGGGCGGCGAGCCGTCCCCGTGGCTGCCCGAGAGGATGAGCGGGATGTCGCGTGCCCTCGCGAGCTGCGCGGCCGCATCGGCTCGCAGCCTCGTCGATTCCGTCGCCGAGCCGTCGGACCTGAGGCCGCCGCCGAGGACGACGGCGATCTGCGCGTAGTCCGAGAAGTCACGCTCGACGCCGGCCTGTGAGGGGCGACGGCGGAGCTTCTCCGCGATCTGCGCGATGTCACCGGGCGTCGTGTCCGCGAAGAACGCCTGCGTCTGGGCGAGGAAGCGCTCCTCGTGCTTCGCGCGCTCGGCGTCGTCAGCCACCGTGCCGCTTGCGACGCCGTCGATGACCCACGCCGGTCCAAGCACGAGACGGAACGTCTCGACCGAGCGGGGGAGGTGGAACGGCGAGGTCACGAGGTGGATCGGGCGCGGCGCGATCCGGGAGAGGTAGCGCTCCGCGACGTGGACCGCGTTCCCGATCGTGTCGCGTGACTCATCCTCGAGGAAGATCCGCGCCCGCGCGACGCCCTGCGCGACGAGCACGTCGGCCATGGACGCGGCCTCGCTCTTTCGCGGTCGTCGACCGACGCCGTGGCTGCCGGAGCAGATGACCGCGGCGTTCGCGTACTTCGCGGCCAGCGCGGACGCGGTCGCAGCGCGCGCGAGCGTAGAAGGAGCGGGCGTCCCGTCGGGCTGCATACCGCCGCCGAGCACGACGATGAGCTCGGGATGATCGGCGAGCGCCCCCGTCACGCCCGCAGGTCGGCGATGTCCACCGGTCGCTTCGTCTCGGCCGACCGGTACGCGGCGACCGCGACCTCGAGCGCGCGAAGACCCGCTTCGCCGTCGATCGGCACGGGCTTGCCCGCGAGGATCGCGTCGGCGAACCCGCCGATCATCCGCGCGTTCAGGTCGTCGCCCCAGCCGACCAGACGGGTGCGACCCGCGGTGTCGTCGTAGTAGGTGAGCGCCTGCCGGAAGACGTCGATGTCCACGGTCGCGCGCTCGCCGACGACGTGGAACGTCACGCCGCCCCACGTCGGGAACGTCCTCGGGCGCGACCAGCTGCAGTCGATCGATGCGAAGCCGCCCGACGCGAGATCGAGCGTGATGATCCCGCAGTCTTCCGCGTCGAAGCCGTAGAGGAACGAGCCGAGCTCGGCGTGGACGCGCGTGAATTCATCCGCGAGCAGCCAGCGGATCGCGTCGGCCGCGTGGACGGTGTGGTCCATGACCGCACCGCCGCCCGCGGCCTTCTTGTCCGCGAACCACCGGCCGGGGTACTGCCCCGGGTTCGTCGAGCGGACCGCGCGGATCGGACCCAGCTGACCTCCAGCGATCGCCTCGCGCAGCGCGATGACCGCGGGGCTGCTGCGGACGGGGAACGCGACGCCGAGCTGGACGCCGGCCGTCCGGCAGGCGTCGATCATCGCCCTCGCGTCAGCGATGCTCGTCGCGAGCGGCTTCTCCGAGAGGACGTGGACCTTCCGGGCGGCCGCGGCCTCGGTGTACCGGCGGTGGTCCGCGTTCGTCGACTGAATGACGATCGCGTCGCTCGCACGGAGCAGGTCGTCGAGCGTGTCGTGATACGGCACGCGGTGCGCGGATGACGCGGCCGCGCCGCGCTGCTCGTCCTCGTCGTGGATGCCGCTGAACGCGACCTGCTCGAGGCGACCGAGCGTCGACGCGACACCCTCGGCGTGGACGTGCGCGCACGAGATCATCCCGATGCGGAGCTTCTTCACGCCGGCGCCTTCCACTCGACGACCGCGCCGCGATCCGCGGCGTCGATGACCGCCAGACCGAGCGCGAGCGAGCGGAGCCCCTCGCGCCCGTCGACGAGCGGCGCCTCGCCGCGGCCGATGCGCGCGAAGAGGTCGCGCAGCTGTCTCCGGTAGGGCGACTCGCCGAGCGTCGGTGTGGCCATCATCGGCGGCGCCGCCGCGCCGCCGGGCGACTGGACGACGAACGGTGACGCAGTGCGACTGTCGTGGACCAACATGCCTTTCTCACCGCGCAGCTCGTAGCCCGTGCGGAAGCCGCCGTGCTCGGCCCAGCTGCCCTCGATGTGGACGATCGGGCGGTCCTCGTAACGGAGCGTGGCGATCGCGTACTCGAGCCCGCCCGTGCCTGCCGTCATCCGACGCGCGTAGATGCGACTCGGCTCACCGAACCACCAGCGGACGGTGTCGAGGTCGTGAAGCATGAGGTCCAGCACGACCCCGCCGCTCTTCGCGTCGTCCAGGTACCAGGGTCGAGCAGAGCCGACCGAGAAGTTGCCGCGCGTCATCGTCGCGATCGCGGGCCGGCCGAGCGAGCCGTCGTCGAGCATCCGCTTCGCGGCCTGGTACTCCGGGAAGTAGCGCACGACGTGACCGACCGCCAGCGACACGCGCGCGTCGGCGCACGCCTTCACGATCCGCTCGCCCTCGGCGAGCGAGCGCGCGAGCGGCTTCTCGCAGAACACGTGCCTGCCCGCCTTCGCCGCGGCGACGGCGTGCTCGGCGTGGAGGAACGTCGGGCTCGCGACGACGACGAGGTCCACGTCGTCGGACGAGCAGAGCGCGGCGGCGCTTGGTGCGACGCGCGCCCCGATCTCGGTCGCGAGCGGCGTCGCCTCCTCGGGTGTGATCGCCGCGACCGCGGTGACCGTCACGTCGTCGAGGCCCTGCGCGCTCCGCGCGTGCATCGCTCCGGCGAAACCCGCGCCGATGACCCCGACGCGCAACACGGAGGCAGGGTAAACGCGAACGAGAAAGGGCGCTCCCTTCGGAGCGCCCTTCCTGGTCGTCGCGAGGTCGCTACTTCGAGCCGATGGTCCCGCGGATGAGGAGGGTCATGGCGAAGCTGTCTGCGTCGGGGTTCTTGTAGATCCCGTCGCCGTCGGCTGGCCAGCCCGCAACGCGCTTCTTGTCGTTGATCGGGTTGTTCCCGAACCGCTGCCACAGCGGGATGACCGGGAGCAGCTCGTTGAACGCGAGCGCGAGTTCGGTGACCGCGGCCTTCTGCTTGGCCTCGTCGGTCCCGTCGCCCGTCGCGTTGATGAGCTCGTCGAAGTTGATCTCCTTGCCGGACGCGAGCTTCTGCTTCAGCGGGTACTTCATGCCGCCGCCGGCGGGCGTCGTGTTGTGCGTCCGCAGGTCCTGGATGAAGGAGTACTGCGGGTGCGGGGCGCTGCCGATGCCCCATGCGCGTACGAAGAACGCGTGCTTGCCGTCGTTGACCTCGGGCTGCTGCGTCGAGTTCACGAGGCCACGCGGGGTGACCTTGATGCCGAACTTCGTGAGTGACTCCGCGGCGTGCGTCGCGGCGCTGGACCAGTCGGCGAAGTCACTTGGGAAGACCAGCTCGAGCTCGAGCTTCTTCCCGCCCTTGGCCCAGATGCCGTCCGCGCCCTTCGCGTAGCCGGCGTCCTTCATGAACTGCTCGGCCTTGCTGGTGCTGAACTCGTACGGCTTGAGCTTGCCGAGGTCGCCACTCGCGATCCAGTCCGGCACGAGCTGGTCGCTGAAGCCGGCCATGTACTTCTGCGCCTTGCCGGAGTCGCCGTAGGTGATGGCCGCGCTCTCTTCCCGGTTGATCGCGTGCGCGACGGCGTAGCGGAGCCGGACGTCCTGGAACTCCGGTGCCTTCTCCCAGTGGAAGTAGAGCGCCGGGCCGGTGTAGAGCGGCGGGCGTGCGATGCGGATGCCCGCGTCCTGCATCGCCTTGTCGACGGCGAGGGTGAAGCCGTGCGTCGCGTAGTCGACGTCGCCGGAAAGGACGAGCGGTGAGATCTGGTTCGTCTCGCCCTGGTACACGACGACCTTGTCGAAGTTCACGCGGTCCTCGGCGTAGCCGCCGGGGTTGCGGACGAACGTGAGCTGCGACTCGGTGACGGAGGCGGTGTCGATCTTGTACGGGCCGACCGAGACCGGCGTCGTTGGACGGAAGGCGTTCATCTCCGTGCGGAGGTCCTTCCACGACTGGTCGGTCGACTTCGCGCCGCCCGCGACGAGGGCATCCATCTTCGTCGAGTAGGTGCCGAACTGAGCGTTCGAGCGGATCGGCTCACGGAGGAGCAGCCGCTTGGCGAGGCTCGACGGCCGCGAGAAGTGGAAGTTGATCGTCTGGTCGTCGACGATCGTCATCTTGTTGACGTACTGCCAGAGCGTGAAGTTCTCGAGACGGCCGACGTTGAACGTCGTGTAGACGTCCTTCGCGCTGAAGGCGGTGCCGTCGCTCCACTTGATGCCGCTGCGCAGCTTGAGCTCGTAGTTGTCGCCGCTCTTCATGCCGGACGACGATGCCAGCCAGTAATCGAACTTCTTGTCCTGCCAGAGATACATGCCGAGCGTCGTGATCCAGAGGTGGCGGTAGATGCCGGTGGTGAGAATGCCGTTCGCAACGTACGGGTTCCAGTGGCCGGCCGGTGGCAGCACGTATGGCCACCCGCCATGGAACTCCCCGCCCTTCTTCACGGCAGCGCCGCCGCCGCCAGGTGTCGCGCTCGCCGTGCCGGTGCCCGGTGCGCACGCCGCGGCGATCAGTCCGATCGTCGTGAGCGTCGAATCGCGCAAGAACCGGCGGCGAGTCGCGTTGTAACGGAGCTTGTCAGCCATCGTCGTCCCTCTCCTTCGCCGGGGGTCCCAAGCTTGCCGGTCCGCCCGGACGTGGACCGTTGTAGCCCGTCCCCGCTCCTTTGTCATCTGCTTTCGGGACGCGTGGAGCGGCCCAGCGCGCCAGCAGGGCGATCGCGGCGATGAACAGCACGCCAACACCCATGGCCATCACCGTGACGACGAATCCCGCGGAGCTCGGGTCCTGCGCAGGCAGGATCAGAGCGCCGAGCAGGATGATGAACACCGCGACCGAGAAGTTGGTACGAAGAAGTTGCGGGTCCATCTACCGCGCTGCGAGGAGCTCGGCCGCCGGCACGCGCTCGCGGACCGCGACGTGGCACGCCACTTCGCGACGTTCGGGGATCGGCAATAGCTCGGGGACCTTCACGTCGCAGAGGCCCGCCTCGAAAAGCGGGCAGCGCGGGTGGAAGGTGCATCCGCTCGGCAGGCGCAGCAGGCTCGGGACCTCAGCGCTGCGCAGCTCGACGCGCTCCTTGGACCGCGTGATGCTCGGGTCGGCCTCGGGGATCGCCGCGACGAGCGCCGCCGAGTACGGATGCGCGGGATCGGCGACCGTCTCCTCCGCCGGCCCGAGCTCCACGACCCGTCCGAGATACATGACCGCGATGCGACCTCGCCGCGCGAAGTAGCGCGCGACGGCGAGGTCGTGCGTGATGAGCACGATCGTCACGCGGAACTCGTCGCGCAGACCGAGGAGCAGGTTCAGGAGGCTGATGCGGATCGACACGTCGACCATCGAGACGGCCTCGTCGGCGACGATCACCCGCGGGTCGACGCTGAGCGCGCGCGCGATGGAGACGCGTTGCCGCTGACCACCCGAAAGCTGATGCGGGTACTTCACGAGGAAGTCCGCGGGCGGCGTGAGCCCGACACGCTGCAACAGCTCGGTGACCGACGCGACCGCCCCGCGCCGACCGTGCACCTTCTTGTGGCGATAGAGCGGCGCGGAGAGCGTCTGGAAGACCGTGCGGATCGGATTGAGCGAGGCGTATGGATCCTGGTGGACGAGCTGTACCGAGCGGCGGAAGCGCGCGAGCTCGTCGCCCTTCGTGGTCCAGACGTCCTTTTCCTCGAAGAGGAGCTGGCCACTCGTCGGTCGCAGAAGACCGGCGAGCATCCTGCCCGTCGTCGTCTTCCCGCAGCCGCTCTCGCCAACGATGCACATCGCTTCGCTCTCGCCGAGCGCGAGAGACACACCGTCGACCGCCTTGATGAGGCCGCCGGGCGTCTTGAACGCGCGCGTCACGTCCACGAGCTCGATGAGGGGCTTCCCCTTCAGGGTGATGTCGCCGGAGACAGTCATGTCTTGGCCGCCAGCTTCTCGGCGACGGCGGCCTCGCCGGTCCCGACGATCTCGGCGACGTGCTGCCAGCGGATGCACCGCGCGTCGTGGTCAGGTGTGTCCACTTTGAGCAGATCCGGCTCGCGGTCCTTGCACGCCTCGATGACGTACGGACAGCGCGGGTTGTAGGTACAGCCCTTCGGGAGGTCGATGAGGTCGGGCGGGCTCCCGGAGATGGAGACGACGCTGCCCATCGCGCCGCTCACGCGCGGCACCGCGCGCAGAAGGCCCATCGAGTACGGGTGCCTGGGCCGGTAGAACATGTCCTTCACCGACGCGCGCTCGACGACGGTGCCCGCGTACATCGTGATCACGCGATCCGCGAGCTCCGCCGCGAGCGACAGGTCGTGCGAGATGAAGATCATCGAGAAGCCGAGCTGCGAGCGCAGCTTCCGGAGGAGGTCGATGATCGCGCGCTGCGTGAGGATGTCGAGCGCGGTCGTGGGCTCGTCGAGGATGACGACCTGCGGCTCGAGCAAGAGGCTCATGGCGATGAGCACGCGCTGCTTCATGCCGCCCGAGAGCTCGTGTGGGTACGCGTGCAGGACACGCTCGGGATCGAGGTTCACCAGCTGGAGCAGCTCGCCGGACCTGTTCCGCACCTGGCGCGTGTCCTTCATCCCATGCGCGCGCGCGGTGTCGAGGAACTGCTCCCAGATCGTGATCACGGGGTTGAACGAGTTGAGCGCGGCCTGGAACACCATCGCGCACTCGCGCCAGCGGAACTCACGCAGGTCGTCAGGCTCGAGCTTGGTGACGTCGACCTCGCCAGAGTTCCCGCGGTACAGGATCTGGCCCGAGCTGATCCGTGCCGACCGCGGTGAGAGTCGGATGAGGCTCACCGCGAGCGTCGTCTTCCCCGAGCCGCTCTCGCCGATGATCGCGAGCGTCTCACCGCGGCGCAGCTCGAAGGACACGTTGCGAACGGCCTGCACGGGGCCGCGCCGGGTCCGGTAGGCGATAGACAGGTCGCGCACCGAGAGCACGCTGTCCGTACCCACCTGCGGCGACCAGGTCGGCGAGGTCGCGAGGCTCAGCCCGAGCTCCGCAGGCGCGGGTTGAAGATGTCCTCGAGCGCCGAGGCCAGCCACACGAGCGAGAGCTGGAAGAGCACGATCGCGAGCACCGGGCTGAGGATGTACCAGAGGCTGTCGCGGAAGTAGAGCGCGCCACGCACGTATGCGAAGTTGAGCATGAGGCCCCAGTTGCGGCCGGAGAGGGGGATGAGGCCGAGGATCGTGAGGCCCGCGACCCCGTAGATGGCCGCCGTCATCGCGAGGATGAAGTGGATGACGATGTAGCTGCGCATGTTCGGCAGGATCTCTTTGAAGATGATGTGGAACAGCCCGAGGTCGAGCGAGCGCGCCGCCTCGACGTAATCGCGCTCCTTCAGTGAGAGGACCTGCGCGCGCACCTGGCGCAGCAACCCGGCCCACGCGAGGAGCGCGAGGAACGCGGCGATCACGAAGATGCTGTCGAACTTCAGGATGCTGCCGACGAGCACGATGATCGGGATGTGCGGGATCGTGAGCCAGAAGTCGGCGGCGCCCGAGATGAGCGAGTCGACCTTGCCGCCGACGACCGCGGCGAGCGATCCGAAGGTCACCGCGATGAGGGTCGAGAAGAAGCCGGCGATGAGCCCGACGAGGAGGATGTCGCGCCCGCCGTGGATGATCTGGTTCCACACGTCGCGGCCGCTCGAGTCGGTGCCGAGCGGATGCGCCATGGACGGCGGCTGATAGATCGCGGTCACGTCGACCGTGTCCTGGAGAGGTACGAAGATCGGCACGACGAACGCCAGCAGGGTGAAGAAGACGACGCCGATGAGTCCGATGAGCCCGAGCGGCCGTCGCGAGAGCAGACGCAGCAGGTCCAGCGCGGATGCGAGGGGACCGGCGACGTAGCTGCGCAGTGTCGGGCGCGCGAGGACGGCCGTGCTCATCCCGCTGCCCCGCCCGCGCGGCCGATGCGCGGATCGAGCTTCGCGTAGAGCAGATCGGCGATGACGTTCGCGATCACCACGGACACGGTCAGGAGCAGCACGATGCCCTGCATGAGCGTGTAGTCGCGCTGCTCGATCGACTTGAACAGGCGCAGGCCGATACCCGGGTACACGAGCAGCACCTCGATGAAGAACGCGCCGCCCACGACGAATCCTGCCGTGATCGCGAGCTGCGACACGAGTGGGAGCACGGCGTTGCGACCGACGTAGGCCGTCGAGATCCGAGCGTCCGTGAGGCCGCGAGCGCGCGCGGCGGTCACGTAGTCCTCCTCGAGGGTCGCGAGTGTCGCGCTCTTCATGCTGAGGATCCAGTGGCCGACGGTCGCGATGAAGTAGACGGACACCGGGAGCACCGCGTGGAAGAGCACGTCACCGACGAAGTCGAGGCTGAAGCCCGGTGGGATGCCCGGGCTCGACGAGCCGCGCATCTCGGCGATCGGTATGAGACGGAGCTGCGTGCCGAGGATCACGACGATGATCAGGGCGGTGATGTAGTTCGGGATCGCGCTGAGGATGGAGCCGAAGGTCGAGACGAAGTGGTCGAACGGCGAGTTGCGGCGGTACGCCGCGATGAGGCCGAGGAGCGTCCCGACCGTGAAGCTCAGCAGGAGCCCGATCCCGACGGTGAGGAGCGTCCACGGCAGGTACGCGGCGATGATCGAAGACACCGACGTCCCGCGCGACAGCATCGACGTCCCGAGATTGCCGCGCACCAGATCGGCGACGAACTGGAGGTACTGCTCGTGGATCGGCTGGTTCAGGTCGATGGTGAAGAGCGCGGACGCCTGCTGCTTCGCCTCCTCGTAGCCGATGAGCTGCTCGGCCATGATCTGCGAGATGTAGTTATCGATCGCGTTGCCGGGCATCAGACGGATGAGGACGAAGTTCAGCGTCGTGACGAGGAAGATCGTGATGAATGCGCGCACGAGCGCGCGGGCGACCGGCTTGTCCCACATCCACGCCAGCGCCTGGCGGCCGCGACCGAAGCGCGTGTAGCGATAGAGATCGGCGGACAGCTGGGCGTCGGCTGGAGTGGTTGCCGCCACGCTCGAAAGACTAACCCTGAGTCAGTCGACGCAGCAGTTGTTCGAGCGGCACCTCGGCCAGTGACGACAGCCGCACGTCCGCTCGGCTGACGTCCAGGCCGCGAGTGAGGTCGTTCGGCACGGCCACGCAGTAGAGGCCGGCCTGCTTCGCGGCGGCGATGCCGTTCGGCGAGTCCTCGAGCGCGACCGCGCTCGACGCTGGGACACCCATGCGCCGCACAACCAGTTCGTAGAGGTCGGGCGACGGTTTCGTTCGAACGACATCGTCACGCGTCACGACGGCGTCCCAGTACGTGTGGACGTTCAGGCGCTCGAGGTGGCCGACGACCCACGCGCGCGAGGAGCTGGATGCGACGCCGAGCTTCAAGCCGAGGCGCCGCGCGTCGGCGATGTACTCGCGGACACCCTCCATCACGTCGAGCGCGGCGATGAGCTCGGTCTTCCGACGGTCGCGGCGCTCCTGTGTCGCGACGCGGTCGAGGCCTTCGCCGACGAGCGCCGCCAGGTAGTCGACCGGCTCGAAGCCGCGATCGGCCCCGAGGTAGCCGTGCCACTTGTCCATCGGCACCTCGAAGCCGTGCTCCTGGTAGATCTCGGCCCAGGACTGGAGCGCGGGCGTCTCGGTCTCGAGGATGAGCCCATCGAAGTCGAAGACGACCGCTTGGATGGATGTGGCGTCCGTCACCAGAGCCGCTCGGCGATCGGCAGACCGAGCACGTCGCGCGCGAGACCGACGAGAGCGAACGACCCCGTCACGCACACGACCTCGTTCGGCTTGGCGTCGGCTCGCGCGGCCGCGATCGCGGCGGCCGGATCATCGTGCGCACGGACGTGCTTTGTGCCGACGAGTCGCGCGAGCTTCCGGGCGTCGAGCCCGCGCGGTCCCGGCGCCCGCGTGACCTCGACCGCCGACGCGAGGGGAAGGAGCGGCCGGATCACCGCGCGCGCGTCCTTGTCCTCCATCAGGCCGAGGACGAAACGCACGCGCCGCTTCGCGAACGTGTCGCGAAGCGTCTGCGCGAGCGCACGTGCCGAGCCGTCGTTGTGCGCGGCGTCGATCACGATCGTCGGAGTGCCGGGGATCGCCTCGAAGCGCGCGGGCCAATCGAGGCGCCGAAGCGCCTCGTCCACTCCGTCGGCGCGGAACGCGAATCCGTGTTGTGAGAGCGCCCGCGCGGCTTCGATCGCCGCGGCCGCGTTGTGGCGCTGATGCGCGCCCCGCAGCGCGAGCGAGGCTCGTTCTCCAAGCGGCTTCACCTCGCGCAGCTCCGCACCGACGCGCACGCACGCCGCGCGTATGGCCGCGCGCGCCTCGGCGGGTTGTCGCGGGGTCACCGCCACGCGCCCGGGTCGCACGATCCCGGCCTTCTCCGCCGCGATGTCGCGCAACCGTGTACCCAGCTCGCGGGTGTGGTCGTGGCTGATCGCCGTGATGACGCTCACGTGGGGGTCGGTCGCGTTCGTCGCGTCGAAACGGCCTCCGAGACCGACCTCGATGACCGCGACCTCGCACCGTTCCTTCACGTAGTGGCGCAGCGCGAGCGCGAGCGTGAGCTCGAACGTCGTGGGCGCACCGGCGTCGGGGAGACGTACCTCGAGCTCGGCGATGAGCGGTCGCAGCTCGGCGACCCGCGCCGCGAACGCCTCCTCGTCGATCGCCACGCCGTCGACGCGCACGCGCTCGCGGAACGACTGCAGGTGGGGCTTCGTCGAGAGCCCGGCGCGCAGGCCCGAGGCGCTCAGGATGCTCGCGAGCATCGCCGCGGTGGAGCCCTTGCCCTTCGTTCCGGCGACGAGCACGATCGCCATCCGCCGGTCCGGGGCGCCGGCGAGGTCGAGCAGCACCCGCGTTCGTCGCAGGTTCGCTTCGAGGCCACCGCGCGACGCACGGTTCCAGCCGACGCCGCGCTTCGGATCCGAAAAGCTGAGGAGCCAGTCGAGCGCGGCACTCACGGTCAGGCGGGACTCACGGCCAGACGATCTTGCCGCCCTTGTAGAGCCGGTTCACGAAGGAGTCGTCGTACACGGTCGTCACGTCGACTCGCTTTGGGAGCGCTGCGTACTCGGCGAGGAACGACTCCAAGGCGTTCCACTGCTCGCGCGTCATCGTGCCGATCCCGGATGCCCGCGTGCGGTCGGTCAGCGCCGCCTCGATCTCGGTGTCGAGCATGAAGCGCTGGTGCGCGCGGTCCTCCCCGGGCGCGTACTTCATGACGATGTCGATGGCGCCATCGCGATCGGCGACCGCGTCTTCGATGCCTTTCAGTGCGGCACGCAGGAATCGCTCGACGACGTCGGGGCTCGTCCGGATCATCTCGCGGTTCGTCATGTAGGTGAGACCGAAGCTCGGGATGCCGTAGGTCGTCGGGTCGAACAGGCGGACGGGCACGCCCTGGCGTGCGAGCGTGTCGGGCTCGTTCGCGGCGAACACGGGATACACGTCGACCTGACCCGTCGCGAGCACGCGCGGGTCGAACCCGACCGCGACCTCGCGCACCTTCGATCGATCGACGCCACCGATCTTCAAGAGAGCGAGGTAGTCGGCTGACGGCGTCGACTTGTAGCCGACGAGCCTGCCCTCGAAGTCCTTGAGCGTCCGGATCGGCGAGCTCGCGAGCACGGCGAAGGCCTGTTCATCGCGCTGGCCGACGACCGCGACGGACACGAGGGGCACATCCGCCTGCGCGACGCGCTTCAGGATGTCGCCTCCGCTCCCGGTGGAGAACTGCGCGCGATTCGTCGCGAGGAGCTGAACGTGCTCGCCGGTCACGGCGTGCTGGATGGCCACCTCGAGTCCCTGCGTCCGGAAGTAACCCTTCTCCTGCGCGACGTACACGCCGACGAATGGCAGATTCGCCTGTGGCTTGAAGCCAGCGATGAAGGTGACCGCCGCGGGCGTCGGCGTCGGGGACGGCGACGGCGTGGGTGACGGGGACGGCCCCGGCCCGACCGCCGACGGCGCGCAGGCAGCGATGAGGATCGTGATCGCAGCGATGCGGGCGAGGGCGTTCGTCATGTGGCGAGCTGCACCGGATGCCAGTGAAGCACGCGCCGCTCGAGCGCGCCGACGAGGGCGTTCGCGGCGATGCCGATGGCAGCCAAGAGGAGGACCGCGGCGAAGAGCGTCGCGAGGTCGAGATTCGCGTTCGCGACGAGGATGACGCGACCGAGCCCACGATCGGCGCCGGTCCACTCACCGATGACCGCGCCGATGAGCGCGAGGTTCAGCGAGATGCGCGCGCCAGAGAAGAGGAACGGGAGCGCGGTCGGCACACGCAGCAGCCTGAAGATCTCCGCTCGCGAGGCACCGAGGGTCTCGAGGAACGCGAGCTCCTGCGGGTCGACCGAGCGAAGGCCGACGAACGCGTTGACGAGCATCGGGAAGAAGGTGATGAGCGCGGCGATCGCGACCTTCGGCGCGCTGCCGAAGCCGAACCACAGCGTAAAGAGCGGGGCGACCGCGACGATCGGCGTGAGCTTCACGAGGATCGCGAGTGGGAACAGGCTTCGTTCGAGCGTTCGCGAGCGCACCATCGCCGACGCGATCGCGAACGCGACGCCCGTGCCGAGCGCGAACCCGGCGGCGGCCTCGGTGATCGTGACGAGCGCCTCACGTCCGAACGCGGGCCAGTCGCTCGCGAACTTCGCGAGCACCGCGGATGGCGCCGGAACGAGGTATCCGGGCACCGCGAACGCGCGGGTCCAGAGCTCCAGCGCGACCGCGACGACCGCGATCGCGACGACCGCGACTCCGAGCTCGAGGAGCGTGCGCGATGCGCGGCTCATCCGAGATGCCCGCGCACGGTGTCGACGAGGTCGAGGAAGCGCGGGTCTCGCCGCAGCGACGGCGCGCGCGGTCGCGGGAACTCGACGCTCACGACGCTCTGCAGCCGGCCCGGCCGTCCGCCGAGCACGGCGACGCGGTCGCCGAGCCACACCGCCTCGGCCACGTCGTGCGTGACATACACGACCGTCCGCGCGCTGCCCCAGAAGCCGACGAGCTCGACGCGGAGGTCCTCGCGCGTGAGCTCGTCCAGTGCCGTGAGCGGCTCATCCATCAGGAGCACCTGCGGATCCGCGACCAGCGAGCGCGCCACGGCGACGCGCTGGCGCATTCCCCCGGAGAGCTCGTGTGGATAACGCCGCTCCGTTCCCGCGAGCCCGACGCGCTCGATCCACTCCGCCGGCGTCGGTCCGCCACCCGTGTCGGTCTCGTTCACCTCGAGGGGGAGGCGCACGTTCGCCAGCACCGTGCGCCAGGGATGGAGCGCGGCGTTCTGACCGACGAAGCCGATGCGCTTGTTGCGCCGTGCTTCCTCGGGGTCGGCACCCGAAATACGCACGCTCCCTGCCGCCGGGCGAACCGTCCCGGCGATCGCCCTGAGAAGCGTCGTCTTCCCCGTGCCGCTTCGGCCCACCACGACGATGACCTCGCCGAGCGCGACGTCGAGGTCGATCCCATCGAGGACGCGCGTCGCGCCGTACCCGGCCACAAGGCCGCGGATCTCGATCGCCGCTCCCACAACCGGATGCTAGGTCTACGATTTGCGCGATTCGGATGGCCATCGTCGAGCTCGACCGAGAGCCTCGGGACCGCCGGCCACGCGGGCGCGACGGGGGTGTCATCGCGGGGCTGTTCATCGCCGGGTCGCTCTTCACGTTTGCCGTGTGGATGACCCGGCCGGTCGCTGCTCCGGCGACACAGCGTGTCGGCGATGCCCAGCCGGTGGCGGGCGCACAGTCGACGCCGGCGTGGTCACTGTCCTCATCGAACGCCTCTCGAGTGCCGATGCCGAGTCCGGCCGGGGTGGGGATGGCGCTATCACCGGATGGCCTGACGATGACCATTTTCACGCGTGATGGCTCGCGCTCACTCGCGTTCCGGCGTGCGATCCCCGACGTTGACCTCGCGGCGCTACCCGACCGTCTCGCGAACGAAGCTGCGCCGGCCACACTGACGAGCGTCGTGCGGATCCGCGGAACGGCCGGGATCGCGTCCTCGGAGGGTCCGGCGGTGGTCTGGTGGACGGAGGGCGGCTTTGTCTACTGGCTCCAGTCCGGCAGCTACACGGTGGACGAGCTCACGAAGCTCGCCGACGAGCTGCGGGTGCAACCGAGTCCGGATGAGTGGCGCCGGTGAACGTGCGCCTTGAAGCGCTGCTCACCGTGGCGGCGGCCGCGATCGGGATCGCGTTCTTCGCGAGCGCGCCGTACTGGCCGAAGGAGCGGATCGCGAACCCGCTCCCATCGTTCGTCGGTGCGGCGGCGCAGAACCTCACGCCGGTCAACCGGGCGCCGCTGCTGGGTCCATCTGTCCTTGCAGGCGCGAAGCCGGCGCCGGAGCTGAATCTCGGACTGCCCGACACGGTCGCAACGGTCGTGCGCCGCAGCGGCATCAACGGCGAGACGGGGCTGATCCCGACGCTCGCATCGATCACGACCTTCCGCATCCACGCGACCGGCGACCTCGTGTCGGTCGCGATGGTCGAGGAGGCGAGTCCGATCACGTCCGCATCACTCGCCGGAACCGACCCCGCGTTCACGGTGCGCGGTCACTACGCCGTCTCGCACGTGGACCGCGGAGTCACGCACATCCGCTGGACGGAGAACGGCATCACGTTCGACATCGGCTCGCGCACCCTGGACGCGCCGGCGCTCCGAGAGATCGCGAACAAGCTCCGCTAGCCGGCGCGCGAGCGAAGGCGGCCGAGGTCGTAATACCCGATCCGCATCGTGCCGAACTCCTTCGCGTCCTCATCGCGCCAGTCGAACCGCGCGCGATCGCCGGCCGGCAGCCGATCCGCGAGTGCCGGTGTCACGAGCACGTACTCGTTGGATGGCACCGCGTTCTTCGCGAGGCGATGCGGCACGATCGCATCGGCACCGTGCACCTGCTGGCTCGGTCCGACACTGAGCACGTTATACCGACCGTAGTGCGCCAGCGCCTTCACGGTGAGCATCGGCAGAAGGCCGCACGCGCGGCAATCGCAGTCGCCCTGGGCCAACATGCTGGCCGCCATCCGGTGGAACGCGAGATACATCTCGTCCAACCACGACACGAACGACGGGTCGAGCCCTTCACCGACGAAGAGCACCGCGTCCCCGGCGACCTGCCCGGCGGCGAGGCGGTCTCGCAGGCTCTCGATCATCGCCTCGAGGAGCATGCCGACCGCCCTTCGTGAGTGCTCGAGCTCGGTGGTCGCGACCCACGTCGTATAGCCGCTGATATCCGCGAGGACGATCGGGCCTTCCTTCGTCTCGCGAATGTTCGGTGCGAAGCGGTCACCCACCGTTGCGGAGATTATCGTCTCGACCATGGGGAGCGTGGGGTTGAATCTCTTCCAGCCGGCGGTGACAGAGTGGTTTCGCACGTCCTTCGCGGCACCGACCCCCGCACAGGAAGGCGCCTGGCCGCCGATCAAGGCGGGCGAGAACACCCTCCTCATGGCGCCGACGGGCTCGGGCAAGACGCTCGCGGCGTTCCTCGCGTCGATCGACTCGTTGATCCAGCGGCCGGCGGGCGGCTGCCGCGTCGTCTACGTCTCTCCTTTGAAAGCGCTCGCGATCGACGTCGAGCGCAACCTGCGCGCGCCGATCGCCGGGATCCGTCACGCCGCGGAGCGCATCGGCACGCCGGTTCGCGAGCCGACGGTCGCGACACGGACCGGCGACACGCCGGCGAAAGAGCGGGCGCGGTTCAGCAAGACGCCTGCGGACATCTTCATCACGACCCCTGAGTCCCTGTATCTCGTGCTGTCGTCGTCCGCTGGCCAGGCGCTGAAGGACGTCGAGACGGTCATCGTCGACGAGATCCACGCGATGGTCCCGACCAAGCGCGGCGCGCACCTCGCGGTCACGCTCGAGCGACTCGAACGTCTCGTCGCGAGTGCGCACCCGGAGCGCACGCGCGAGCTCCAACGCATCGGGCTCTCGGCCACGCAGCGCCCCCTCGACGAGGTCGCACGGTTCCTCGGCGGCTTCGGCCAGCATGGTCCGCGCTCCGTGCGCATCGTCGACGCGGGAGCGCGCAAGCCCCTCGAGCTCACCGTCGAGGTGCCGGTCGAGGACATGGCCCGATTGGGAGACCCACTGGAGTTTCGCAGTGGACCTGTCACCAGGACGGATGGCCGAGTCTCTATTTGGCCCGCGATCCACCCGCGACTGCTCGAGCTCGTGCGCGCGCACCGTAGCACGCTCATCTTCGTGAACAGCCGGCGCCTCGCGGAGCGCATCGCCGCCGCGGTGAACGATCTGGCCGAGGAGGAGATCGCGCACGCGCACCACGGGTCGATCGCGCGCGAGCAGCGGCTGCGCATCGAGGACGACCTCAAGGCCGGACGTATCAAAGCGCTCGTCGCCACGAGCACGCTCGAGCTCGGCATCGACATGGGCGCGATCGACCTGGTCGTGCAGATCGAGACTCCGCCATCCGTCGCGTCGGGCATGCAGCGCATCGGACGGGCTGGCCATCAGGTCGACGCCCCATCCACGGGGATCATCCTGCCGAAGTACCGCGGCGACCTGCTCGCGTCGGCTGCGCTCACCGAGCGGATGCACGCCGGAGCGGTCGAGGCGAGCCGCTATATCCGCAATCCGCTCGATGTGCTCGCGCAGCACATCGTCGCGATCGTGGGCCGAGACCCGATCACGGTCGACGCGCTCGAGGAGATCGTCCATGGTGCGGCGCCGTTCGCTGAGCTCCCGCGCGCGCAGCTCGAGAACGTCCTCGACATGCTCTCCGGCCGCTACCCCTCGGATGAATTCGCCGAACTGAGGCCACGAGTCGTGTGGGACCGCGTCGCGGGTACGATCCGCGCGCGCGAGGGCGCGGCGCGCATCGCGCTCACGTCGGGCGGGACGATCCCGGACCGCGGCCTGTACGGCGTGTTCCTCGTGGGAGCCGAGCCGGGCAAGGGACGCGTTGGCGAGCTCGACGAGGAGATGGTGTTCGAGACGCGCGTGGGGGAGACGTTCCTCCTCGGCGCTTCCACCTGGCGCGTCGAGGAGATCACGCACGATCGCGTCCTCGTGTCGCCGGCTCCGGGGGTGCCCGGCAAGATGCCGTACTGGAAGGGCGAGACCGCATCGCGCCCGCTCGAGTTCGGCCGCGCGATCGGCGCGCTCACGCGCACGCTGCGCGACTCGACGCCGGAGAAGGCGACGACGCTGCTGCGCGAGAAACACGACCTCGACGAACGCGCAGCGAAGAACCTCCTCGAGTACCTCCGCGACCAGCACGCCGCCGCCGGGGCGATCCCCGACGACAAGACGATCCTCGTCGAGCGCTACCTCGACGAGGTCGGCGACTGGCGGGTCTGCGTGCTCACGCCGTTCGGCGGCAAGGTACACGCGCCGTGGGCGATGGCGATCGGCGCGATGGTGCGCGAGAAGAGCGATCTCGAGATCGACGTCCTCTGGACCGACGACGGCATCGTCGCGCGCTTCCCCGAGGCCGACCGTCCGCCGGACGTAGAGGTCGTCCTCCCCGACCCGGAGCGCGCCGAGGCGCTGGTGATCGATCGGCTGAGCCAGACACCGCTCTTCGCGGCGCGATTCCGCGAAGCCGCGGCGCGCGCGCTCCTCCTGCCGCGCCGCTACCCGGGACAGCGTTCGCCGCTGTGGCATCAACGGCGGCGCGCCGGCGAGCTGCTGCAGATCGCGTCGCGCTTCTCGTCGTTCCCGATGATCCTCGAGGCGTACCGCGAGTGCCTCCAGGACGTGTTCGACATGCCCGCGCTCCTCGAGGTGCTGCGGGAGATCCGCAGCCGCGACATCCGCATCGTCACCGTCGACTCGCGCACACCCTCGCCGTTCGCGGCCGCGCTCCTCTTCGAGTACGTCGGCAACTTCATCTACGAAGGAGACGCGCCGCTCGCCGAGCGCCGCGCGCAGGCGCTCACCGTCGATCCGCTCCAGCTCCGCCAGCTTCTCGGCGAGGCCGAGCTGCGCGAGCTCCTCGACCCGGGCGCGCTCGCGGAGCTCGAGCTCCAGCTTCAGCACCTCGAGACCGATCGCGCCGCGAAGCATCCCGACGGCGTCCACGAGCTGCTCCTGCGGCTCGGCGACCTGACGCGCGACGAGATCGTGGCGCGCACCATCCCCGGCGCGCACGTCGACGAGTGGCTCGACGACCTCGTGCGCGAGCGGCGCATCGTGCGCGTCCCGATCGCGAACGAACAGCGCTTCATCGCAGCGGAGGACGCCGCGAAGTACCGCGACGCGCTCGGCGCCGTGATCCCGCTCGGTCTCCCCGACGCGTTCCTCATCGGGGACGCGCGCCCGCTCGCGGCGCTCGCGCGCCGGTACGCGAGGGGGCGGGGGCCATTCACTGTGGCGGATCTTGCTCGCAGATTTGGTGTCGGCCCCGCGCTCGTCGCGAACGCGCTCGCCGAGCTCGCGGTCGCGAGCACAGTCGTCGAGGGCGAGTTCCGTCCCGGAGGCCACGGCGCCGAGTGGGTCGACGCGAACGTGCTGCGCACGCTCCGCCAGCGTTCGCTCTCGCGGCTGCGGAAGGAGATCGAGCCGGTCGAGGGGAGCGCGCTCGCGCGGTTCGCGCTCGGTTGGCAGGGCGTCGACAAGCCGCGCTCCGGCGAGTCCGCGCTGCTCGATGCGATCGCGCAGCTCGAGGGCGCGCTCGTCCCCGCCTCGGACCTCGAGTCGCGCATCCTGCCGTCGCGGGTGAGCGGGTTCGACGAGTCCGACCTCGACGCACTTCTGGCATCCGGGGCGGTGCTCTGGATCGGCGGCGGCGCGCTCGGCCCGCGCGACGGCCGCGTCGCGCTCTACCTCGCGGAGCACGCCGCGCTGGTCCCAGTTGCGACGCCAAAGGAGGGCGCGACACACCAGCGCATCCGCGACGTCCTCACGCAGCGCGGCGCGATCTTCTTCCCGACCCTCCTCGCGGCGCTCGGGGGCGGCTTCGCGCCCGAGGTGAAGGACGCGCTCTGGGATCTGGTGTGGAACGGCGAGGTCACGAACGACAGCCTCCACGCGCTGCGCTCGTTCATCCGCCCGCAGCCGTCGCGGAACGTCCGCCGCCGCGGGCCGGCGCAGCGCGGTCAGGCTCCGGAGCTCGCGGGTCGCTGGTCGCTCGTCTCGTCGTACGCGGACGTGTCGCTGACGCCGACCGAACGACTGGCCGCGCGCGTCCGGCAGATGCTCGACCGCTACGGCGTGATCACGCGCGAGGTCGTGCAGGCCGAGGAGATCGAAGGCGGCTTCGCCGCGGTGTACGGCGTCCTGCGCGCGATGGAGGAGGCCGCGCGCGTGCGACGCGGCTACTTCGTCGCGGGCCGTGGCGCCGCGCAGTTCGCGCTCCCCGGGGCGGTCGATCGCCTCCGCGCGACGCGAGACCCGGACGAGACGCCGGCGGTCGTGACGATCGCCGCGACCGATCCCGCGAACCCGTACGGTGCGGCGCTCGCATGGCCAAAACATCGGACCAAACCATCGGACGATGAATCCGAAGTCGAGGCCGTCGAGGAGCGCACGGAAGCAGGTGGCCCACGCCGCCCGATGCGCTCCGCGGGCGCGCTCGTCATCCTCGTCGACGGCGTCCTCGCGGCGTGGGTCGCAAAGGACCGGCCGTCCTCGTCCGGCACGCGCACCGTGCCGTGGGGAGAGCGCGCCCTCCTGACGTTCACCGATGGCGAGGAGATCGACGCCGCGCGGACGCGGACCTTGATCGCGAAGGCGCTCGCCGACGAGGCCGCGCGCGGGCGCGGCGCGCCGTTCTTCATCGACGAGGTCGACGGCCGGCCGATCGATGAATCACCGATGGCCGAGCCGCTCCGCGAGGCCGGCTTCGCACGCACGCCGCGCGGCTACCTTAAGCGCAGCGCCTGAGGTCGGAGGTTGCCTGAGGGCGACACGATCTTCCGGACGGCGACGGTCTTACGTCGCGTCCTGCTCGGACAGGTCGTCACCGGATTCGAGATCGACAGTCCGAAGGTGAGCGCGCTCGTGCGCGACGAAGAGATCGTCGGGAGCCGGATCTCGAAGGTCGAGTCGAACGGGAAGCACCTCTTCATCCACTTCGCCACGCCGAATGAGGTCGTGCTGCACACGCACATGAAGATGAGCGGCACCTGGCACATCTATCGTCCGGGCGAGCGCTGGTGGGAACCCGAACGCGAGGCGCGCGTCGTCATCCGCACGGAGGTCGCGGTCGCGCCGTGCTTCCACCCGCCGATCGTCGAGCTCCTGGCCGCGAGGGAGCTGGGGCTGCACCGTGTCGTCGGACGACTCGGGCCGGACATCGTCCGCGACGAGTTCGACATGGATGAGGCGGTGCGGCGCCTCCGCGAAAGCCAGGACCGCGACATCGCGACGGCGTTGCTCGATCAGTCGGTCGTCTCCGGCATCGGGAACGCGTTCAAGGTCGACGCCCTGTTCCTCGGGAAGACGAACCCATGGGCGCCCGTGCGCGAACTCTCCGATGACAAGCTGCGCGAGCTTCTCACGATCGCGCGCAAGCTCATGCGGCTCAATCTCGAGGGCGGGCCGCGGCGCACTCGATTCAGCATGGATCGGAGCGAAAGCACCTGGGTCATGGAGCGCGGCGGCCTCGCGTGCCACATCTGCGGCACGACGGTCGAGTCGGGCTGGCACCCGGGCGACGACGTCCGTAAGTCGTGGTACTGCGCCACGTGCCAGGACGTCCGTCCCGAGACCGTATGGCGGCAGGCGCCCACGCCGATGGTGCATGTGCCCCACCGGCGCGAGCGCCTGTGATCTTCGTCGCCTGCTCAGGGGCCGCTCCACTTGACGCGCATCCGCCCTGCGACATCAGGCAGCGGCAATGACAGTGCCTCTGCCTCTGCAGCATCGCGTTCCGTTCGCGTGAGGCGCCGCCACGCATCGATCGACACGAGCGAACCCGCGCGCCGCCACACGCCGACGATCTCGCCGTGCACGAGGACGGCGCCCGGCCACACGCGTGTGGTCCACAGTGCGGCTCTGTGCCTGGCGGTCGGAACAAGCAGCTCGCGATCGGCGTCCTGCAGCAGGTAGTACGGGTCGCCACTCGGGAGGAGACGCGTGGCCGTCGATGGCGTGCGCTTCGATCGGATCGCGGCCTCGTCGCTCGTGAGGATCCACGCTTCGCCGACCGGCGTTCGCACCGGAGTCAGCGATCGCTCGAGGTCCGCGAAGGCTGCGTCGCTCGACGCGGGACGGACCCCGGCCCACCTGCCGAATGAGGCGGGCGTCGCCGTGCCGAAGACGTGCAGGTAGCGACGCGCGAGCTCGACACGCGCGGCGCGGTACGCGATCTTCGGAGCGGGCACCGTCCAGAGATTCGGTTGACGCGCGCCCTCCCAGCGGATGCGGAGGCGCCCCGTCACCGTCGCGTACCGCACGTAGTTGTGGTGGGGCAGACCAAGGTCGCGCCCGACATCCCCGAACCGAGCTCGCCTGCGCCGGAGGAACGCGTCGACGCGCTCGGCGAGCTCCTCGAACCTCTGGCGATCCTTCTCGCTGTCCGGCATCCGCCCGCGGGTGAACACCGCGGCGTCGCGTGCCGCCACGACATATGCGCTCCACCGCGGTCCCCATACCTGCGTGAGCGAGGGGTGCTCCCACGCGTTCGCGTCAGCTCCCCGAACGCGTGCGTGGACAGAGAGGAGCGCAGCGCGCGGCATGCTGTCCTGGAGCCCGGCCCACGCCGCACGCTGCAGCGACGCCGCGGTGAGCGGGAGCCGTTCGTCGAGTGCGCCGACGCTCCGCCGGAACGCGAGGATCTGCGCGCGCGTCAGCGTGAGTCGCGCTTGCTTCACGGAAGCGCGAGGCTAGTCGCTCCGGTGCTAGTTCGCTTTGGGGTCGGTGACGCGGCCCATGAAGAGCAGCGCGCCGGTCTCGTCATCCTGGATCGCGAACATGAAGGGACGATCCACGCGCAGCTCGACCGGTGACAGTGGCGCGGAGGTCGTTCGCATGACGACCGCCGTCGCCGCGGCGGCCTCGGTGCCCTTCTCGTCGACGGCGATGAACGCCTGATGCAGGACCTCGGCGATCGCGAGCGCTTCCTGCTTCGTCATGCCGGAGAAGTCGGCGGCGTCGGTGAAGGCGATTGGCATGCCCATCGCCGCAAGGGCGTCCTTGAGGCTGGCTTCCGTCCGGAACGTGAACTTCGGGAACGTCAGGTTGACGTGTCGCGGCTTCATCGCGTCGATCGTCGCCCGCAGCGTCGCGCCGTCGAGCGCTGCCTCGACCGAAGTGAAGCGGCCGGCGTTCGGCACGACGACGAGCATCGAGAGTCCGCCGGCGTACGGGATCGCGACGATCTGGTAGCCGATGCCCTCGCCGTAGCGCATCGTCTCGCTCTGACGCATGAGCGGAACGCTGACCAGTGAGCCGTTGGCTCGCGAGAACGGCCCCGCGACCGCGTCGTCGAAGCGGACCATCCAGCTCGCCTTGAGGTAGATCGCGTTCGTCAGCACGAGTCGCGTGCTCGCGTCGAGCACGCCTTCGGGGATGAGGTCCTTGATGCGGTCCTTCGTGCGCGCGGCGACCCAGTCGTTGATCGTCCTGCGCGACGCGTCGGCGGCGGTCTTGTAGTCGACGATCTGCATGCCCGCGCCGTAGGACGACGCGAGCCGGTCGAGGAACGCCTGCTCGAAGGTGAACCCCTTCTGGCCCCAGAGGCGGTTCGCGGCCGCGAGCTCGAGGTCCCGCGTCTCGTCACCGACCTTGTACTTCCCGGGCCGCTTCGCGATCGCCTGGTCGAGCGCGTTGTGGCCCGCATCGAGGTCGCCCGCGAGGCTCGCGCGCAGGACGGCGTCCAGCTGGCGCGCGGTCTCGCCCGCCGCGCCGGCGCGCGTCATCGCGAGCGCGACCGCGACGCTGTATGGCGAGAGGACGACGTTGCCAGAGCCGGTCGCGAGACGGCGGTAGAGGTCGACCGCGAACGCGTCGAGCGCGGCGTTCGCCTTCTTCGCCGCCGCCGCGTCGGCCGCGGCCCGCGGAGCGCTGGAGCGAACCTCCTCCGCGGCTGCGGCCGTGCCGCAGGCGGAGGTCAGCAGTCCGAGGAGCGCGGCAAGGACGAGCAGGCGGGCAGGGCGCATCGGCATGTCAATCATGAGAACGTCGCGAGGGCGGGAAGGTTCCGGCCCGGCCTACGTGGCTTTCTTCAGCTCCGCGACGACGCCCCCGACGGCCTGCTTCGCGTCACCGAAGAGCATGCCCGTCTTCGGATCGAGGTAGAGGTCGTTGTCGATGCCGGCGAAGCCGGGCTTCATCGAGCGCTTGATGACGATGATGTTCTGCGCCTTGTCGACGTTGAGGATCGGCATGCCGTAGATCGGCGAGCTCTTGTCGCTGCGCGCCGCGGGGTTCGTCACGTCGTTCGCGCCGATGACGAGCGCGACGTCGGCGCGTTCGAAGTCGTCGTTGATCTGCTCCATGTCGTAGAGCTTCTCGTACGGGACGTTCGCCTCGGCGAGGAGCACGTTCATGTGCCCGGGCATGCGGCCGGCGACCGGATGGATCGCGTACCGGACTTCGATGCCCTTCGCCTCGAGGAGGTCCGCGAGCTCGCGCACGCCGTGCTGCGCTTGCGCGACCGCGAGCCCGTAGCCCGGCACGATGATCACGCTCTGCGCGAAGCCGAGCTGGATCGCCGCGTCCTCCGGGCTGATCGAGCGCACCGTGCGGCCGTCGTCGGCGCGCGCACCGGCGCTCGCGGCTGTCGCCGCGCCGAACGCGCCGAAGAGGACGTTCGCCAGCGAACGGTTCATGGCCTTGGACATGAGGCGGGTGAGGAGCGTGCCCGACGCGCCGACGAGCGTGCCGGCGATGATCAGCATCTGGTTACCGATGGAGAAGCCGGCCATCGCGACGGCCAGACCGGTGTAGGCGTTGAGGAGCGAGATCACGACCGGCATGTCCGCGCCGCCGATCGGTAGCACGAGCGCGACGCCGAACGCGAGCGCGAGGAGCGCGACGAGGGCGAGCACGAGCTCGTTCGGCACGTTCATGACGCCCGCCGCGTCCGCGATGAGCGCGAGCGCGCCGAGGATCATGCCGGCGAAGAGACCCCCGGTGACGATCTGCTGTCCGGCGTAGCGGAACGCGCGCTGGTCGATGAGACCCTGGAGCTTCCCGAAGGCGATCGCGCTTCCCGAGAAGGAGACCGCGCCGATCATCAGGCCGAGCATGATCGCGACGACCTCTCCCGCGCTCGCCGTCCCGGCTTCCAGCGCGTGCTCGTACTCGAGGACCGACACGAGCGCGGCCGCGCCCCCGCCGGCGCCGTTGAAGATGGCGACCATCTGCGGCATCGCGGTCATCGGGACCTGTCGGGCACCGACGAATCCGATGGCCGTCCCGATCGCGATCGCGGGCACGATGAGGAGCCACGCGCTCGCGACCTGTGTCTCGAGGAATGTCGCGATGACCGCGAGGAGCATGCCGGTCGCCGCGATGCGGTTGCCGAGTGGTGCTGTCGTCGGTCCGGAGAGGCCCTTCAGACCGAGGATGAACGTCACCGCGGCGATGAAGTAGACCCACGGGACGAGCTCTCTCAGCTGCTCCACCTACTTCTTCAACCGTTCTTCTGTGGCGACTTCGCCACAGGCGGCTTCGCGCGCGGCTTCGCTTTGAACATCTGGAGCATCCGGTCGGTCACGACGAATCCCCCGACGACGTTGATCGTGCCGAGGACGACGCCGAGGAATCCGAGCACGGTGCCGAGCGGCCCCGGCACCGCGGTGGCGACGAGCATCGCACCGACGACGATGATCCCGTGGATCGCGTTCGCGCCTGACATGAGCGGCGTATGCAGGGTCGTCGGGACCTTCGAGATGACCTCGTTCCCGACGAAGATCGCGAGCACGAAGATGTACGCGCCGAGGAGCAGGTCCGCGCTGTTCATGCGGATGCCCCCGCGGGCGTCGCGCCCATCGCCTTCTGCGTCGCCTCATGGACGATGTTGCCGCTCTGCGTGATGACCGTGCCCTTCACGACCTCGTCGCTCATGTCCACGGCGAACGTTCCGTCCTTCTTCAACATGAGCCCGAGCAGGCTCGCGATGTTCCGCGAGTACATCTGGCTCGCGTGGAACGGCATCGTCGCGGGGAGGTTCGTCGTGCCGATGATCGTCACGCCGCTCACGACGACGGTCTTGCCCGCCTCGGTGCCCTCGACGTTGCCGCCGGTCTCCGCCGCCAGGTCGACGATGACCGAGCCCGGCTTCATCGTCGGGATCATGTCCTTCGTGATGAGCACCGGAGCCCTCCGGCCCGGGATCGCGGCCGTGGTGATGACGATGTCGTTCTCGCGTGCGGCCTTCCCGAGGAGCTCGACCTCCCTCCGGTGCGCGTCCTCGGAGAGCTCCTTCGCGTAGCCGCCCTGGCCCGCGCCGGACTCACCGAGGTCGATCTCGAGGAACTTCGCGCCGAGCGACTGCACCTGCTCCTTCACGACCGGGCGTGTGTCGAACGCCTCGACGACCGCGCCGAGGCGGCGCGCGGTCGCGATCGCCTGCAGGCCCGCGACGCCCGCGCCGATGACGAGCGCCTTCGCCGGCGCGATCGTGCCGGCGGCGGTCGTGAGCATGGGGAAGAACTTCGGAAGCTGCGCCGCCGCGAGGAGGACGGCCTTGTAGCCCGCGACGGTCGCCTGCGACGAGAGCACGTCCATCGGCTGCGCGCGCGTGATGCGCGGGATCGCGTCCATCGAGAGCGCCGTCACGCCCTGTGATGCGAGCGCGCGGATGAGGTCGTGGTTGATGAGCGGCGAGAGGAGCGCAATGAGCGTCGTCCCGGAGCGGAGCCTCCGCACCTCGGCATCCGTCGGACGCTGCACCTTCACGACGAGCTCAGCGTCGTAGGCATCGTCGACGAGCTGCGCGCCGGCCTTCTCGTACGCGTCGTCCGTGAACGCCGAGGCGACGCCGGCGCCGCGCTCGACGACGACGGTGTTGCTGGCTTTCACAAGGCGCCCGACGGTCTCGGGCACGAGACCGACCCGGGTCTCGCCGGGCAGGGTCTCCTTCGGCACGCCGATCTTCATTGGACGAGATGAAGATTAGCCCGTTTCGGGGCTATGCCGCTTTGCCGATGAGCTTCTGCAGGCGCGGGCGGACTTCCTTCGCGAGGCGCTCGATCGTCACCGTGTCGTACGGGTACGCGAACCCGGGGATGAAGCCGTCGACCCCGACGTCGACCCAGGCCTTGAGCCGAGCGGCCACCTGATCCGGGTCGCCGATGATGGCGTTCGGCGGGTTCATCGGCGGGTGATGCGTGCGGATCTCATCGAGCACCTGGCGCGCCTCCTCGGCGTCATCACGGACGACGATCCATTGCCCGCCCCAGATCTCGATCTGCTTCGGGTCGCGACCGACGTCGGCGCAGTGCTGCCGGAGGACCTCGATCTTGTGGGTCATCACCTCCGGTGGCCCGAACGTGTGCCACATGTCCGCGTACTTCGCGGTGGTCCGGAGCGTCTTCTGCTCGCCGGCGCCGCCGATCATGATCGGCAGGTGCTTCTGGACCGGCTTCGTGTTCAGCACCGCGTTCTTCAGCTCGTAGTACTTGCCCTTGTAGGTGACGCGCTCGCCATCGAGGAGCGCGCGGATGATCTTCGATGCCTCGGCGAAGCGGCGCGATCGCTCGCCCGGCGTGCCGAGCTCGATGCCATACGCCTTGTGCTCGGTCTGGTTCCACGCGGCGCCGATGCCGCAGATCGCGCGGCCGTTCGAGACCTGGTCATGCGTCGCGGCGATGTTCGCGATGACCGCGGGATGCCGGTACGTCACGCCCTGCACGAGCGCGCCGAGCTTCGCGCGCTTCGTCACCGGCGCGAGCGCACCGAGGATCGTCACCGATTCGAAGTTCGGCTTCTCCTCGGCCCCCTGGAGAGCGTAGAAGTGATCCCACGTCCACACGGTCTCGAAGCCGACGGAGTCGGCGACGATCGCCGCGTCACGGATCGCTTCCCATGTCGAGTTCTGCGGCCAGAGCGTCACGCCGAATTTCATCGAGAAACGAGGGTATCCGTCACGCGTGGAGCGTGCTTTGCGGACGTACACTCCGCCCATGGCGCTCGACACGAAGCGTGGGACGGACGCTGCCGAGGTCGGAAAGCAGACGCGAGAGCACGTCTTCGTCTCGTGGTCCGCACAGGGAGCCCTCTCACAGATCGTGGTCGATCGCGCTGAGGGCTCATGGCTCTACTCAGGGCAGCGCCGCATCCTCGACTTCTCTTCCGGCCTCATCAACGTCAACCTTGGGCACGGCCACCCGAAGGTCGTGCGAGCGATACAGGACCAGGCCGAGAAGCTCTGCTACGTCACGCCGTCATTCGGTGAAGAGCAGCGCGCCGAGCTCGCGCGTCTCCTGGCGGAGATCACACCCGGCGACCTCGTGAAGACGCTCTTCACGACCGGCGGCAGCGAGGCGAACGAGCACGCGCTGCGCATCGCGCGCATGTACACCGGCCGCCACAAGGTGATGACGCAGTGGCGCTCCTTCCACGGCCAGACGCAGGGCGCGATGAGCCTGGGCGGCGACAACCGCCGCTGGGCGAACGAGCCCGGCATCACCGGCATCGTCCGCTTCCTCAACCCCGACCCGTACCGCTCGGTCTTCGGCGAGAGCGCGCAGAAGGCGCTCGCGCACGTCGAAGAGGTGCTCTGGTACGAGGGACCGCAGTACGTCGCCGCGATCTTCCTCGAGCCGATCGTCGGGTCGAGCGGGCTCATCGTCCCGCCCGAGGGATTCCTGCGCGGGCTCCGCCAGCTCTGCGACCAGCACGGCATCCTCCTCATCCTCGACGAGGTCATGACCGGCTTCGGCAGGACGGGGAAGATGTTCGCGGCGGAGCACGAGAACGTCGTGCCGGACATGATCACGTTCGCGAAGGGCGTGAACTCGGGCTACGTCCCGCTTGGCGGCGTCATCGTCGACGAGCCCATCGCGAAGCACTTCGACACGAACGTCCTGTGGGCCGGGCTCACCTACGCCGGCCATCCCCTCGCGTGCGCGGCGGGCGTCGCGACCGTCAACGCGTACCGGGACGAGCGGCTCGTCGAGCGTGGCGCGAAGATGGGCGACCTCCTTATGAAGGAGCTGAAGACCATCGCGGCGCGCCACCCGTCGGTCGGCGACGTGCGCGGCAAGGGTCTCTTCATCGGGATCGAGCTCGTGATGGACCGTTCCAGCGTTCGAGCATCTCCTTGGTGCCGCGGTCCTTCACGAGCTCGATGCCGATGAACAGTCCCTTGCCGCGCACATCGCCGACCGACGGGTGGCGCGCCGCGATGGTCTTCAGCTCCTTCA
>JBIOUD010000098.1:0-5244 GCA_044866725.1 Candidatus Limnocylindria bacterium | reverse complement strand
GAGCGGCGGCCGCCGGTCGAACCCGGCGTCGTACTCGAAGACCATCGTGTCCTCGGGCTTCCAGAAGACGTTCGCGTCGCCGCAGATCGCGACGAGCTCGCGAACGAGCTCGCTCAGACCGCGGCTACCGCGCGCTTGATGAGCGCGTAGTCCTCCGCCGGCAGCTCGTGCACGTTTCCCTGGAACGCCAGGTGCCACGACGCCGTCGGCCACTTGCGCACGAAGCGGAGCTTCGGCACGAGCGTCTCGGCGGGCACTCCGCGCTCAGGCGCGACGGCAATCTCCTTCCTCACACGCACGCGATACGGATAGGTATCTGGCGCGCCGTCGCTGATCCAGATCTTCTCGGACGACTCGAAGAACGGCGACGTGATCGTCGCGGTGGCGGCGAAGGCCTTCGCGCCGGTGACGTACCAGCAGATGCCGTCACCGGGACGCATGCGCTCGGCCTTGCGCAGGTGCTTCTTCTTCATGCCCTGCTGCGAGAAGCGGACTGCTCTCGTGCGCTCGTAGTTCGCCGGGCTCGTGACGATCATCCAGTACGCGCGGTCAGGCATGCTCCTCGATCCAGACCGCGCCGTCCTCGGAGTACTCCTTCTTCCAGATCGGCACGACCGTCTTGAGCTCGTCGATCGCCTCGCGCGCGGCCTTGAACGCGGCGTCGCGATGCGGCGCGCCGGCGACGACGATGACCGCGATCTCGCCGATCGCGAGGTCGCCGACGCGGTGGTGCAGCACCACGCGACACGGCGCGTGCTTCCGCTCGAGCGCCGTCGCGATCTCTCGCATCTTCGCTTCGGCCATCTCGGCGTAGGCCTCGTACTCGAGGTGCGTCACGCGCTTCCCGCGCGACGCGTCGCGCACTGTGCCGAGAAAGATGACGATGCCGCCCCACCGGCTGTCGCTCGCCGCGGCGATCGCGTCGTCGACGGAGAGGCGGCCCTCGCTGATCTGCACCAGCGCACGCTCGCTGCGCTCGCTGAACAGGGGCCCCTTCCCCTGCGTCGTGGCACCGCCAGAGACCGGGGGGATGAGCGCCACCTCGTCGCCGTCGGCAAGTGGCTCGTCGGCGGTGACGTAGTCGCGGTTCTTTGCGATGACGACCCTGCGGCCCTCGGTGATGAGCGGGTGACGCTTCGCGATCTCGGCGATCGCGTCCTTCACCGTGCTGCCGGGCGGCAGGTTCAGCTGGAGGTGACCGACGCCCGCGGCCTCTCGGTACGATGCGAAAAGCCGAACGTTCACCTGCACGCTTCCGAGTCTATTCAGTGCGAGAATGAGCAGGTTGGAACAGGGCGGGCCGCTGCCGGCCCTCATCCTCACGGTCGTGCTCCTCGCGCTCAACGCGTTCTTCGTCGCGGCCGAGTTCGCGATCGTGCGCGTACGTGGCACGCAGCTCGACCAGCTTGCCGCTGAGGGCAGCGCAACTGGCCGCCTCGCGGCGCACATCGTCACCCACATCGACGCGTATCTCTCAGCGTGCCAGGTGGGCATCACCGCCGCGTCGCTCGGCCTCGGCTGGGTGGGCGAGCCCGGCGTCGCGGCCGCGATCGCGCCGCTGTTCGGTTGGCTGCGTGACCGCAGCGACGCGCTCTATCACGTCCTCTCGTTCACCATCGCGTTCGGCCTCATCACCTACCTGCACATCGTCGTGGCGGAGCAGGCTCCGAAGTACCTCGCGATCCAGAGGGCGCGACAGACCTCACTCCTCATCGCGTATCCGCTCCACATCTTCTACCGCATCGCATACCCATTCATCTGGTTCGTGAACACGAGCGCGAACCGCATCCTCAAGTGGCTTGGTGTCCCCGTCGGCGTCGGCGAGCAGTCCGAGGCGTTCACCGATGAAGAGCTGAAGCTCATGGTCGCGACCTCGGCGAAGCACGGTCAGCTACAGGAGAGCGAGCGTGTCATCGTCGGCAATGCGCTCGACTTCGCCGACACCGTCGTGCGCCAGGTCATGGTCCCGCGCACCGAGATCATCGCCATCCCCGAGGACGTCGACATGAACGGTCTCCTCGCGATGGCGCGGCAGACGCGCTTCTCGCGGTTCCCGGTGTACCGCGACGACCTCGACCACGTCGTCGGCGTCGTCCACGTGAAGGACCTCGTGGGCGTCGACCGCGGCTCGCACGCCAAGGCGCGCGACATGATGCGGCGCGTCCCCTTCATCCCTGAGACGCTGCGTCTCGACCAGGCGATGGCCGAGTTCAAGCGCCAGCGAGCGGGCCTGGCGGTGGTCATCGACGAGTTCGGCGGCACCGCGGGGCTCGTGACGCTCGAGGACATCCTCGAGCAGCTCGTCGGGCCGGTGACGGACGAGTTCGATCAGGGCGAGGCGCAGCGCATCCGCGAGGAGGCGCCGGGTACGTACGTGATCGACGGCCTCGTGGCGCTTGACGAGCTGCGAGAGAAGCTCGCCCTCGCGCTCGGCGACGAGTCATACGACACGGTCGGTGGCATGGTGTTCGGCCGGCTCGGGCGCGTCGCGAAAGTCGGCGACGCCGTCGACGTCGAGGGCTATCGCTTCGTCGTCACGACCGTCGACGGACGTCGCGTCGCACAAGTCCGTGTGCAGCGTGTCCGCCAACCACGACGCGCCGCATCCGCGTGACACTGTGACGCTCGTGTAACGAGTCGGGGCACGGTCGGCTGGCACGACGCGTGCTTTCACGTTGTGCCGTGATGGATCTCTTGACCTCCGACCCCGCGATCCTCGTCTTCACCGCCGTGGGTCTCGCGGCGACCGGGGTATCGATCCTCCGCGACGCGCGCGCACAACGTCAGCGCGCCAACATCGAAGAGCTGCCGGTCGCGGTCGAGCGTTCGGAGAAGCTCGCCGCCTAAGGCTGGCCGAACAGGCCGCGGAGCGCGGCGAACATCTCCCCGAGGCGATTCCCCCAGAACGCCTGCGCGCGCGGATCCAGGAGCACGAACAGGCCGATGGCCGCCGCTGTGGCGATCAGCGTCGTGGCGACGAACGACACCACGCTTCCGCGCGGACTGAGACGACGGTCTGCCACCGCTTTCACTTTACCGTCGCCGTCCGCTCTGCGCGCGACCCTCGCCGGTCGCTATCTGCTTCTTAGGCGAGCGACGAGATTGTCCAGACGCGCGCGAGAGATCGTGAGGAACTTCGCCAGGTTCTGACGGTCGCTCTCAGGGATAGACGGCGAGCCGTCGTCGCCGATCGCCCGCGAGAGATCGGCGAGCGCCTCGTTGAGCTTGCGCGTCGCCGTGATGAGCGCGTCGTCGCGCAGCGCCGGGATCGCGGGCTCGGGCTTCTCCGCCTTCTCGCCGGGGTTCAGGATCCGCTCCACGCGATCGTGGAGCCGCAGGAGCGTGAGCTGCCCCGCGAGCATCTGCTTCGCGAGCGACTTGCGGCGCCGGACGTTGTCGATCTTCATGAGCTCGTAGGCCGCGGAGAGCGTGTCGTACCGCTGCGCCACCATCTCGCGGACGTCGTCCGGAGCGGACGCGAGGCGCAGGCGGTTCTCGACGTAGCCCTTGTCCTTGCCGAGCTTCGACGCGAGCTGGCGGATCGAATATCCGAGCTCGCCGGTCATCTTCTTGTAGATGGTCGATTCGTCGAGCGGCGAGAGGTCCTCGCGCTGGAGGTTCTCGATGAGGCCGATCTCGAGTGCCGTCGCATCGTCGAAGCGCTCGACGATCGCGGGGATCGTCTCCTTGCCCGCGATCTTCGAAGCACGCCAGCGGCGCTCGCCGGCGATGATCTCGAAGACGTCACCCGACGGGCGGACGAGGATCGGCTGGAGCACGCCGTGCTCCTTGATCGACCCCGCCAGCTCCTGGAGCGTCTCCTCATGGAACGTCATGCGGGGCTGGCCCGGGTTCGGCTGCACCTTCTCGACGGGGATCTCGCGGATCGCGGTGGGCGTACGCGCCGCGAGGAGACTGATGATCCCAGGCTGCGTGTCGGAATCTTGACCGAAGATCCGGCTCCCTGCGTCGCGGAACGACTTCGTCCGAGGACGTTCACTAGTGAGCACGGACGACCTCCCTGGCCAGATCGACGAACGCCTTTGCGGCGTCCGACTTCTTGTCGTATTCGGTGATCGGCACGCCCGCGGTCGGCGCCTCGCCGATCTTCACGGACTGACGGATCACGGTGTCGAAGACCTGGTGGTCACCGAGGTCCTTCAGCGACTCGAGCATGTCGCGCGCGAGGATCGTGCGGCTGTCGTAGAAGGTCGGAAGAAGACCGAGCACCTTGAGCTCGGGATTCAGTCGACCCTGCACCGTCTTGATGATCCGCAGGAGCGCGGCCACACCCTTGAGCGAGTAGTACTGCGTCTGCACCGGAATGATCACGCCCTGCGCCGCGACGAGCGCGTTCAGCGTGAGGAGCCCGAGCGTCGGCGGGCAGTCGATGATCACGTACGCGTATCGGCCCGCGACATCCAGCGTGAGCTTGTCGCGCAGCGCCATCTCGCGCCCGATCGCGTTGAAGAGCTCGACTTCCGCGGCCGAGAGCTCGAGCGTCGCGGGTGCGACGTCGAGGTTCTTCGTCTTCGTCGGTCGGATGATCGAGTCGAGCTTGACGTCGGGGTCGACGAGCACGTCGGCGATGTTCTTGTCGACCGTGTTCAGGTCGATGCCCAGGCCGACGGTCAGGTTGGCTTGCGGATCGAGGTCGAGGCAGAGGACCCGGCGGCCCAATTGAGCGAGCGCGCCGCCGAGATTGATGGCGGTCGTGGTCTTACCGACCCCACCTTTTTGGTTCGCGATCGCGATGACCTTGCCCACGGCTTCCCTCCGCGCACAGTTCTCCCCGAACGTGCACGCGCGTGCGGAAGCTTGCACGCGACTCCCCTCGCGAACGCTCGCCCGTAGCATAGACGCAGATCGAGGCCGAAGCGCGAGAATTCGCGTCGAAGATCCGTCGGCTGGTCCCGTAATCGCTCCGCTCATACGGGCCCGTCGTCGGCTCGCTCGCGAGCAAGCTCGCGGACTCGGCTCCTAGGGCCCGTAGCTCAGTGGCAGAGCAGGGGACTCATAATCCCTCGGTCCCAGGTTCGAACCCTGGCGGGCCCACAATCTTCCCTAATGACCATCTCCCTCCAAGAAGTCGAGCGGGCTCGCTCCCTTACCGCGCGTCACCTCCACCGGACGCCGATGTTCACGAGCCGCGCCCTATCTGAGCGCATCGGGGCGACCGCGCACCTCAAGGCGGAGTCGTTCCAGCGCACCGGGTCCTTCAAACCCCGCGGCGCGCTGTTCGCG
>JBIOUD010000097.1:0-5532 GCA_044866725.1 Candidatus Limnocylindria bacterium | reverse complement strand
TGCGGCGTCGTGATCGTCTCGCCGAAGATCCGGATGCTCGGGATCGGCACGATGCTCGTTCCCGGGATCGGCGCGCCGGCGATCGCGATCAGCGCGTACGTGTTCGTGAACTTCGAGACGGTCATCTACCACGTGAACACGCCGACCCAGACGGACTTCGCCTTCGGCATCGTCGCGGTGCTCGTCGTGCTCGAGGCGGGCCGTCGCACGATCGGGTGGCACCTGCCGGTCCTCGGGATCGTCGCGATCCTCTACGCGTATTTCGCCGACTTCATGCCCGATCCGTTCCGCGGGCCGCCGAAGGATCTGGACGCGATCATCGCGAATCAGTACCTCGGCCTCGACGGGATGCTCGGTACCCCGCTCCAGGTCGCCGCGACGTTCATCATCATGTTCACGATCTACGGCGCGGTCCTCGAACGGACCGGCGCCGGCAGGTTCTACGTCGATCTCGCGTTCGCGCTCGCGGGAAAGCGGCCGACGGGCGCGGCACGCACGGTCACCTTCGCGTCATTTCTCCTCGGCACTGTCTCGGGCTCCGGCGTCGCGACGACCGTGACGCTCGGCGCGATCACCTACCCGATGCTGCGAAAGGCCGGGCACGATCGCGACTCGGCCGGCGCGATCCTCTCGGCCGGCGGCATCGGCGCGGTCATCTCGCCGCCGGTTCTCGGCGCGGCGGCGTTCCTCATGTCGGAGATCCTCAAGGTCTCGTACCTCGAGATCCTCCTCATGGCGATGATGCCGACGATCCTCTACTACCTCGGCATCCTCCTCATGATCGAGGTGGACGCGCGACGACTCGGCGCGTCAGCGATCCAGCTCGACGCGCCGGGCTTCTGGGAGCTCACGCGCCGCTACTGGTACCAGTACACCTCGCTCTTCGCGATCGTCTTCTTCCTCGTCATCGGCTTCTCGACCGCGGTGGCGGTGTTCTGGTCGATCGTCCTCGCGATCCTCGTCTCGTACATCCGCCGCGAGACAGCGCTCTCGCCCGCGAAGATCGTGGACGCGCTCGCCGACGGCACGAAGCAGGTCCTCTCGGTCGCCGCGACGACCGCGGTCGCCGGCATCGCGGTCGGCATCCTGTTGCAGACCGGACTCGGGCTGAAGATCTCGAGCCTCATCCTGCAGCTCGGGCTCGGCAATCTCGTGCTCACGCTCATCGTCGCGGGCGTCGTGCTGTGGGTCCTCGGGCTCTCGCTCCCGATCACGGCGACGTACCTCGTGGCGGTGCCGACCGTCATCCCCGCGCTCGCGCAGCTCGGCGTCCCGCTCCCAGCCGCGCACATGTTCGTCTTCTACTACGCGGTGCTGAGCGAGGTCTCGCCGCCGGTCGCGCTCTCGCCCTTCGCGGCCGCGGCGATCACCGGAGGCAACCCGTATCGCACGATGATGCTCACGTGGAAGTACGCGCTCCCGTGCTTCCTCGTGCCGTTCATGTTCACACAGCCAGACGGCCTCGCGATCCTCTGGCGCGACGTCACCGTCGTCGAGGCGATCGTCGCGTCAGTGTCGGCAGCGGCCGGCGTCGTCGCGCTGGTCGGCGGCGTGGGTGGCTATCTGCTCCGCCCGACCGCTCCGATCGAGCGCGCGCTGCTCGTTGCGGCGGGTCTGCTGCTTCTTGCGCCGGGCAGCGTGCAGGACATCATCGGTGTCGGGATCTTCGCGGCGGTGGCCGGATGGCAGTACGCCACCCGGCCAAAACATCGGGCCGATCCGTCCGCGCGCCTTCGCTCTGACGCTTAGTTGAGGACCTTCTCCAGGTAATCGGCGAGGATCCGGAACGTGCGGATCTTCTGCTTGATGTCGGATGACCCATGCCCCTCGTCGGCGAGCTCGACGTACTCGAAATCCTCGCCTTCCTTGCGTCCGAGCTCGATGAGCCGGTCGCGGAAGACCTGCGATTGCTCCACCGGGCACCGCGGGTCGTTCACGCCGTGGACCATGAGGAGCTTCGCCTTCAGCTTGTCCGCGAACTCGACCGCGCTGCGGTCGCGCCAGAGCGCGCGATCCGTCTCCGGATCGCCCATCTGCTCGCGGAAGTAGTACTTGAAGTGCTCCATCGACTTCTCGTAGAGCTTGTGCAGATCGCTGACGCCGACCCACGCGACCGCGGCGCGCCAGATGTCCGGCTTCTTCGTCGCGGCGATGAACGCCATGAACCCGCCGTACGAGCCGCCGAAGACGACGAGCCGTGACCCGTCGACGTACGGCAGCGACTTCAGGTACTCGGCGGCCTTCGCGACGTCCTCGAGGTCCGCGCCACCCCAGTCCTTGAGCGCGGCGTCGCGGAACGTGGTGCCGTAGCCAGTGCTTCCGCGAATGTTCGGCTCGATGACCACGAACCCGCGGTCGGCGAGGAACTGCGCGAACGGATCGAAGCCGCGGAACCACTGACCGGTCGGCCCGCCGTGCACGTGCACGATCGCGGGGAGCTTCTCGCCCGGCGCGATGTCGCGCGGCTTGTAGAGGATGGCGGGGATCTTCTGGCCGTCGAACGTCGGGTAGTAAATGTGCTCGCCTTTCACGAACACGCTCCGGTCGATGGAGCCGTAGTCCGCGGCGACGAGCGTGTCGAGGTGGTCAGTCCGCAGGTCGTACGAGGCGATCTCGTTGCGCCGCGTCTCGCTCTGATAGGCGACGAGCAGCTTCTGATCGCCGTCGTAGAAGCCGATCACCGTCGAGATGCCCGGGTCGAGCTTGAGCTCGCGCGCGTTCCCGCTCGCGACGTCGTACAGGACCGGGCGCACCTGCGATTCCTGGTTGCGCAGGGCGACGAGCGTCTTGCCGTCCTTCGAGAACTTCCCGGAGTGCTCCTCGACGCCCTCCTTGCCGAACCAGCGGACCTGGCCTGACGTCGTGTCGAGGATGCCGGGGCGCGGCGTGCCGGATGCGTCCGACGTGATCGCGAGCCGCTTCCCGTCCGGATGCCAGTCGGACATGGTGTCCTGGGAGCCGACCTTCGCGCCGAAGATCTTCCGCGCGTTCGTACCGTCGGCGTTGATGAGATAGATGTCCGCGTTCTTCAGGTTCGATGTCTCCTCGTTCGTCGCGAACGCGATCTGCGAGCCATCGGGAGACCATGTCCCGCCGAACACCGGGAACATGTAGCGCGTCATCGGCGCGTAGTCGCTGCCGTCCGCGCGCATCTTCCAGAGGTTGAGCTGACCCGGCTTGTCCGGGGCGTCCGGGCGCCGTTTGTTCGTGAGCACGCTGATCCATTCGTCATCTGGGGCGAACTGGACCACGTACTCCTGCGCCGTCGGGTCCTTCGTGAGCTGCGTGACCTTCGAGGACGCGACGTCGATCTTGTACAGGTCGTGCTGCTCGTTGCCGCCGGAGTCCTTCGCGAACACGATCGATTTGTCGTCGCGGCTCCACGCGAAGCCGGCGCGAAGCGCGGTCGGGACCTCGCCGTGGCTCACCTGACGCAGCTGCTCGGTCCGGAGGTCCATGACCCAGAGCTCCATTCGCCCCGTCTTGTCCCAGTAGAAGGCGACCTGATCGCCCTTCCACGAAACGGACGGGAGGAAGAACGACGGGAGCCGGCAGAGCTCCTCGAGCGGGATCTGCGGCTTGCGGCGGGTATCGACAGCCATGCCTCTAGCCTCCCCTACGCGTGTGCGGTATTCAGATGGTAGTCGGCGCGATCAGGCTTTCGCTGCCGCCTCGCGCAGACCGAACGAGGTACGCGCTTCCGCGAGCGGGAGCTGCCACAGCGTGCTCGACCAGGCGTGCTTGAAGCCGAGCTGCGTGTTGATGGCGAGCATCTGCGCGTTCACGTTCGCGTTCCCGGTGCGGATGTATTTCGCGGCCGGTCGCTCGCGGAGGATGCGATCGAGCATGACGGCCTTCATCCACAGCCCGAGGCGGTGCCCGCGATGCTTCGCGGTCACGCCGGTCCCCTGCTGCCAGATGAGGTGCGAGATGCGCGGGTCGTACGTGACCTCGGTGAAGCCGGCGCCCTCGCCGGTCGCCTCCTCGATCGCGACGATGAGCCAGGACTCGGTGCCCGACTGCTTGTACCAAGACTCGCGGTCGCGCTGCTGCTCCTCGGTGAACTCCTGATCGGCGAACCGGAGGTCGCCCTTCGGCATGTCGTTCATCGAGTTCGCCGCGTCGAGGTACGCCTTCATCAGCGACTGCGGCACGGCGTTGTCGGCGCGCTCGAGGCGGTAGCCGCTCGGATCGAGCTTCGCCCACTCCTTCACCTTCGCACGATCGACATCGGCGATCGTGAGCTGGTTCAGCTTCATGGGCAGGCCAGCCGTAGCGGCGATGCGCTTCGCGAACGCCTCACCTGATGGAACGCGATCGGACGTCTGGAAGAAGAACACGAGATCATCGCCCTGCTCGAGACACGCCTCGACCAGCTTGCGATAGAGCGCGCGGCCGACGCCTTTCCGGCGATGCGCGGGGAGGACGTTCACCTCGGTCCAGCGAGCGTGCGCGTTCTCCGGCTCGTTCGTGTTCCATCCGACGAAGCCGGTCCCCACGACCGCTCCGCCCGGGTCGCGCGCCACGAACGTCGCGCGCCACTGGTTCGGCGTCGTCGCCTTGATGCGCGCTTTGATCGCTTCGATGGGCGTCGGCGGGTCTTCCGGGACCCGCTCGTGGTTTATGGCCTGGAAGACCTTCGCCGCCTCCGTGAGTTCGGCGTCACTGGCTTGAGCCAGTTCGACTTGGGCGATCTCGTAGCCGCGCGGGGTGTTTGGTGTGTTCATTCGGACCAGCCTACGGGCGCCCGGGATCGCGACTATGTCGGAGGCTACGTTCGCGCGGTCACGCCCCCGCTGGCTGGAAGACGAGGACGGTCGTGCCGGTCACGAGGCGCTCCCGGGTGATGCGGATCCGCTCGCCGAAGCGCCGGAGGAACGCGCCCTCAAGGGCCTTGTCGTCCCACTTGGAGACGTCCCAGGACATCCCCTCGGCAGACATGAAACGGAGGACGAACTCACGTAGGGCGGCGTCAGACACGGCGTCGCCGAGATAGCGGAATTCGGTGCCGTCGGGCATCTCCCAAGTGACCATATGTCCCCCTGGGGCCACGGTAGGCGCGTGTAACGACAGAGGCATCCCCCGCGCCGGGGGAGTCGCCTCCCCCGATCGGGGGAGGCGCGGTCGCGCCGCGAACGCCGTCATCGTCTATCCGCGGCGGCGGCGCCCGCTCCCGGGAGCGATGTTCTGGATCGCCTGGTTCTCCGTCCGTGTGACCGTGAAGCTCGCGCCGTCCGCGCCGATGACCGATGGGATCGCGAGTGCCTGGCGCGCGCTGTTGATCATCGTGATGGCCTTCGCGCCGAGCCCACTCAGGTTCAGCGTCACGCCGTCACGGACGGCGGAGGCGCCGGTGATCTTCAGCGTGCCGAAGTCATCGAGCGGCACGATGCCGCGGCCGATGCTCGGCGCTTCCTGGACCCACTCGGCCGACGCACGCGACGAGCGGTACTGGACCGTCGTGTTGTAGCGGCCGCCGGTGGTGTTGTTCCTCATGTCGATGAGCCAGTCGAGATCGCCCTTCTGCGTGAT
>JBIOUD010000096.1:0-6503 GCA_044866725.1 Candidatus Limnocylindria bacterium | reverse complement strand
ACGAGAAGCAGGACGTCGCCGCCACTCCTCACGATCGCGACGGCGTATGCACCCGCAAACACGAGCGCGACCGCGGCGAGGACCGATGCCGACGAGGGGTGGCGGGTCGCGACACTGACCATCGCCGTCAGCGTCCGGTCGAAGAGGCGGCCTCCGCCGTTCGGCGACCTTCCGCACGGACCGCGGCGGGCGTCACGCCATCGCGGTCCGGCGACGGCGCTTCTGCGACGCGCCACCGAGCGCGGGTGCGCAAGAGCGTCGCAACAAGGACGAGCAGTGCCGCCAGTGCGACGCCCGCAACGATCGAGACGCCGCCGATTGTGAGCGCCCGCCGCTCCCCGCCGCTCGGCTTCATCTCGACACGCGGCTCGTCGACGATCTGGAACTCGAGCCCGCTGATCTCGAGGAGCGCCGGCGCAAGCTGCGCCCGTTCGGCCTTTCCCTTCAGGTCGCTCAGCCGATTCACCGCGAAGTCGACGCTTAGGCGGAGCTGGGCCTCCACATGCTTGTCCGCTTCGCCGAGCGGTGCCACCCGGCTGCGCTGGAAGTCCTCGAGCGCTTTCCGCGCGTCGAGTACCTGCCCCTCCGCGAACTCGATCTGGCGCTGGTAGAGGAGGCCGAGCGCGGCCGAGGATGCCAGTCGAGATTGCTCGAGGCGCTCGCCACGAATGACCAGAGCGGCGTTCAGGACCTCGGGTGGCGTGGCGGGATCATGCGCGGCGAATGACACGCGTATGAGGCTGGTGCCGAGGGTCTCGACGCGGAAGCCCCTTCGCACGTCGTCGATGAAGCCGTCCCTGTCCGCCGCGACGTCGAGGGCCGAACTCAGCGACGTCCGTCTCACGACCTCCTCGACGAAGCTCCGCGTCTGGACGAGTTGCTTCAGGACCTCGGCCTGCTGGGCTGCCGCGGTCTGAAGGAGAGCGATGTTCGGGTCATCGGGGTCAGTGAGGCTGAGTGCCGGGGAGGCACGGACGACCCAGATGGTCGCCTCCGACTCGTACGTGCCGGCGTACTCGCGAAGGGCTGCCACGATCCCGACGCCCCAGACGATGAGCAGCATCGCCACCAACACGAGGCGAAATGCGCGCGCCGTCTCCCGATACCGCTGCACCGCTGGCGAACGTATGCGGTGCGCATTGAACTGGTCTGGGCTGCTCCATTGACCGCGTCGGCGGCCGCCCGGCGGCGGCCGCCCGCGTGCGCCGGATCCGCGGCCGTGGGAGGCCCACCCTTAATGCGGTGTCGCGACCGGCCTTAATCCCGGAACAGGCTGCCGCATTGCGAGCGCGTCGTGATAGAGCGCCTCGAGCGCGCGCGCGGAGGCGCGCCAGTCGTAGCGTTCCTCCACGAGGCGACGCCCGGCGCGGCCCAGCTCCGCGCCAAGGTCCCGGTCACGGAGCACGCGGACGACCTCGGAGGCGAAGGCGGGCGCGGTGTCCGCGAGTAGCAGCTCGCGGCCGTGGGTCACCGACAGGCCTTCGGCACCGAGGGTCGTCGACACGAGCGGCGCGGCCATCGCCATCGCTTCGAGGACCTTGAGCCTCGTCCCACCACCGATCCGCAGCGGGGCGACGACCGCGCCCGCGCGCTCGAGCTCGACGCGCAGGTCGGGCACGAAGCCGGTGAACGTGACGTCGGTGCCTTCAAAACGCCGAAGTGCGTCGGGGGGCGAGGCCCCCACGATCCGAAGCCGCACCTCGGGACGCTGGCGCCGCAGGACCGGCATGACCTCGCGCAGGAAGAACAGCAGCCCATCAAGGTTCGGGAAGTACGAGAGCGTGCCGTAGAACAGGATCGTCCCGGGGTCGCGCGGACTCGACCGCGGCGCGAAATAGCTCGTGTCCACCGCGTTCGGGACGACCGCCGTGCGGACGGCGGGGTAGCGTCGGCGCATCGTCGCCTCGTCGATCGGTGAGGTCACCGCGCATGCATCGACGTCTCGCCACGATCGCTCCTCCTCGGCGCGCAGCTTCAGGTGATTCAGATAGTCGTAGGCCTTACGTGGTCCCGCCGGCACGACGGCGAGCGTGCGTTCGCGGATCTCGTGCTCGATGTTGTGCTCGTCCAGTACCAGCGTCGCGCTGCGCGGGAACCGGTAATGCGCCATGAAGCAGTGTTCGATCTGGATCACATCGAAGGCGGACCGCCCGATCATTTGGTCGATGGCCACCTGGAACGTGGGACGCTCGTGCACGATCCGCTCGAAGCTTCGGGGAGAGAGGAGCGATCGGACCTGCAGCGCTCGCTTTCTCCGACCAGCGATGTCGCGGCGCTGATTGGGTACGATGACGACGTCGTCGCAGCGCTCTCGGATCTCAGGCGGCACATCGTCCTGCCCGCGCCGGGCGAACGCGACGAGCGACACGCTGTGTGGCGCCGGAAGGCTCGTGACCAGACCGTGTAGACGGATGGGTCCGCCGGCCAGGCGGGACGGCGGGTAGGGGCTCACGACCAGGACCCGGAGTGCATCGGACACGCGCACGATGCTTGTGTTCCCCGCTTGAGAGCGGATGGCGCGTGCGCTTGAGCCGACCCGGTCCATCGTTCGACAGGAGCGCGCGGGCGGAAGGCCCGGCGACACGCGCTCAATGCGCGTGACGACATCGCCTTAAGGGGCGCGCGATACGGTCGCGTCGCATGCACTGGCTCACCCGGAGATCGAGGAGTACACGGCCGCCCATCAGCGTCGCGATCGTCGGCTGCGGAGCCGCGACCGCCGGACTGCACGCCGGCGCGCTCAAGAAGCTGGAGTCACGCGGAAGCGCTCGCGTCGTGGCGCTCGTCGATCCAGATCGCTCGCGGACGGCCGCGCTCGCACGACGGTTCCGTTCCGCGCGACCGTTCGCGACGACGGCCGAAGCCTTCGCCGTGACCGCACCGGAGCTCGTGATCGTCGCTTCACCGCCCGCGCTCCACGCCGAGCACGCGGTCGCGGCGCTCTCCGCCGGAAGCCACGTCCTCTGTGAGAAGCCGATGGCGGTCCGCGCCGCCGATGCGGAGCGGATGGTCGCCGCCGCGGCCGGCGCGAAGCGGTTGCTCGCCATCGGCATGACGCGGCGCCTCGCGACGGGTCTCCTCGACGCGGCAGCGCTCATCGCCTCCGGCGCGCTCGGCGATGACGTGCGATTCGTCTATCGCGACGGTGCCGTGTACGACTGGCCCGTGCGCACGAGCGCGCCGTTCAGCCGTGCGACCGCGGGTGGAGGCGTCCTCACGGACATCGGATCGCACGCGATCGACTATCTTTGCGCGCTGTTCGGCACGCCGAGCGTGACGGCCTACGCGGATGACGGCCAGGGCGATGGCGTCGAGACGAACTGCATGGTCGAGCTCGCGTTCCCGAAAGCGCGCGGCATCGCGCAGCTCTCGTGGAATCACCCGCTCGTCACTGGGCTGACCGTCGTCGGTGAAACTGCGGAGCTGCGGCTCCAGCCGTATCGACCGGACTCGCTCCTCTGGCGTCCGCGCGGTGGCCGGTGGCAGGTACGAGCGAGCCGGACGACCCTGCCGCGCGACGTCGAGCCGCGTCCCGAAGGGGGCGTGCCCCGGACGTACCACGACGCGATCTACTACCAGCTCGTGCAGGTCCTCCGGGCGGCTCGCTGGGGCGAGCGCGTGCCCGTCGATGGCGAACAGGGGCTCACGGCGGTACGCGCGATCGATGCGTGCTACCGCATCGCGGAGCCGCTGCGCCTTCCGTGGCTCGCAGCCGGAGAGCAGGCGGAGACCGACGTGCGGCATTGGAGTCGACGGCGATGGCTCGCGGCGTAGCGGTCGTCGGAGCCGGCGGATTCCTCGGCGCGCGACTCCTCGAGATGGCGACGCTGGCCGGCCGCGCCGATGTGATCCCGCTGGTGCGCGCGTACCGGAGCGTGGGTCGCAACGCGCACCTCGGCGTTCCTCACCGGATCGCCGACGCGTCGCGCGTCGAGTCGCTCAGAGACGCGCTCGCCGGCTGCGATGTCGTGGTGAACCTGACCATGGGCCGTCCGGCGGACATCGTCCCGATCACTCGGAACGTGTATGCAGCGGGGGTCGCGGCCGGCGCGCGCCTGGTCGTCCACATGAGCTCGGCCGCGGTGTACGGCCAGGTCGATCGTCCGGCCCTCCCCGACGATGCCGCGCCGCTCGTCGACCACTGGATGCCGTACGCGCGCCAGAAAGCCCTGGCCGAGAACTTTCTCCGCGAACGCATGCGTGGGGCGAAGCCCGCGATCGTCGTCCTTCGGCCGAGTCTCATCTGGGGTCCGGGTTCGCCGTGGGTGCTCGGGCCTGCGCGCGAGCTGCTGTCCGGCTCGGCGTATCTCATCGGGGACGGAGCGGGCGTCTGCAATCTCATGTACGTCGACGACCTCGTGCGCAGCATCCTCGCGGTCGTCGACGACCCGGCGCCGTCCTCCGGCCTCTTCCACATCAGCGACGACGCGGATCTGACGTGGCGCGAGTACTACACCGCGCTCGCGTCGGGCCTGGGCGTCGACGCCGCTGGCATTCACCGCGTCGCGGCGGGTCGCTATCGCGCCGGCCCGCGCGACGCGCTCGAGTCGCTCCGATCGGGTCCGGCGTACGCGTGGGTGAAGGAGCGGATCTCACCCGAGACCCGCATGCGGATCAAGCAGCGACTCGGCCGCGGACCGGGCGAGGAGCTCCCGTCGCAGGATCGCCGGCCTGTCATGACTCGCGCGATGTGGGACCTGCAGACCACGAGACATCGGCTGCCGACCGACGCGTTCCGCGCGAGGTACGGGCATCGCAACGAGGTCTCGTTCTCTCGCGGGATCGATGCGTCGCTGGCGTGGCTTCGCTTCATCGGCGTGGTCGACGGCGGCCCGTCGAGCGTCGCCGCGGCGTAGCCACGGCCCGCTCAGAACTGGAAGTAGAAGAACACCTCGGTCGCGGCCGGCGCCGCCACGGACGCGAACACGATGACGAGCGAGGCCACCGCTCCGAATGCGAACGGGCGCAGCGTGCCGGCGGGGAACTGCACCCGCGGCCAGCCCCAGTGGCGACTGATGAGCCATGTCCCGAGCAGCGCGACCGCGATCCCGACGACGGCGAGCGTCCCGCGCGCGGTCTGCGTCCCTGACCCCACGCCGTTACCGGCCATCGCCCCGAGCATCACGCCGGCGGCCGCGAGCGTGGGCGCGCGGAAGATCGCGAGGCTCGCGACGTAGAACGTCATGGTGACGAACCATCCGCCGGCGCTGACGAGCGGGTGCGCAGGGAGCCGGATCCACCGGTGCCACGCCCAGGCCAGGGCCATGCCGACACCCCAGACGACGCCGAACACGACGAAGTTCGCCGCGGCGCCGTGCCAGAGACCGCAGAGCACGAAGGTGACGAAGAGGTTGAGCATCACGACCGGCGCCGGTCGCCGCGAGCCGCCGAGCGGGATGAACACGTAATCACGCAGCCACGACGAGAGGCTGATGTGCCAGCGCCGCCAGAAGTCGGCGAGCGACGTCGCGAGGTACGGCATGTCGAAATTGATCGGGATGCGGAAGCCGAAGAGCGCGGCCGATCCGCGTGCGATGTCGGTGTAGCCGGAGAAGTCGAAGTAGATCTGCAGTGCGAACGCGAGCGCGGTGACCCACGCGTCCGTCGTACCGATGGCGCCGTCGGCCGCCGCGCGGAACCCGTCGTTCACCCACACCGCCATGCGATCGCCGAGGAGGACCTTCTTCGTCAGTCCGCGGCCGATGAGCCAGAGACCCTCTCGCGCGAGGGCGGCGTCGAACCGATCGAGCGACGCGAGCGATGGCACGAACTCCTGGAATCGCTTGATCGGACCCGCGATCTGGGTGGGGAAGAACGCCGAGAACACGTGGAACTTCGAGAAGCTGTGCACCGGCAGGTCGCCGCGGTAGATGTCCACCAGGTAGTGGATGAACTCGAACGTGAAGAACGAGATGCCGAGTGGCAGCACCAGGCGCAGCAGCGGCGGGTCGAGGGTCAGGCCGAAGAGCCAGTTCGCGCCGGACGCGACCGACGAGATGCCAAAGTCGAAGTACTTGAAGATCGCGAGCACGAGGAGGTCTGCCGAGATGAAGGCGGCGAGCAGTCTGCCGCGGCGCCTGCTGGCGCGTCCGAGCAGCAACCCGAAGGCGTAGTTCAGAACCACCAGGCCGAAGATCAGCGCCGCGTACGGCACGCTCCAGCTCGCGTAGAAGAGATAGCTCGCGACCAGCATCACATGGACGCGCCAATGTGGCGGTGCCGACCAGAACGCGATCCAGCTGAGCGGCAGAAAGACGAGGTACTCGAGGCTGTTGAACAGCATCAGTCGGATCCGAGCGAGCGCAGCTGCTCCCCGACGCAGCGCGAGTGGCGCTCGGCCGCTGCCGGGAGGATGTGCGTCGCGTCGCGGAAGTCCTCGGCGTCGACGGCCGAGCGGCAGTCGATGATCGGGACATGCTGGCGCGAAGCGAGCTCGCGGATCGCGCCGTCGGCGGCGCGCAGGTACGGACCGGCGATGTCCTGCGACGCGGGATGCAGCGGCG
>JBIOUD010000095.1:0-3956 GCA_044866725.1 Candidatus Limnocylindria bacterium | reverse complement strand
CGGTGAGGACCCCCATCGCGTTCAAGCGGATGTACAGATCGGTGAGCGCGACGCTGAAGAGCGAGAACCACGCCCAGCGCGAGTGACGCTCGTTCAGCTTCGTCGCGAGCTCCCAGAGGCGGAAGCGCAGCGATTTCCCGTGGAACGAGTCGAGGTACCCACCGACGAGGTAGCGCGCTGCGTGACAGCCGAACGTGTAGCCGGAGAGGAGGAGGACGTTGGCGAGCATGATCACGCTCCCCAGGCCGATCATGAGCCGCCCCTCGGTGCGGAACGCGAGCAGCACGTCCCACCACAGGATCGCGAGCACCAGGATCGCGAGGTAGAGCGCGTAGCGGTGCAGGTTCTGGAGGATGAACGGGAACCGCGTCTCGCCCGAATACTTCGCGCGCGCGTCGGGGACGGTGCAGGCCGGCGGTGACCAGAAGAACGCGCGGTAGTACGAGCGGCGGTAGTAGTAGCAGGTGAGGCGGAACAGGAGCGGCGAGCCCACGATGAGGAACGCCGGCGAGAGGTTGTACCAGTCACCGATGAGCGCGAGGGTCGGATGGACGCAGCTCGTCGTGAGGCACGGCGAGTAGAAGGGCGAGAGGTACGGCTCGTAGAAGTAGCTCCCGTTCATGACGCTGACCACGAAGGCGTAGATGCCGAACCCGCCCAGGATGACGACGATGAAGAGGTCCTCGAGCCACCAGCGGTCGTTGCGCTCGTGGGGCCTTCGCCTTACATCAGCGACCGTCGCCATTCAGCGGACCGTAGCCGCGTAGAGCCTAGAAGACAAATACATGGACTCTGTTGTCTCGATAGGTCTAGCCTATGGATATGCAGCTCGGTCAGTTACGGTGCTTTCTCGCGGTCGCGGAGCACCGACACTTCACCCGCGCGGCGCGTGAGCTCGGATTGGCGCAGCCATCAGTCAGCGCGCAGGTCCGCGGGCTGGAGTCCGACCTTGGGAGCGAGCTCTTCCATCGCATGAAGGGGAACGTCACGCTCACGCCGGCGGGCGAGGCGCTCCTTCCGTTCGCGCGCCGGATCCTCGCGGACGTCGACGCCGCGACCTCGGAGGTCTCGGATGTCGGCGGGCTGGCGCGTGGCCGTCTCGCGATCGGCGCGACGCCGAGCCTCGCTGCCACGCTCGTACCGCCGGTCCTCGCACGCTTCCACGGCGCGCATCCCGGGATCGAGCTCACGCTCCGCGAGGCCGGATCGATGGATCTCGTCTCGGCCGTCGAGGAGGGCGCCGTCGACATCGCCCTCGTCATCCTGCCGCTCCGTCACGACGTGCTCGAGACGCAGGCGCTGCTGCGCGAGGAGCTCGTCGTCGCCGTGTCACGGCAGCATCCGCTCGCGAAGCGCCGGACGATCGCGGTGAGCGATCTGCGCGACACGCCGCTCGTGATGTTCCGCGAAGGCTACGACCTTCGCTCCGCCACCGAGGCCGCGTGCCGCGCCGCGGGATTCGCGCCGACGTTCGCGGTCGAAGGGGGCGAGATGGACGGCGTCCTGCGGCTCACCGCGGCAGGCCTTGGCGCGGCCATCGTGCCGAGCCTCGTCGTCGAGCCCGGCGGCCCGCTGCACGCCGTCCGCATCGAGCGGTCGGCCCTGACGCGCACGGTCGGGCTCGCGCACCGCCGGGACCGGCGACTGTCGCGCGCGGCACAGGAGCTCGTCGACACGGTCCGCGGCCTGGTGCGCGACCGGACCTGGCTGAAACGAACGCCGCCCGGGCTCATCGTCCTGAGATAAGACCGATACCGGCGGCTGCCATCATCGGTAACGTGGCGGCGGGCGCCGGCGTAGACCAGACGATGCGACGTGAGCCTGCGGATCTCGTCGACGTGACGCGCGTGCTGTTACTTCTGCAGGGCGCGATCCTCGTCGCGAACACGATCGAAGCGGGTCTCTTCGCGGTCGCCTTCAGCGCAGGGGTGGTGCCGAGCGTCCTCGCGACCGCCGTCGCCGCGATGGCGGTCTTCATCGGGCGCGCTCGGCTCGCCCATGGCGGCCGGCGGTCGCTGCGAGTCACATACATCGTCGAGGGCGTGATCATCGCGATGCTCGCGCTCGACGTCACGCTCGCGCTCGTGCTCACGCATCAGACGGTGCCGGCGATGGCCGTGCTCACGCGCTTCGCGCTCCCGGTCGCCGTCATTGCGCTGCTCGGTCAGATCGGTCGGGCCGACGAGCGACGTGTCGCGCTGAGCGAGGCGGTCTAGATGCCCTCGTCGCACCCGGGCGCGGTCGGCGGCAGTCCTCTCTATGGGCTCGACCCCGAGCACTTCGCGGCGATCGCCGCGCTCGTGCTCCTCGCCGCGGTCGCGTGGCTTACCCGGCGGCGCGGCGCCTGGTCCCTCCCGCCTCTGGAGACGCTCCTCGTCGCGCTGCTCCTCGGATCAGCCGCGATCCACATCGGCCTCGGGGTCGGTCACGTCGGCGCGGCGCCCGGCGTGCGCGCGCTGTTCGTACTGGATGCACTGCTCCTCGCGGTCGTGGCGCGCCGCGTCATGGATGGAAGGCCGGCGGGCCGGCTCGGTGTCAGCGTTCTCGTGGGATCGATCGTCGCCTACTGGGTCTCGACGATCGGCGGCGAGGCGCCCGACCAGCTCGGCGTCGCGACGAAGCTCGGCGAGATCCTCGCGCTCGCCGTCGTGCTCCGTGCGCCGACGGCGCGACTGCGCTCCGCGCTCGGATCGATCGCGATCGTGCTGCTCGTCGTCGGGACCGCCGCGAGCGCGTGGGTCGGCGCCTTCAGGGCATCGGCGGCAGAGCCCGGCGCCGTCGCGGGTCATCACGTGCACAGCGGCTCCGTCGCGCCGCCCGGGACGATCCTCCCGCCCGTGCCGGAACGCGACGCCACGAAGGACGAGGCGACCGCTGCTGAAGGACTCCTGCTCGCGACCCGCGCCGGGATCGCGAAGTACGCCGATCCGGCGGTCGCGGCGGCGGACGGCTATCACGTCGCGGGCATGCATGGCATCGACTTCCACGCGAACAACCCGCGCTACGAGCAGGACGACAAGATCCTCGATCCCACTAGGCCAGAAACCTTGGTCTATGCGATCGCGCCGAATGGACGGCCTGTGTTGTTTGGCGCCCTCTTCGTGATGAAGATGGGCCAGCCCGGCCCGATCGTCGGTGGCCCGCTCACGGTCTGGCACGCGCACCAGCACATCTGCTTCTCGCTGACGCCGCCGACGCTCACCGGTGTGCTCAGCCCGCTCGGCACCTGCCCCATCGGTTCGATCACGTTCCCGTTGACGCCGGAGATGATCCACATCTGGACGGTGCAGGGTGCGCCGCAGCCATTCGGAGATCTCGACGATGCCTGGAAGCGCGCGTATCTCGCCGCGAACTTTCCTGTGCGTTCGCCCTAGCCGCTCTTCTCGAGAGCCGCGAAGAGATCGACGCCGTTGTTGTCCGGATCGAGGACCGTCGCGTAGCGCTGGCCCCAGAACGCGTCGAACGGCGGCGTCTTCCCGCGGAAGCCGGCCTTCGTGACCGTCGCGTAGGTCGCGTCGACGTCCTTCGGCGAGCCACAGAGGAACGCCAGCCCTATCGGGCGGCCAGCGGGCGCGACCCACTCGGCGTCGAACGACTTCACGAGCTCGAGCTTATCGAGCATGACCCGCAGTCCGCCGGGCGTCGTGGCCTCGACGTGATCCTCGGAGCTCTGCGGGAACTCGAGCCCGAGCAGTCGATAGAACCGCAGCGACTCCTCGATGTCCGCGCAGACGATGCCGATCGCGTCGAGCCTGGGCATGATCCTCTCCCTATTTCAGGGTGAACACGCGCACCGCGGCGGCCTTGCCGCGCACCGTCGCGTCGCCGAGCGGGCGCAGACCATTGGCATCACCGTCGAGATGGTCGACGGTCGCGGACGAGAACACCGTCTCGACCTGGAACTCTTTCGTGAGCGACTCCATGCGCGACGCGGTGTTCACCGTGTCGCCGATCGC
>JBIOUD010000094.1:0-21973 GCA_044866725.1 Candidatus Limnocylindria bacterium | reverse complement strand
CCGACCGCCACCCGGGAGCTTCGCGGCGTACTGCGCGAGGACCGGAGCGACCGCCTCGGCCTGCTCGCCGAGCATCTCGTTCCAGTCCGCCTGCTGCGCGAGGTCGCTCCAGTCCGCGTCGGAGAGGCTCGCCGCGTAGGCGGCGTCTTGGATCACGCGTACTGCTTCGATGTGAGCCATCTTCTTCCCCCTACCTGGCCGCGCGACCGAGTTCGGTGAGGATCGCCCGAACCTTGGTCTCGTCCAACTTGGCTGGGTCCCACTTGATGGTGACGGTCCGCTCTGAACCCGCGACCGCGAGGATGCCGTCGCGCTTCTTGAGCTGCGCCTCGAACGGCTCGAAGTCCTCGATCGTGCTCATCGGGTTCGTGAAGGTGAACTCCTTCGAGACACCGACCGCCGTCGGGGCCGGCTCGGTGCCCCTCGCGCCGACGACGATCGGCGACGCGAGATAGGTGACCTTCTCGCCGCGCATCTCAGCCGCGGCGGTGTTGACCGCTCGGTAGATCTTCGCGTACTCGCCGCAGCGGCAGATGTTGCCGGAGAGGCCCTCCGCGATCTGCGCGGTGGTCGGCTTCGGGATCGCGGTGAGCAGCGCGACCGTCGACATGATGAATCCGCGTGTGCAGATGCCGCACTGGAATCCACCGTCGAGCCAGTACGCGCGCTGTACCGGGTGAAGCCCCATGACGCCCGTTCCCTTGGGGAGACTCGCGACCGTCGTGATCTTCTGACCGCGACCGAGTCTCGCTGACAGCACGGTGCATCCGTTGACTGCCTTGCCGTCGACGAGGACGGCGCACGCGCCACACTGCGCACGGTCGCAACCGAGGTTGCTGTTCTGCAGCCCGAGCTGGAAGTTCATCGTCTCCCAGAGGCTCTCGCGGTTATCGACGATCACATCTTGCTTTTGACCGTCGATGTCCAGCGTGACGCGCCGCATCGTCGCGGGGATCGGACCGCCGACAGCCGTCGTTGTCGTTGGCTTGTCGGGGTTGACGACCTTGTTGACGACGATCGCGCCACCGAGGACCGCTCCTGCCGTGGCTGCACCAGCGCCAGCACCGATGAGGAAGTCGCGTCGCGTGACTGCGAAGGATTGTTTGCTCTGCGTGTCTGTCGCTTCAGGACCCGCTCCTGGTGAGATTGACCCTCCCTGTTCGTCTCCCATGAAAAGCACCCCCGTCGCCTTTGCTGCGGGAAACCTAGCACTAGCGGGAAGAGGGCATGCTTTGTCAGTCGGTCGACGGACACGGTAAGGGTCTGGTCAGACCACTTTGAACCGGCCGCGTGCCGGACCTCAGACCGTCGTCCGACCCTCTGAGGAGTCCGTGGACTCGGCCTGCGACGTGGGTTCGCCGCGCACCTCGTCAGGGAACGCGCGAACGCCTCTTCCTACCTGCGAAAAGGCCTCCGGCAGCCTCCCGGCCGCGAAGACGATGAGCCGGATCAGCGCGCGGACGACGCTCGGCGCACCGGTGTTGATCAGGCACGCATCGAGCTTACGGCTCGGTCCTATCCTCGGAGTGAAGTGAGACACATCTACGCGAAGATGGCCGAGCTCGAACGCGAAGGACGACGCTTCGCGCTCTGCACCGTCGTGCGCACCGTCGGCAGCACACCACAGGTCGTCGGCGCGAAGCTCATCGTGGACGATCTGGGTCGTCTCACTGGAACGCTCGGCGGTGGATGCGTCGAGGGCGATGCGTTCGTCGAAGCGAAGCGCGTCATCACGAGCGGCGAGACGTCGCTTCGCGAATACGAGCTCACCGAAGATCTCGCGTGGGACACCGGTCTCGTGTGCGGCGGCACGATGTGGATCTCGATCGAGCCCGGCGAGAACGCACTGCGTCTCGGCGGCCGCGATCTCCTTGGTGATGTCCTCGCGGCATCGTCGGGCGGCAAGCCCGTCGCGCTCGCGACGCTTCTGCGGAAGAAGGGTCACGACATCGAGGCGAGCGGCAAGCTCCTCGTCGAGACCGATGGCGGCGTGCACGGCGACGTCGGTCATCGCGATGAAGAAGTGCGGCTCGCGGCCCTTGAGTCGCTCCGTCAGGGGACCCCGCGCACCGTTCCGCTTGGCGAGGACCACGAGATCCTCGTCGAGCCGGTCCTCGCGAAGCCGCGCCTCGTCGTCGCCGGCGGCGGCCACGTCGGGCTGGCCCTCGCGAAGATGGCCGCGATGCTCGAGTACGACGTAACGGTCATCGACGACCGCCCGGAATTCTCCGAGCGCGAGCGTTTCGGCCCGGGGATCGACGTCATCCGCATGGACATGGCCGAGGCCCTCCGGACGATGCCGATCGGCTGGAACACGTTCATGGTCATTGCGTCCCGAGGTCACAAGCTCGACGCGGCGTGCCTCCGCGAAGCGGTGAAGCGCGACGCGCGGTACGTCGGCCTCCTCGGCAGCAAGCGCAAGACGGTGCTCATCGCGAAGATGCTCCGGGACGAAGGCGTGTCCGAGGAGCGTATCCGCGCGGTGCACGCGCCCATCGGCCTCGACCTCGGCGGACGGACGCCGGCGGAGATCGCGCTCAGCGTTCTCTCCGAGATGAGCATGGAGCGCTACGGCGGTACGGGCAGACCACTCCGAATCCCCGACGAGATCCTCGACCGCACCGCCGCGAAACGTTGATCAGCGCGGACGAGTCCGTCCGCAGCGAGCGGCTCGACCTCGTGCTCCTCGGTGCGCCGCTACTCGACGCACTCATCGAGAACGACCGTGGTGCGATCGCGCGGCTCACGACGTACGACGTGCCGGCCGACTTCCCAAATGACGACCAGCGCGAATTCCTGCGCTTCAGGCGAGGGCAGCTCGCCGCGGACCCGGACCGCTACCCCTGGTCGGTGCGCGCCATCGTGCTGCGGGCCGAGCGCCGGATGATCGGGTTCGTGAACTTCCACGGCGCCCCCGGCGTGAACGACACCGGAACACCGGGCGCGCTCGAGCTCGGATGGACCGTCTTCCCCGCCGACCAGCGCCATGGATACGCGACCGAGACCGCTGTCGCGCTGATGGAGTGGGCGCGCTCGCGCGGCATCAGCCACTTCATCTCGAGCACGACGCCCGACAACGCCGCGTCCCTCCGCGTGCACGAGAAGCTGGGATTTGCCCGAACGGGCGAGGTCGTCGAAGGGGAGCTGATCTTCGAGCTAAGGGGTAACTAGAAGGTCTGGGCGACGTGGGCGGTCGCGCTCGCGGCCGCGACGATGCCGAGTGCGGCGAGCGTCGCGAGGTAAAGGAGCAAGCGGCCGAGGCCCATCACCCGTCCAACGCTGGGCTCTGACGGTTTGTTGCGCGAGCGAGTCCGGAGGGTGGTAGTCATACAGGCTCCCTAGCAGTTAGCTCGGCTTGCCGATCTCGTTGACGTCCTGCGGGTGCGGCGTGCCCGGCTCCGGGCGGTCACTCGGCGCGGCGGTCGAGCCCCTGCGGGCCGGTGCCATGCCTTCTGCCTGCTCGTCGTCGCGCTCGTCCTCGAGTCGTTCCTTCTTATCCATGCGCGAAGGCACGCGCATGGGCCGTGCCACCCTACAGATTGCTCAGGATCCGCCGGGCGTTGCCCTCGAAGATCGCCTCCTTCTTACCGGTATCGATCGGCAGGGCCTCGATGCTCGAGACACTCCGCTCGATCGACCCGAGAAGGTGCGGGTAGTCAGAGCCCATGACCAGGTGGTCGGCGCCGACCTGCGCCAGCGCCAGTTCGAGACTCGGGCGGCTGAACGAGACGGTGTCGTAGTAGAGGCGGCGCAGGTAGGTCGAGGGCAGCTCGTCGATCTTCGCCCGGCACTCTGCGAAATCTCGCCAGCCGTTGTCGAGCCGCTCGAAGAGGTAGGGCACCGCGCCGCCGAGGTGGCCGAGGATCCAGCGGATGCGCGGGAGCTCCTTGAAGACGCCGTCGTAGCAGAGACGCGCGACCGCCAGCGTCGTGTCGAACGGGAACCCGACGATCGGCCCGAGGACGTACTCGGCGTACGCGTCGGCGTTCGCGGGGATCATCGGATGGATGAACACGGCGACCCCGCGGCGGTCGCACTCGGTGAGGAACGGGCGGTAGCGGGCGTCGGTGAGCGCGCGGCCGTTGATGTTCGACAAGACGATGACGCCCTGGAGGCGCAGCTCGCCGAGGGCGCGGTCGAGCTCGCCCAGGGCCGCATCGGGATCGTCCATCGGGATCGACGCGAATCCTTTGAACCGCGTCGGATGCTTCGCGATGAGCTCGGCGTACCCGTCGTTCACGAGTCGCGCGACCTCGGCCTGGCGATCGGGCGGCGCGAAATAGACGTTCGGCGTCGAGAGGCTCAGCACCTCGACGTCGATCCCGACGCGGTCCATGTCCTCGAGCCGCTTCTGCGGGTCGGTCATCGGCGGCGTGATCCCGAAGAAGCGCGCGCCGTTGTAGCGGATGATCGTCTGGCCGGTCGGGCTCTTCGCGAACGAGAACGCGCCGCCGATCTCCTCGATCAGACGGAAGAACGACTGCGGGTAGTAGTGAGTGTGCAGGTCCCAGCGGGCCACGCGAGGACGCTACCCGCGCCGGGTGTTAGTTGCTTGGCCTGGCTGGGAGCTCGAAGTCCGCGTCGGGGACCGTCGTCGAGACATTCGTCGCCTCGAGCGTGATGCCCGATCCGGACGCTGTGAAGTTCTGGTAGAGAAGCAACCCGCTCTGCGAGTAGCAGAAGCGGCCCGTCCCGACCGTCCCCTGCGCGGTCACGTCGTAGCAGGAGCCCGACTGACCGGCGAAGGTCTTGTTCTCGACGAACACACCGCCGTACGCCCCCGGGTTGGTCGCCATCCCCTGCGCGAACGTGGCGGCGGGGTTCGAATCGATCGGGTTCGGCATGCCGGCGCCGGCCCTGAAGCAGGTCTGCGCCGTCCCGAGGGACATGCAGAAGAACGACCCGTCGGTGATGTTGAAGAAGGAGACCACCGTCGTCTGGCCGCCGACGTTGCTCGTGAAGTCGTACCGCGACTTCGGCGGCTTGAAGTACCAGGTCTGCTCGCCCGTCATGCCGCCCGCGCCGGTGAGCGTGTACTTGTACGTGATCTTGTACTGGGACGCCCTTCCGGCGCTGAGGAGGTCGCTGAGCCTCGGGCCGGTCGCGGTCGGGGAGCCGGTGGCCGTGGCTGCGGTCGACGTAGCGGCGGGACTCGACGTCGCGCTACCAGCCGAAGCGGTCGCGGTGGCGCCGGTCGTCGGCGTGGCACCGCCACACGCGACGATCAGGCTGAGCGCCAGCGCGGCAAACGCCCTCTTCCCATCCACCACCGGCACTGTAACCCGGTCCCACACCGACCCGGGTGTCAGCGTTCTACTAGCGAGCGAATGACGGATATATCGACCTTTGGTGAGCTGCTCGAGCGCCATGAGCGAGAGATCTTCGCCTACGCGCTCCGGCTTGTCGGCGATCGCGATGACGCGGACGACGTGTATCAGGAGACATTCCTGGCGGCGTTCCGCGCGTGGCCGCCGCCTCGCCGCGGTCAGGAGCGCGCGTGGCTGTATCGCATCGCGACGAACAAGGTGATCGATCGCGCGCGGAAGGCGAAGCGCCTCGTGCGCATGGCCGATCTGAAGCTCGCGGCGCCGGAGCGCGACGGCGTGTCGATGGCCGACCTCGCCGCGGCGGTGAAGGTGCTGCCGGAAGGACAGCGCGCGGCGTTCGTGCTCCGAAAGCTGCAGGGGCTCGAGTACGCGGACGTCGCCCGCGCTCTCGACTGCAGCGAAGAGGCCGCGCGGTCGCGCGTGGCCGAGGCGATGAAGAAACTGAAAGAGGCAATGAAGTGATCGAGGTGATGACCGACTCCCACGAGCGCCTGCTCGCGCGTGCTCGTCGCGAAGGTCTCGAGGCGGTCGGGTATCGCGTGATCGACTCGCCGGTCGGCCCACTCTGGATCGCCGTCGGTCCGAAGGGCGTGGTCACGATCCACTACGGCGACGAGCCGTCGCACAGTGAGCTCGCCCGCATCGTCCGCACCTACGGGCCGGGCGTGCTCCCGGACGCGAAGCGCGCCGACCCGGTCGCGCGGCAGCTCGACGAGTATTTCGAGGGGAAGCGCCGCACGTTCAGCGTGCCGGTCGACCTGTCGCCGCTCACCGCGTTCCAGCGCCGCATCCTCGGCGCGACGGCGCGCGTGCCGTACGGCGAGGTCGCGACCTACGCCACGGTCGCGGCGCGAGCTGGGAACCGGCGCGCCTTTCGCGCGGCCGGCGCGGCGCTCGGGTCGAACCCCGTCCCGATCGTCGTCCCCTGCCACAGGGTCCTCGCCTCGGACGGCAGCCTCGGCGGATACGGCGGCGGGCTCTCCGCGAAGCGCCAGCTCCTTCAGATGGAGCGCGGCAGGGTGCCGCCGGGCGGCTGGGTGCGCGCCGACCAGAGATAAGGCCGACCAGCGACAGGAGCGATAAGAAGGACACAGACGCATTCCGGAGGACCTTCCCTACCCTGTCGAATCTGGGCACCTCCCCTCGTCGTGTGCTCAGATAGGAGGGCGAGATGGCGAAGTACGCGTTCCTGTTCATCGACGACGGCGAGGAGTACCAGGGGAACCCGACGCCGGAGCAACAGAAGGTCTACCAGGACATCTTCAAGTGGTTCGAGACGAACGGCGAGAAAGTGGCCGAGGGCGGCGCGGAGCTCCAGCCGACGCGCACCGCGACGACGATCCGAAAGAGCGGAGGCAACGCGAACGTCGTCGACGGTCCGTTCGTGGAAGCGAAGGAGTCGGTCGGCGGCTTCACGATCTTCGAGCTCCCCGACAAGGCGGCCGCGGTCGCGCTCGCGAAGACCTGGCCGGGTCACGCGATCGAGATCCGCCAGGTCGTCGAGCAGCGGCAGGGAGGCTGAGATGGCGACCTACATGTTGATGTTCATCGACGACCCCGATCAGTGGGACAAGACCCCGAAGGACGAGAAGGACGCGAAGTATGCCGAGATCGGCAGGTGGTGGGGCGACCTCACCGCGAAGGGCGTCATCAAGAGCGGCGAGGAGCTCATGAACAAGAGCACCGCGACGACGGTGCGGCGCGTCAACGGTCAGATGAAGGTGAGCGACGGTCCGTTCATCGAATCGAAGGAGCACGTCGGCGGATACGCGCTCATCGAGGTCCCCGACCTCGACGCGGCGATCGCTGTCGCGAAGTCGTGGCCGGGCAGCGATGTCGAGGTCCGGCCGATCGTGGAGCGCTGACCGCGACCACGATCACGAGTGACGCGGTCGCCGCCGTCTTCCGCGAGGAGGCCGGCCGGCTGACCGCGGCTCTCGTGCGCAGCCTCGGCGACTTCGACCTGGCCGAGGAGTGCGTGCAGGACGCGCTCGTCGCGGCGCTCGAGCACTGGCCACGCGAGGGCGTCCCCGACAACCCGGGCGCATGGCTCATGACCGCGGCGAAGCGAAAGGGCATCGACCGGCTGCGGAGGGAGAAGCGCTATCAGGAAAAGCTCGCGCAACTAAATAGCGCGGAGGCATCGATGGGAGGGACCAACGCGGATGCGCGCGCGCTCGGGCGTGACGAGCGCCTCGAGCTCATCTTCACGTGTTGCCACCCCGCTCTCTCGCGCGAGGCTCAGGTCGCGCTCACGCTCCGATCGGTCGCGGGCCTCACGACACCCGAGATCGCGCGAGCGTTCCTGGTGCCGGAAGCGACGATCGCGCAGCGCCTCGTGCGCGCGAAGCGAAAGATCGTCGACGCGAAGATCCCGTTCCGCGTCCCCGAGAAGGCCGACCTTCCCGAGCGCCTCGAGCAGGTCCTCGCGGTCCTCTATCTCATGTTCAACGAGGGCTACCTCGCCACCGGCCGGCGCGGCGCGCAGGACCGCGATCTCGCCGCCGAGGCCGAGTGGCTCGCGGGACTGGTCACGACGCTACTGCCCGACGAGCCCGAGGCGCTGGGCCTGCTCGCGCTCATGCGCTTCCATCTCGCGCGGGCCGCCTCGCGGTTCGATCGGAACGGCGACATCGTCCTTCTCAAGGACCAGGAGCGGTGGAAGTGGGACCGCGACAAGATCGACGACGGCATCGCGCTCGTCGCGCGGTTCCTGCGGGCCGGCCGGCCCGGCCCGTACCAGCTGCAGGCGCTCATCGCGCTCGCGCACGCCGACGCGCCGACCTGGGAGGAGACGCGCTGGCCGAACATCGTCCAGATCTACGACAGGCTGCTCGAGTTCGGCGACTCGCCGGTGATACGGCTCAATCGCGCGATCGCCGTGTGGCACGTGGCCGGCGCCGAGCGCGCGCTGCGCGAGCTCGAGCCGCTCGCGCAGGACCTCGACGCGTACCACCTCTATCACGCCACGCGCGCGGAGCTGCTCCGCGACCTGGGGCGCGCGGACGAGGCGCGCGAGGCCGACCGGCGAGCGCTCGCGCTGACCGAGAACCCGGCTGAGCGTGCGCTCCTCGAGCGAAGACTCTCGTGACCGTCGACCTGCGACGCACGCCGTCGTTAGTCTGTCGAAAAGCATGACCGTGGATCGTCGTACCGAGGTGAGGGTGCTCCTGCATGGCGCATGGCGCAGCTTCGCGGGCGGCGCGAAGGAAGTGCGGCTCGACGCCGCCACGATCCACGAAGCGCTCGAGGCGCTCGCGACCGCGCACCCATCGCTCCGCGAGCGCCTTCGCGACGAACACGGCAAACTGCGGGCTCACCTCGCGCTCTTCGTGAACGACGAGGATGCGCGGCTACTTGGTTGGGAAGACGCGACCCTGCGCGACGGCGACGTCGTGCACATCATCCCGGCGCTGTCCGGGGGTAGTTGCGACTCTAGCCAGTCAACGTGATTGGAGTTTGGGGAGAAACGTGGCGAAGACCGTAAGGCTGCTCGTTGGAACGAAGAAGGGTCTCTACCAGCTGCAGAGCGATGCGGACCGGGAGAAGTGGACGCTGCTCGAAGGATCGTATGGCGCGCCCGCGCCGATCCATCACGCGTCGTTCGACCCACGCGACCAGTCGATGTACGCGGCGATCAACTCGACCTGGGGCGGATCGCGCATCGAGTACAGCCGCGACCTCGGAAAGACGTGGACGGTGGGCAAGAACCCCGCGTTCCCCGAGGGGTCGGACCGCACCTTCTTTCAGACGTGGCACATCGAGCCCGGCCACGCGAAGACACCGAACGTCATCTGGGCGGGCACCGAGCCGGCCGCGCTCTGGAAGAGCGAGGACCGCGGCGAGACCTGGACGTTGAACAAGGGGCTGGACGATCAGCCGTCGCGCAAGGAGTGGGTGCCCGGCTTCGGCGGCATGGGCCTTCACTCGATCGCGATCGACGCGGCCGATCCGAAGTTCATGCAGGTCGGCATCAGCGTTGGCGGCGTCTACACGACGAAGGATGGCGGCGAGACCTGGGCGCGGGACAACGCGCAGACCGGAGCGCCGGCGCCAAAGGAAGGCGAGACGCCACGGCCCGATGTGTTCGGCTGCATCCACAAGCTGCTCGCGCATCCGGTCACGCCGGGCGTGCGCTTCATGCGGGTGCACCTCGAGGTCTACTGGCGCGACCCGGGCGAGACGAAGTGGACGTACCGAACGCCGGGACTCCCGACGAAGTTCGGCTTCGCCGCGGCGATGCATCCGCGCGACGCGAAGACGGCGTGGTGCATCCCGCTCCACGACACCAAGCGCACGGCCGAGGGCGGCATCGCCGTGTACAAGACGAGCGACAAGGGCGCGACGTGGACGCGCAACGACGCGGGGCTCCCGAAGGGCGCGCCGCTCGAGTCGCTGCGCGAAGGCATGGACAACGACGACTTCGACGACGTCGGCGTGTACTTCGGCACCGCGAACGGCGACGTCTACGCGAGCCGCGACGAGGGGAAGTCCTGGGAGCGGATCGCGCAGTACCTGCCGTACGTCACGTCGGTCCACGCCGCGACGCTCCAGTGAGCGCGTCGTGAGTCACCTTCGGAGCCCCTACGACTAGTCCGGGGGATGGGTCTTCCCCCTTCGGGGGGAAGCCGTGGTTGTCTAGCGGGACGAGACTTCCCGGCATGGACGAGACCCTTCCGCAGGTAGCGAATCAGCGCGGCGATCTCGATGCGCTGAAGGACGGCGCGGCCGCGATGGCCCAAGCGGGCAATCGCGTCGCGGCGATCACGCTCCTGTGGGCCGCCGCGGCGATCGATCCGCTCGATCTCGCGGTCCACCGTCGTCTCGCGGCGATCCTCGCGCACGGCGGCGACTTCGACGCGGCCGCGGACGAATACGCGCGCTACATCGAATTCCTACTCCCGCTCGGCGAGGTCGGCCGCGCCGCCGCGGAGCTCCAGTACGGCGCGAGCATGCTCGGCGGCCACCCCAAGCTGCACGAGGCCTCCGAGAAGATCGTCATCTCGCTGCGCGCGCTCGTCGCGACGCCCCAAGTCACGCCGTCGACCGACTCGATCGACGACATCGTCGCGCTCCCGAGCATGCCGCCGGTGCCCACGAAGATCCCGTTCGTCGCGCCGCGCCTGCTTCCGAAGGTCCCGTTCAGCTACTGCGTGCACAAGGATGGCGAACGCAACTGGCTCCAGCTCGAAGGTGGCACCGGAGATGTCGTGCCGAGCGCGGTCCGGATGCTCGACGAGAAGGAGGACGTCCTCGAGACGCGCCTCTGCCTTCCGCTCGAGGCGAACGACGAGCGCCACGCGCGCGTCATCGGTGACCTGGCGGTACGCAGCGTCGCGTGGGTCGTCATCGGCATCCCGGACGACGTCGCGACCGCGCTCGACGCCGGCAAGCCGACGACGCACTCGTTCCAGGCGAAGGTCGGCGAGGAATGGCTCTCGCTCGATCTCCAAGACACGGGCTGCCGTCATGGCCGCACCCGTGCGCGTTCCGCTTCCTAACTGACCGCAACAACACCGTTCAGGAAGCCATACTCCTAACGTGATCACGAGGCTCTTGCGTAACGTGTTCCCGCTGAAGCGCGGCGAGTGGGGCCTTGCGCTCTTCCTCTACCTGCTCCTCACGGTCATGGTCGCCGCCGACTGGGTCGGCAAGCTCGGCGCGGACGCGCTCTTCGTGAAGCGCTACGGCGTGGAGAACATCCCCGGCATGTACATCATCACGCCGATCGCGATGCTCGCGGTCTCCGCGCTCATCTTCTTCTTCATCGATCGCATGCGCCGACGCACGATGCTGCTCGTCTACGTCGCGTCGGTGACGATCTTCTCGATCGCGCTCCAGTACGCGATCACGACCGGCGTCGTCGGCACGATCGTGCAGCCGATCTCGTACGTCTTCGCGCACGGCGTGAAGGAGACGATCTACATCCTCTTCTGGGTCTACGCCGGCAACCTTTACGACGCCGAGCAGGCGAAGCGTCTCTTCCCCTTCTTCGCGGGCTCGGTGCTCGTCGGGAAGATCATCGGCGGCGTCGCCGGTGCGGGCATCGCGCCGATCATCCACGCCGAGAACTTCATCGGGGCGCAGGCTGTTGGATTCGGCTTTTGCTTCCTCGCACTCGCGCTCTACCGCGGACTTCCAGAGGGCCGCGGCGGGAAGGTCGTCGACAAGCATCGGCCCGAGGGACTGCGCGCCACGGTCCGCGAGTCTGTGGACGGCTACAAGGCGGTGACATCGGACAGCCTCATGCGCACGTTCGGCGTCGGCGTCTTCTTCTGGTACTTCCTCATGCAGTTCGCGAACTTCCTGTACCTGCTCGGTCTCGACACATCGTCGGCGTCCGCGGCGACCGGGACCGACCGTGAAGACCTCTTCAGCGTGCTCTACGCGGGCGTCTACACGAGCTCGTCGCTCGTCGCGCTCGCCATCCAGAGCTTCTTCACGAGCGGACTGCTGCGGCGGGTGGGCATCGCGTGGCTCCTCTTCCTCCTGCCGCTTTGGTATGTCGGCACGTACGCCTGGGCGGCGTACGACTCCTTCGTGCATGGCGCGCTCGCCCTCGGTCTGCTCGCTGGGGTTGCGCTCCAGCTGGGCGAGCGCATCTGGATCCCGGCGATCCACCGACCCGCGACCGAGCTCGTGTACAGCCAGGTGTCGGCTTCCATCCGTCCGCGGGCGCGCGCGTTCCTGTCCGGTGGCGTGAACGCGGTCGGCAACATGGCCGCGGCGGTCGCGCTCATCGCCGGCCTGAAGCTGGCCGATGTGTCCACGCTCCTCGCGACAGGCACCGCGCTCTCGGTCGTCTTCGTGTACAACGCCGCGCATACGCGCCGGCTCTTCGGTCAGCGCATCGCCAAGAACCTGACCTCGCCCGACCCGGACCTGCGGCGCAACGCCGCGGACATGCTCTCGTCCGAAGGCGGTGCCGTGCCGGGAGACACGCTTCGCGAGCTGGGCCCGCGCGTGCCGGCCGACGTCGAGCACGGCGTGCGCCTCGCGCTCACGCGCCGCGGCATCCTCGCGGTCGCGGCCGACGTCACCGAATGACAAGGGCGTCTTCACCGACCTGCGCCAGGCCTACCTCGTCCTCGCGCTATGGGCGCCGCGACGTACGGGGCCGTGCGCGGACGCTTTCGAGCCGGGTGTCCTGACGCTCAGGCGGTCGGCGTGAGGATGACGACCGCGATCTCCCGCTTCGTGCGCTGCTCGTACACGGCGTACGAGGGGTCGATCGACTTCACGCGGGCGTAGAGGCGCTCGCGCGCATCGCCGCCCGCGGCATGCGCGCGAACATGGAAGCGCCGCGTGCCGATCTGCACATCGGCTTCGCCGGCGTCGCGAAGGTTGAGCCACCACGGCGGCTCGCGGTCCTCGCCCGCGTGCGACGCGAAGACGACGTACGTGCCTTCGTCGACGACGTATTTCAGCGCGACGGTACGCGGCTCGCCGGACTTTCGTCCCTTCACGGTGAGGAGGAGCACCAGGAGCGCGCCGAGCTGTCCGCCGATGCGACCGCCACTCAGCTGGTAGAGCCAGCGATGGAACTTCCAGAGCAGCTCGGTGCCGCGAGTGCGGCGTACGGCGCTCATCGCGTCTTCCCTCCCGCGACATGCGTGTAGCCGTCCTGGATGATGCGCTCGATCTGGTCCCAGTCCGGATCGACGTCGAGCATCACGCCGACCCAGCCGCGGTATCCGACGTACGGCGGCACGAAGAAGCGCTCCGGATCGCTCCGAACGAGCGTGTCCTGCGCGCCGAGCGGCGCCGCGACCCACGCCGAGTAGTGCGCCGAGCCGTGGTGGTAGCTGTCCATGTTCAGGAAGGAGCGCTTCTTCACGAAGAACGTGGCCTCGCCGTGGCTCAGGCGTTCGCTCGTGTCGGGAAGCGCGAGGCAGATCGTTCGGATCCTTGCGATGAGACGCGCTTGCCGGGCGGCACTGAGCTTCGCCACTTCGCGCAGGCTAATCGGCCGATCCGCGATCAGCCCGCCCGCGTGTACCAGTGCACCTCGAAGCGCGTGCGGAATCCCTCGTCGCGGAGGTTGTGCGCCGAGACGCTGTCGGGATCGCTCCACGAATAGAAGGTGCGGACGCCGCGCGCCCAGCCGTGTGCGAGGCGCGCCGCGATCATCGCGTTCTGGATGCCGCGGCCACGGTATTGCCGCAGGACGCTGCCTGAGTAGAGGCCTGCGATCTTCGGTCGCACGAGGATCACGCCGGTCGCGGCATCGCGACCGTGCACGCGGCCGATGAACGCCGCCATCCGGCGGCCGCTGCGGATCTGACGCGTCCAGCCGCGCTCGAACACGTCGCTGATGCGCCCACCGCCGCCGAAGCCGCGCGTCGCGAGCTTCGCGTACCGAGACGCATCGCGTGGCGTCGCGCGCGCGATCTCGAGATCGCGCACCTCGTGCGCGCGCGGCGATCGCGCGCTCGTGCGCACATGGCACTGGAAGAGGATCCCCTTGGCTCGGAAGCCGTTCCGCTTGAGCAGCGCGCGCGCCGCGGGCGCGACCGTCGGCAGCATGACCTCCACGTTGGCGGGCTGCCCGAGCGCGTCGTAGTGACGGAGCACGGCGTCGATCGAGCGCTGCGTCGCCGGACCGAACGTGCCGTAGCCGCTCACGTGGTTGAACACCCCGGCCTTCGGAAACTTCGTCGACGAGTAGCAGCGCAAGCCGCCGCGCGTGACGACGGCGAATCCGTACCTCGGAGTGAGGATCGGATCGCCGAGCATGTGCAGGGCGAGCGAGTCCGCGCCGAGGCGCGCCATGAGGATCGCGATCTCGCGGGACGTCACCGGTCCGCTAATGCTCCGGCGACCAGCCGTAGACCTCGAGCGAGCAGAGCTCGCGGAAGCCGAGCTTCGCGCAGATCGGCGCCGACGTGTCGCGATCGGCCTGGATGACCGCGGCCTCGCGACCGTCGCCGCGTGCGTCGGCCAGTCGGCGCTTCACGAGCGCGTGGTAGATGCCTTTGCCACGGGCCTCGGGAAGCGTCGCCGCTCCCCCGAGGAGGACGACCGGCGAGTTCGGTAGGTATACGAGGTAGCTCCACGCCACGGGATCGTCGCCGTCCAAGTATGCGAAGTACGCGCGGCTCTTGAGTCCGGGACTCCCCGACACGAGACGCACGAACAGCGATGCGATGTCCGCCGGCATGCCGTACGCACGGCCCATCATGTCGGTCTCGCGGCCCTGCTCCTCAGCGCTCACCTCGCGGATGCGAACGGCGTGGTTCGCCTGCACCGCGAGATCGACCGGCGCGCTCATGCCGGCGAGGTGCGCGATCGGCTGCATCCCCGCGGCGGCGAGCCGCCGCTCGAGATCGCGCGGGCGCGTCCCAGGTCCGGTGACCCACCCGAACGCCTTGCGTTCCTTCGCGAATCGGTCTTTCACGCGCGCGATCGTCGCGTCGGCGTCACGATCGGACAGCTTCGCGAGGCCACAGAGGTTCGCGAGAGGGTGCGACATGTTCGTCACGCGACCGCGCATTCCCTGGACGCCGAGATCGCTCGTGAGTCCAGGCACAGCGGGATAAAGGAACAGAGAGGACTCGATCGCATCGACGAGCGTGCTGTCGGGAAGGGACATGGCGTCATTGTCACGCAACGTGGAGGGAAGCAAGCGTTCCGTCGTCAACGCACCGTGCGAGCGGCAGATCGCACGCCCCTTTGACCAAACATTTACGCGAACAGACGTGATCGCGTCGCTACCGTCGAGCGTCGCTCAGAACACGCTCAACGGGAGGAACTGTGCTCCGCCGTTCGACCGCACGACTGCTCGTCTTCGCGCTCGTCATCTCTGTGCTCTCCGTCGGTAACGCACGACCCGCGTTCGCGTCACCTGTCGCGACGGACGACACGACGCTGTTGCTTTACGGCCGCGTCTTCCCCGATCCGCATGGCTGCGTGAAAGGCACGCCGGGGAAGTCGCCGTTCGCGAAGGGCAACGTGTGCGCGACGACCTTCCTCACCTACTCCGAAACGATCGCCGGCCTCCGATTCCTCGAGACGAAGTTCCCGGAATTCCTCCAGGTCGTGCAGGTGCCGGGTCAGTCCGCCGGCATTCCGGTGCAGACGCTCGACCGGAAGAAGTCCGATCTGTATGCGGTGCGCGTCACCGACGAGCGCGTCGGCGGCACGAAGAAGAAATTCGCCTTCAGCCTGTCGATCCACGGCATCGAGCGCGCGGGCGCCGAGGGCGGCACGCGCGCGATCGAAGACCTGGTGTTGTGGGCGCGGAACGAACCGGGCCGCGGCCTCCTCGATGAGACGCTCGGCACCGGCGCGTCGGCCATCAGCGTCGGCGACGCTCTGCGCCAATCGGAGATCTGGTTCTTTTACCCGAACCCGGATGGGTGGACACGCGGCGATCCGTCGGCGAATGGTGCCGTGATGTTCCAGCGCTACAACGGCAACGGCGTCGACCCGAACCGCGACTGGATCACGAAGGGCTACACCTTCCGACCGTACACACCCGAGTCCGAGCCTGAGACAAAGGCCTACGCCGCGTTCCTCAAGGGATTGAAGCCGGGCTTCATCGGCACCGGCGACCTGCACGGCATGCTCGACGCCAACGCATTCACCTACACGATGTTGCCTGCGGGCGAGCTGGACTACGCCCGCAACCAGGCCGTCGTCGCGGTCGCGCGGCGGATCCAGCAGGACTCGGTCGGCCGGCTCGCGTGGTTCGCGGGGGTACAGCCGGGCAACGGCAGCGGCTCGGTCCCGGATGTCGCGCAGCAGTGGGGCACGGTCTGGGACACGATCGCGTACACGACCACCGGATCGCTCGGCGACTGGATGGGCAGTCCGCTCGGACTCGACGCCTACGTCGCGATCGACAACGAGATGTGGCTCTCGCACATCGCGCCGAACACGACGTTCGAGCCGGACGTCGAGCAGGCGCACATCGACGGGAACAAGGGACTCATCTACGCGCAGATCGAGGGCGCCTTCCGCGCTTCGTCACGCACGTTCCCCATCAGCGGCTCGCGGATCGCCTACGTCGACCACGGCCGGCGCTTCACGAACACCGGCACCACGGCGGGTACGAACCCATATGCCGGGCTGCCCCCGCAGACGAACATCACCGCGGACGTCATCTCGCCGTCCGCCGACGGGAGCCTCGACCCGACGTTCGAGTTCGACGTGCTCGGGCCCGAGCAGGGCGTTTACAGCGGCGGCTTCACGGCGAACGTCACCTACACGAACGCGCAGGGCGCCTCGCCGGCCGACCTCGTCCCAACGGGCGTCTCCGTCGACCGCTACCTCGTCGACGACGAGGGCGGCCCGCGCTGGGAGACGATGAACTCGCACTACAACGAGCTCCAGCTCTACGCCGCGGCCGGGATGACCGTGAACGTGAACGCCGCGATCCCGGGCCGCTATCGCGTGCGATTCGACACCGCCCCGCCAGGCATCCAGCGCGTGAGCATCGAGTTCTCGCGCGAGCTCTCGTGGCCCGATCCGGGCCAGCTCCCCTATGACGTCACGAGCATCAAGTTCTTCAACGACCTCCGCGCGTTCCTGCCCTCGGACACGACGCTCGTCCGCGTCACGACGGACGCGATCCTGGCGGGCGCCGACCTCTCATCTTTTGACTCGGTCATCGTCGTGAACGACCCGCTGCCCGGGTACTACGACGCACTCGGGGGTGGCGGCCAGCCGCAGCCAGGGCAGACTTTCACGCTCGTCGCGCCAGTCCCGAGTGCGGGTAACACGAGCGCTGCGGACGCGACCTTCGAATTCGACTCGCTGCCGCAATTCAACAACCAGAGCATGACCGTCTCGGTCGTATGGGACGCGACGTCCGACTACGACCTCTTCATCGACCAGCAAACGTCCACCGGTTCGTGGGTGCAGCTGGGCAGCTCGACGAACGGACTCAACACCGGCGAGACCGCGAGCGTGTCGGGGTTCTTCGCCGGCCATTTCCGCGCACGCGTCAACAACTGGGCCGGCGTCCCGCAGACACTCCGCGGCACGATCACGTTCAGCGCGACACCCGGCTTCATGCCGCCGACGTACCCGACGACGCGCACGGCTGCGCAGGCCGATAGCTACTACGCGAAGCTCAAGGCCTTCGCGAACGGCGGCGGCAACCTCATCCTCACCGACGGCGCCGCGCGGGCCCTGTCGCACCTCGGCATCGGCGGCGTGAACGACGTCAAACCGGTCGCCGTGTACGCGCCGTATATCGAGTTCAACAACAGCGGCTCTCCGACGTACTCAGACCCGCTCGCGGCGAACGTGAATCAGCCGGGCGCGGCCGAGGGCCCGTCGAATCGTCATCAGACCGTCGAGCCTGTCCCGCTTGGCTATGCCATCCAGGACGCCGCAGGCAACAACGCCTCGACATCGTTCACGTGGGCGGTGCGCCGTGGCGCCTGGACCACCGCCGGCGGACGCATCGCCGGAACGATCTCCGATCAGGTCTCGCTCGGCGAGATCACGCTGGGCTCAGGGCGCATCCGCTTCGTGGGCGCGCTCCTGCCCGACCCGGAAGAGCGCTACGACCATCCGTACGGACTCGCGAACTACGCGCTCACGTACTCAGGCTGGCAGGTCTTCGAGAACGTGGTCCAGTGGCATCGACCCGTGCCGGATCTCGCGATCGCGCCGGCTGACATCGCGTTCTCGACGCAGAAGATCGTCGGTGGCGACCATGTCACGATCACCGCGACCGTGCACAACGCGGGCAATGCCGCCGCAAGCGGCGTGATCGTCCGCTTCAGCGACAACGGGACGCGCATCGGCAGCGACCAGGTCATCGCGCGGATCGACGCCGGCGGCGCCGGCGCGGCGAGCGTGACCTGGGACACGAAGGGCATCAAGGGCGACCGCACGATCGTCGTCGCGGCCGACCCTGGGAACGCCATCAGCGAATCGAACGAGGGAAACAACAGCGTCACCGGCACCGTGACCGTGAAGGGCAACAAGGTGCAGAACGCGTCGTTCGAGCAGTCGTCGACCGGCACGGCACCGAACAACTGGACGTCTTCAGGGAGCACGACATACGCGCAGGGCGGGACCGACGGTCAGCGAAGCGTCACCGCCGGACCGGGAGGCTCGTGGACGTCCGATGCGATCACTGTCACAGCCGGCAAGGCGTACGGCGTCACCGTCGATACGACCGGCGGCACGGTGAGCGTCGTCCAGCTGAACGCAGCCGGCGCGGTGCTCTCGACGCTCAGCGGCGTCACGTCATTCACCGCGGCCGCAGGCGTCACGCAGGTTCGCGTGACGCTCGTGAGCGGACTCACGGGCATCGCGACCTTCGACAACGTTCGCCTCTGGGAGGACTGACACCGCCCGTTCCTCATCAGCGGAGGGGGCGCGGCGACGAACAATGCCGCGCTCCCTCCGGTCCCACGTTTTCCGGTAGCGCATCCCGGTAGTCCTACGGATGGCACCGTGACCCCCGCCGACGACAGTGCCTCTTAGCCACGAAAGGGAGGCACAGATGTTCAGGATCAAGAGCTACCCATGGCGGATCGCTGCATTGCTTCTCGTGACCGCGGCCGTCAGCTGTGGAGCGCTTCAGGGCGCGGCGCCGGCGCGCGCGGGCGTCCCAGCGAACGGCGCGAGCGACATCCATCTGACGGAGTTCGACGTCAACGACACAGCGACGGGCTCGGCGACCGGCACGGCGGGGCTCCTCGGCGGCGAGTACCCGGTCGGGCAGACCGACCTGACGCACGGATCCGGGTTCCCCGCTGGCGACTCGATCGGCAACGGCATCTCAGCCCCAGCCTTCGCGCCGTGAGCATCTTCGTGCCGGCGCGGTCGATCCACGACCGCGCCGGCCATCCCACGCTGGACACCACGCGGACAATCACAAGCATGGGGAGCCTCTCGCTGGCAGATCGAATGACGTCTTGACGGTCCAGGTCGGCCGTCAGTTAGTACTGCGAGCCGACCACCCAAGTGTCGTCGCCTCTGGTCCGATCGTCGGCCGCGAGCAAGAGCTCATCACCCTGCGCCGGGCCCTGCGCGAGAGCGAGATCGACGGGCGCTCGATCGTCATCGGCGGCGATGCCGGCTTGGGAAAGACGGCCCTGCTCAACGCGTTCCGCGCTGATGTTCGTCGCGACGGCGTGACGGTGGTCGAAGGCTCTTGCGTGGAGATCGAGTCGCGGCGGCCGTTCGGAGCTTTTGCCGATGTCATCGCGTCATGCGAGAGGACCTTCGGCACGGAGCGCGTGGCGCGCTCCTTGGGCGAGCGAGGCATCCAGCTCCGACAGCTCATGTCGCCCGGCGTGAAGGGACCGCGGGCCGAAAACGGAGACCGCTACCAGATGCACAGCGCGAACCTCGGCCTCTTCGGCGATCTGACCCGCGACGGCCCTCTGGCGATTTTTGTCGAGGATCTGCACTGGGCCGATACCGCGAGCCTCGAGCTGTTCGGCTATCTGGCGCGCCGTCTGCGTGGGCTACCGGTCCTGCTCGTCGCGACGTACCGCACCGATGAGCTCGATCGACTCCATCCACTGCGCGCCGTCCTCGCGGAGCTTGGCAAAGCCCGCCTGGTCGAGATCGTTCCGCTCGCTCCACTCGATAAAGAGGGAACCGGAGCCCTCATTTGTTCGCGGCTCGCGCTGCGAGATGCGGCGATTCGCGACACGCGCGAGTTCGCCGATCTGATCCACGCGCGCTGCGAGGGTAATCCGCTCCACACGGAGGAGACCCTCGACACCCTTCGTCGGAGCGGCCGGCTGCGCTACGCCGAGGGTGCTTGGGTGTGCGACGTCGACGAGATCAAGAACGCCATCCCGGCAAGTGTCGCCGAGGGGGTCGTTGCCCGATGGACGGCTCTGTCGCGCTCGACGCAGCAGGTCATCTTGACAGCGTCGGTCATTGGACACCGCTTCGACCTCGACCTTCTGGCGAACGCTTTGGACACGACGTCCAGCGCGCTCGCGCCGAGCATCCATGAAGCGATCGACGCGCGGCTCGTCCTAGAGGACACGACCGATCGGCCATTGGCATTCCGTCACGCGTTGACGCGCGAAGCGCTGCGGCAGCAGCTCCTTCATTCGGAACGCGTGGCGTTGCACGCGAAGGTCGCGGCGTCGCTGGAACGTCGGCGTGAGAAGCGGGCAGTGCCCGCTGCCGAGCTCGCCTACCACCTCGAAGAGTCCGGGAACCGACCCGGGGCGAGCCACTTTCACGAAGCGGCCGCGGAAGAGGCGGCAGCAGCGACCGACTACAACGGCGCGGCGCGGTCGATGGAGCGCGCGATCGCGTTGAGCGACGCCAGCACGCTGGCGGCCGGACAGCGGCACATCACGCTCATGCGGTACCTGCGGCAAGCCGGCGACGATGAGCGTGCCGCGCGCGCGACGGAGGCGGCCCTCGACATAGCGCGAACAGTGGGCGACGCGTACCTCGAGGGTCTGGCACTGCTCGAGCTTTGGAAGGGCGGCTATCGAAACAGCGAAGAGGTGCCGGCGCGCGAACAGCTCGATCGCGCGAGGGCGGTGCTCGAGCCCCTCGGGCCCACGGCGGCGCTCGCCGACACGTACTCGGCGCTCGCCGGCGTGGCAGGCCGAAAACGAGACGGCGCGGAGTCGGTCGTGTGGGCTCGCCGTGCGCGCGAGATAGCCCTCGAGCTCAGGCTCCCTGCTCAGCTCGCGTTCTCGACGCAGAACGTCTCGATCGGCCTCTTCGCACTCGGTGAGCACACCGAGGCCATTGCGACGTGCCGTGACGCGATCAAGATCGCGAGAGATGCCAAGCTGAGCAGCGAATTGTGGGCAGCGCTCCAGACTCTGCGAGTTCAGCTCTTCGTGGCGGACGGTCCGGCGCAGGAGCAGCGGGACGCCGAAAGCGAGCTGCGAGCAGCCACGCGGGAGCTCGGTCACGTCCGGCAGGAGTGGATGGTCCGCGAACTCGACAGCATGTGCGGCGACGCGGATTGGGACGGGTTCGTGAAGCTCTTCGCGCAGTTGCCGGACCCGCTCCGCTCCGACGCTCACGTACCGAACCTCACGGCCACGCTGATCTCGATCGCGCGGAACGGCCCGGCATCGGCAGAGCTGGACGTCGCCAAGCTCGTGGCCGATTACAGCTACAGCGCCCCGTCGGCGGCGTGGGCAGCTCGCGTCTTGCTGCTCGCCGGTCGTGCGGCCGACGCGGTCACGGTCGCCGATGCCGTCCGGGACGAGGTGGTCCGCACCCGGTACTGGGGTCTCGCGCCGGCGTCGAACGTTCACGCTATCGGCCTGTTCGCTGCGCGAGCATGCGGCGACACGTCAGCGCGCGAGCGATTTGTGCGTTCACTCCTGGAGGTGCGGCCGTTGCCCGTCGTGCCCACCTTCAACCGCAGGAATGTCGCACTCGCTGAGGCTGACATCGCCGAGAGCGCCGGGCGCTTGAGCGATGCGCTTGACGCGTACGCACGTGTGTTGCTCGAATGTGAGCGCTCGCAGTACGCCGACAGGGCCGGCGCGTACCTCGTCACGCTCGTTCGGCAGCGCCGCGCGAAGCTGCTCCTCCAGATCACGCCGTCGGACCGGGGCATAGCCCAACACGAGCTCGACGCATTGCTGCCCTACTGGCTCAAGGCGAAGGCCACGTGGTATCTCGGCGAGCTCAAAGCTTGGGCGCAGGAGCTTGGCCTGCTGTTCCCGGAGTCGGGATTA
>JBIOUD010000093.1:0-6850 GCA_044866725.1 Candidatus Limnocylindria bacterium | reverse complement strand
CGGGCTCGCCGCGCTCAGCGCGGCGATCGTCTGCGGCGTCAAGGCGCACCGCGAGCCGGCGCGCGAGACGGAGTGGCACCACATCGCGCTCGCCCTCTCGCCGTACCTCGCGCCCTTCGGCTTCTTCTGGACGACCTTCCTCATCGCATCGCTGCCGCTCTTCGCGATCACGCTGGCGCGCGCCCTCGCGCTCGCCGGGGCATCACGTGTGCTCGCCATCGCGGCGCTCGTCGTCGCGTGGGCGCTCATGCAGGTCACGCAGGTCCACGACCTCATGGTTCCTGTGGCTCACGCCGGCGGGGTGCTGCTCCTCGTCGCGATCGCGCTCGCGCTCATGGCGCGCGAGCCGGCTCAGCCGCTCGGCAGGTCCACGCCGCGCTCGCGCGCGACGTCCAGCGCCTCGGGGTAGCCGGCGTCCGCGTGGCGCATCACGCCGGTGCCGGGATCGGTCGTGAGCACGCGCCGTAGCTTCTCGCGCCCGAGCGGTGTGCCGTCAGCGACGCAGACCATGCCGGCGTGGATGGAGTTCCCGATGCCGACGCCGCCGCCGTGGTGGACGGAGACCCAGGTCGCGCCGGCTGCGGTGTTCACGAGCGCGTTCAGGATCGGCCAATCGGCGATCGCGTCGCTGCCGTCCTTCATCCCCTCGGTCTCGCGGAACGGGGATGCGACGGACCCTGAGTCGAGGTGGTCGCGGCCGATGACGACGGGCGCGCTGATCTCGCCCTTCTCGACGAGCGTGTCGATGCGCTCGCCGAACTCGGCCCGCTCGCCGTACCCGAGCCAGCAGACGCGCGCCGGCAGGCCCTGGAACGGGACGCGGTCGTGGGCGAGCTTGATCCAGCGCACCAGCGTCTGGTCGTCCGGGAACATCTCGGTCACGAGGCGGTCCGTGCGATGGATGTCCGCTGCGTTCCCGGACAGGGCGACCCAGCGGAACGGCCCGCGCCCCTCGGCGAAGAGCGGACGGATGTACGCCGGGACGAAGCCGGGATACGCGAAGGCATCTTTGAACCCGCCGGTCTGCGCCTCGCCGCGCAGGTTGTTCCCGTAGTCGAACGCGATCGCCCCGCGCTTCTGCAGCGCGACGATCGCCGCGCAGTGCCGCGCCATCGCGTCGCGCGACGCGGCGACGTAGGCCGACGCGTCCCGGTCGCGTAGCGCCTTCGCGTCGTCGACGTCCGGCACGTATCCATCGAGTGGATCGTGCGCGCTCGTCTGATCGGTGACGACGTCGACGTGCACGTTCCGGCGCACGAGCTCGGGGAGGATCGTGGCCGCGTTCGCGATGAGGCCGACGCTGCGGGGCGTGCCCGCGGCCCGGTGACGCTCGACCGTCGCGAGCGCGGTGTCGAGGTCGCGCGCGATCTCGTCGAGGAAGCCCTGCGTCTTCCGCCGCTCGGCGCGACCCGGGTCTACCTCGACGATGAGACCGACACCTTCGTTCATCGTGATCGCGCTGGGCTGCGCGCCGCCCATGCCGCCGAGCCCGGCCGTCACGGTGAGCGTGCCCTTCAGCGATCCGCCGAAGTGCCGCTTCGCGACCGCCGCGAACGTCTCGTAGGTCCCTTGGAGGATCCCCTGCGTCCCGATGTAGATCCACGACCCCGCGGTCATCTGTCCGTACATCGTCAGACCGAGCGCCTCGAGCTCGCGGAACTTCTCCCACGTCGCCCACTTCGGCACGAGGAGCGAGTTCGCGATGAGCACGCGCGGCGCCCACTCGTGCGTGCGGAAGACGCCGACAGGTTTTCCGGATTGCACGAGGAGCGTCTCGTCGTTCTTCAGGCGCCGGAGCGTCGCGAGGATCCGATCGAACGCCGGCCATGAGCGCGCGGCGCGACCGGTGCCGCCGTAGACGATGAGCTCGTCGGGCCGCTCCGCGACCGCGGGGTCGAGGTTGTTCTGGATCATGCGGAACGCGGCCTCCTGCGGCCACGCGAGGCAGGAGAGCGTCTTTCCACGCGGCGCGGCGACGCGACGTGCGGTTACGGCCACGTGCTCATTGTCCCGCAGGCGCGTATGCGAGCCGCGCGCCGAGGCCGTGCTCGTCGAGGAATCGCTGCACCGCCGCGTTCCACGCGGGCGCGGCCTCGCGTGGCGCCGCGTGATGCGCGCCCGGCAGGATGACGAAGCGTGCGCCGGGGATCCACGAGGCCCACTCGCGCGAGCCCTCGATCGTCGTGCGCGGCTCGTTCTCGCCGACGATGACGAGCGTGGGCACGTCGATCTTCGCGAGGTCGGCCTTGCGCGGACGCTGGTCCCAGCCGCGCAGCACCGCGATCGCGGTGGCGCGCTCCTCGGGCGTGCGTCCGAGGCCCGTGCCGGTCGCGGCCATCATCGTCGCCCACGGCATCGCCGCGAACGCCGGATCGGTGGTCGGCGGTCCCTCCTGCTCATCGGCGCTCGAGCGTGGCTGATTCACGATCGCCGCTCCGCCGGAGCGCGCGGTCTCGATCTCGCGCTCGAGCCAAGCCGCACCCTCGGGATCGAGGTACGGCACGGTGTGGCCGATGACGAGCGCGAGCGCGCGTCCGGGATGGTCCACGGCGAACTGCGCGGTCACGACGCCGCCGAGGCTCGACCCGCCGACGATGGCCCTGTCGATCCTGAGCGCGTCGAGGAAGGCGGCGAGGTCGTTCGCGAGGTCCGCCGCGGACCACGGCCCGGGCGGCGAGAACGAGCGGCCGGTGCCGCGACGGTCGTACGTGAGGAAGCGGTAGCGCTGCGAGAAGACGGGCGCCTGGCCGAACAGCCAGGGCGTGTGGTCGTGCGCCTGGAGGACCATCGGCGTGCCCTCGCCGAGGGATTCGTAGTAGAGCTCGAGCCCGCCGGCCCTAACGCGTGGCATCGAGCGATGATGCCGCAGTCTCGAGGCGCTCACGGACACCTCGGTGTCGTAGCTCGTCCCCCGCTCGGGGGAGAAGGTGCCCCCGTCCGCGGCTGGCAGGCGAGCGTGCTCGATCCTTTGATATGACGTCGAAAGTGTTGCTCCGGCTCGGCGTCCTCAACCTGCGGCGCGGCGTGCGCGAGTTCGCGCGCGATGAAGGTCAGGGGCTCGTCGAATATGCGGTCATCATCGCCCTCATCGCGCTGGGCGCGATGGTCGCGCTCTCGTTCCTCGCCGGCGGCATCGGCAACGTGTTCGAGATGGTGTCCGACAACCTCGAGGCAATCGCCACGAACACGGACCCGATCGAGGTCGCGCAGCACCACGGGCACGGCTGGTGCCGCCACCACGGCGGCTGCTGACGCAGTAGCGCATCATCTCCCCGCGGGGGAGGGACGTCGTGCCAGTCGAGCTCCAGATCCTGTTCAACGTCATCGGGACGACCACCGGCGTGTTCTTCTTCATCTACGCGACCGTTCAGTTCCGCGCGTTCCTGAAGTCGCGTCAGCAGGAGACCGCGCTCACGCTCATGCGTACGACCTCGCCGCCGGAGCTCTTCTCGCGCTCCGCGCGGCGCATCTTCGAGCTGCCTGACGACGCACCGCCCGAGGCCATCCACGCACTCGGTCCCGAGCTCGAGGCGGCCATCATCCAGACCTGCGTGAACTACGAGAACCTCGGGTACCTCGTGTACGCACGGATGATCCCGCTTGAGCTCACCGATGAGCTCTCTGGCGGGATGGTCCGGCTCACCTGGCGGAAGTTCCGCGCCTACCTCGGCCGCTTCCGCGCGGGAAATCCCGCGGCGTTCGAGTGGTTCGAGTGGCTGTATGACCGCCTCGAGCGGTTCCCGCTGAAGAAGACCGATCCCGCGCACATCAAGTACCGCGACTGGAAGCCGTGACCCATGTCGAAGAAGACGTACGACGACTGCCGCTCGTTCTCACACCTGCAGGCCGGCGAGGACCACCAGGACATCTCGCTCGCGAAGACCCCGGCCGCGTCGCGTCGACGACCGCCGATCAGCCGCCGTAGCCGACGGCGAGGAGCCTGTCTCCGCCCGTCGTGAGGTAGTAGACCTGCCAGTGGTAGTAACCGCGATACGCCGCCGGTTCCGCGCGCATGACCTCGGCGTACGCGGTGACCGCGCGCACGTACGGCTGTGACTGGTTGTAGCGGAAGAGCGCGTTCGGCATGTTCCCCGGCGCGCCGTTCGCTTTGAGGTAGCGCGCCGCGGCGCGGATCGCGTCGCGATCCGAATTCACATCGCCTTCGCCGTACGCGGCCCACGTGCCGGGCATGAACTGCATCGGCCCCATCGCGCCCGCGACCGACGTCCCGCGGATGCGACCCATCCGCGTCTCGACGAGATGGATGGACGCCAGGTAAGCCCAGGACACACCGAACTCGACCTCGGCCTCGCGGTAGTAGCGCTCGAGATCGGCCATCGGGGCCGGCGCGACGATCTTCCACGCCGTCGGCAGCTCGGTGCGCGGCACGACCGTCGACCGGAGGTCCGCCGTCGCCGACGCGTTGGCGGTGGCGCTCGTGCGGACGTCCGCGGGCAGCGCGGCGAGCGTCGCGTCGCGCAGCTCGGGGTGCGCCGCGAGATGCCGATACGCCAGCTGCTGCAGGTGTCCCATCCACGCGAGGTCGGCGGCGTTCGTCGCCGGATCGCGTATGGCGCGCTCGGTCATCACGATCTGCGCGGCGATCCCGGTGCTGTCCCCTGCGACGACCGGCGGCTCAGGGCGCCGAGTCGGCGCTGGCGTAGGCGCGACCGTCGGTGTCGGTGTCGCCGTGGGCGCGGGCGTCGAGAGGACCGTTGGAGCGGTCGTTGGTGTGTTCGTCGGTGGGTTCGGAGTTGTCACCGTCGCCGTGCACGCAGCCGCCACGAACACGGCGACGATCCGGACTGCCAACGCTCTCATCCTCGGGAACAACGATAGGGAGCGTGCTCCGGCACGGACGCTATTGGTGGATGACGATGCTTCCGCCGCCGAGGACGGTCGTGGGCTGCTCGTTCTCGTCCGTGCCGAGTTGGTTGTCGTACACGACGTTACCCGTGGCGCGGTCCCAGATCTTGATCCGGATCTTGTCCGTCCCACCGCCGCCGCTCGTCTGGCCGTCGACCGCGGTGAGCAGGAAGGCGTAGTCGCCGGAGCCGTTGATCGTTCCGACGCCCTTGTACTGCGCGCGGGCGCCGGCGATGACGAGCCAGTCATACGACGTGCTCTTGAAGCTCAGGTCCGCGGCCTGGAACTGGAACTGGGTGTTTCCGGACGGCACGGACTGGCCGCGCTGGTAACGCGACACGAATCCGAAGCTCGCGCGCCCGGTCAGCGAGGGATCCGCGGGGTAGGCGCCCGCGGGTGACGTGATCCAGCCGCCGCCGGTCACGAAGCCGGAAGTCGTGTCGTAGACCACGACGTAGCGGAAGGTCGTGGTGACGGAACCCGTGTCGTCATCGGTGAGGGTGAGCATCACCGTGTACACGCCGGCGGCTGAGTACGTGTGCGAGCCGGTCGCTGTCCCGGCCCCGCTCGCTTCGACGATCGCCGCCGCGCTCGCGCTCCCATCCCCCCAGCTCCATGTGCCCGCGTGCGTGTCGAGCTTGCCGACGTCGGTGAACGGCGCGGAGGCGCTCACGCTCGTACCCGTGGCCTGCGGAGCGGTCGGCGCAGTGATGGCGCCGAGCACCGGCGGGACGTTGCGCACCGTGAGCGTCGTCGTGCCCTGCGCGCTCGCGCCATCGTCGTCGGTCACGGTGGCGCCGATCGCGTACTGGTCCGCCGGCGTCGCCGTCGGCGCGTCGTCCGCGTAGTCGTGCGTCGCACTGAAGGTCAGCGCACCTGCCGGCAGCGAGATCGTCGTCGGCGCGCTGCCGTCCTTCCAGTCGATGACCACCGTGTGCGTGTCCTGTGCGCCGGGGTCGCTGAACGAGCCAGACAGCGTCGCCGTGCCGGCCTCGTCGATCGCCGCCTGCGTGAGCGTGAGCGCGAGAGAGGCCGGCGGCGCGTTGGCCACGGTGACGGTGAACGCCGCCTCGCCGCTCAGACTCCCGCGATCGGTCACCCTCACGCGCACGCTCGGCGAGGCTGGTCCCTCGATGAAGGTGTGCGCCTCGGGCGCGAGCGCGCCGGTGGACTGCACGGTCCGCGTCGTCGTCGGCGTGCCGTCGCCCCAGTCGATCGTCACGGTCCACGGTCCGTCGCCCGGATCGTCCGTGAAGGTGCCGAGCGCCACGCTCGCGCTGGCCCCCTCGGACGCGGTCTGCGCCGCAGGAGGCGTGACCGATGGTGCGGCATTTAGTCGCGTGTTGCGCGTCGCGGTGTTGTTCGCGAGCGCCGGGTCGCTGGCGTCACTGGTCGCGGTGACCGTAGCGACGAGCGGCCCGGTCGCGTTCGGCGCGACGTTGACGATGAGATGGAACGGCGCGGTCACGCCGCTCGCCACGCTGAACGCGGACCCCTGTGTGCGGCAGTCGAGGCCGCCCGCGACCGGAGCGCAGGCGAACCCGCCGTCGATAGAAACGAACGTCGTGCCCGCGGGTGGAGCGAAGGTGAAGCGTGCCGCTGTCGCGGTGCCGGGGCCGTGATTGCCGAGCGTGACGAGGTAGGTGAGCGGGGTGCCGGGGTTGACGGGTTCCGGCGTCGCCGAGAGCTGGACGTAGACGTCCGCGTCGGGCATCTCGATCGCGACCGCGTCGCCGATGGCGATGCCTTCGACGACCGTCACGTGAATGCCGGTCTGGTTCGCGGACGAGTCGCCGATCCCGATGCCTTCGGTCAGGTTGACGATGGCGGGCCCGACGACGGTGACCGCGTCGCTTATGGCGATGCCTTCCGTGGGGGCGGAAGTCGCGGGAGGAAAGACGCCGGTCGGATCGCCGACGCCGATCGGCTCGGTCAGCGCGGCCGTCGCGGGCCCGACCGCCTGCTGGCCGCCGCTCACGCCGAT
>JBIOUD010000092.1:0-4053 GCA_044866725.1 Candidatus Limnocylindria bacterium | reverse complement strand
CGCAGCCCGGGCACCAGTCGTTGTGCAGCTCGGACTTGTAGTCCTTGATGGTCAGCTTGACCGGAGCGCTAACTGACATTCGTCACCACCGGCTCGACCTTCCCGCCCGCGTGGGCGTTCGCGATCGCAGCGATCATCTCGTCCTCGCTGAACGGGCGGCCGTCGTACTTGGTGATGCGGTCGGTGATCATGAAGCCCGTCTCCGCGGCGATGTGCGTCGCGAGCTGCCCCGAGTAGTTCTCCTCGATCGAGACGACGCGCTTCGCCTTGCGCAGGATGTCGCCGACCGCCTGCACTGGGAACGGACGCATGAGACGGCACTGCAGAAAGTTGACGGTCTTCCCATCCGCGGCGAGCACCTTGAGGGCGTCGAGGATCGTGCCCTTCGTGGAGCCCCAGCCGACGACGGTGAGGTCGGCGTCCGCCGGACCGTGCAGCGTGTACTGCTGGTCCTGGGGAATGGCCTTTGCCGCGAGCGCGAGCTTGCCCATGCGCTTGCGCATCATCGTGACGCGCATGTCGACGCCCTCGGTGATGTGACCGTCGGGGTCGTGCTCGTCGCTCGTCGCCCAGAAGCGACCGCCGACGATGCCCGGACGGCTGCGCGGTGAGATGCCGTCCTTCGTGAGCGCGTAGCGGAGATACTCCTTGAGCTCGCCGTTGCCCTGGCCATCCCCGTTCGTGTGCCCGTCGTGCGGGCCCTTCGCGTCGACCGCGGTCCATTCGCTCCCGGTGAACGTCGCGCCACGATCGATCTTGTCGTACTTCAGCTCGAGCTTGTCGATCGTCGTGTAGACCGCGGCGAGCTTCTTGTCCGAGAGGACGATGATCGGCATCTGGTAGCGCTCAGCCCAGTTGAAGGCGCTGAAGATGTCCTGATACGTCTCGCGCAGGTCGCCCGGCGCGATGACGATGTGCGGGAAGTCACCCTGCGCCGGATGCAGCGCGAAGAGGAGGTCGCCCTGCTCCTGCCGTGTCGGCAGACCCGTCGACGGACCGCCGCGCTGATAAAGGACGAGCACGGGACCCGGGGCTTCGGTGATGGAGGCGAAGCCGATGCCCTCGACCATGAGCGCGAAGCCGGGGCCGCTCGTGGCCGTCGACACGCGTACGCCCATGTGCGCCGCGCCGACCGCCATGTTGATCGACGAGATCTCGTCCTCGCACTGCACCACGAGCAGTCCGTACTCGCGCTGGTTGCGCTCGAGGAACACGCTCTCGTCCGTCGCCGGCGAGATGGGGTAGTAGGTCTGGAGCGCGCAGCCGGCCTTGAGCTTCGCGATCGCGCCGATCTCGTAACCCTTCGCGAGGATCCGAGCCTTCGGCTCGGGTCCCGGCTTGAGCGTGTACGGGAATCCGTCGATGTCGAAGTTCGTCTTCACGTAATCGAACGCGAGCCGGGCCGCGCGGACGTTCAGCTGTCCGACCTCGCTGCGCTTGCCCTTGAACTGGCCCTGGATGACCTCGGCGACGAGATCGAAGGGGTAGTCGCAGAGCGCGAGCGACGCGCCGAGGCCGACGGTGTTCTTCATGACCTCGTAGCGCCGGGCCTGCTCGGCCTTGCCGACCTCTTCGAGCGCTTTCTTGATGATGTCCATGAACGGGACTGCGTAGAACCGCAGGTCCTTTCGCTCGGCGTGCGACGGGTCGAAGCCGATCTCGGCGTCGTAGATGACGCCGCCACCCTCGTTCAGCTCGTTCAGATGCCCGAAGTGCGTCGCCCAGCGCCGGTGGTCCCCGTCGCCGGCGAGCGTCTCGTGGTCGAGCGCGACGAGGATGTCGGTCTTGTCGCGATAGGAGCGGATGTCCTCATCATCGACGCGCACCCGGTAGAACGAGTGCTTGCCCATGATGTTGGAGTGGTACTCGATGTTCGCGTAGACACGGAGACCGGCTCGTGAGCAGGCCTTCGCGAACACCTCGGCGGAGGCGTTGATACCGCTGCCCTGGGGTCCGCCGATCATCCAGGTCAGCCGATTCTTCTGCACGCGGAACACCTATTCTAGTCCCTGACCGGGGGCAAGGAGTCACAGATGGCGACCGCAGCGAAGGAGACGCGCACGAGCTCCACGCGTCGCGAGAAGGACACCCTCGGAGAGATCGAGGTACCCGCGCAGGCCCTCTGGGGCGCTCAGACGCAGCGGGCGATCGAGAACTATCCGATCAGCGGACTTCCCCCGTATCCGGCGTTCGTTCGTGGCATGGTCCGCATCAAGAAGGCCGAGGCGATCGCCAACGGCGAGACCGGTCGCCTGGATAGCAAGCGGCGCGACGCCATCGTGAAGGCGTGCGATGAGGTCCTCGCCGGCGAGCACGCCGACCAGTTCGTCGTCGACGTGTTCCACTCCGGCGCGGGCGTCTCGTTCCACATGAACGTGAACGAGGTCATCGCCAACCGCGCGAATCAGGTCCTCGGCGGCGCGCTCGGGACGTACGAGCACGTGAATGCGAACGACCACGTGAACATGGGTCAGTCCACGAACGACGTGACGCCGACGGCGATGCGCCTCGCGCATCTCGAGCTCACGAAGGTCGTGTGCGACGAGCTCGACAAGCTCGCCGCGGCGCTCGACGCGAAGGCGAAGGCGTACGCGGGCGTCGTGAAACCGGGACGGACCCACCTGCAGGACGCGGTGCCGGTCACGTTCGGTCAGGAGATCGGCGGCTGGGCTGCGCGCGTGCGCGGCGCGGCAGCAAGGCTCCGCGCGGGTCGCACCGAGCTGTGCGAGCTCGGCATCGGCGGCACGGCTGCTGGCACGGGGCTGAACGCGACCGACGGCGTGCGCGAGCGCGTGTGCGCGCTCCTCGCCGACTGGACCGGCGATCCGATCATCCCGGCGAAGGATCTCTTCGCCTCGATGCAGTCGATGGCGCCGTTCATCCGGATCTCAAGTGGGATGCGGACGGCCGCGATCGAGGTCTCGTCCATCTGCAACGACATCCGCCTGCTTGTGTCCGGACCACGCACCGGGTTCGGTGAGCTGTCGATCCCCGCGGTGCAGCCCGGCTCGTCGATCATGCCGGGCAAGGTGAACCCCGCGATCGTCGAGATGGTCAATCAGGTCTGCTTCCAGGTCATCGGGAACGACACGGCCGTCGCGTGGGGCGCCCAGGCCGGGCAGCTCGAGCTCAACGTGATGATGCCAGGCATCAACTTCGCGATCTGCTTTTCGGCCACGATCTTCGGTAACGCCGTGCGCACGCTGCGCGAGAAGACGATCGACGGTCTGCGCGTCGACGAGGCGCGCTCGCAGGAGCTCATGGACATGTCCCCGTCGATCATCGTGACGGCGCTCACCCCGCACATCGGTTACATGAAGGCCGCTGCGCTCGTGAAGCGCGCGCTCGCGGAGAAACGCTCGCTCATCGACGTCGCGACGGACGAGAAGGTCATGGATGAGGCGAAGCTGCGGAAGGTGCTCGACCCGCTCCCGATGACGAAGGGCGGCGTCCAATAGCGGGGAAGGTCGACATCGCCGGCCACGATGGCAGCGTGCGGGTCCGCTCGCTCGAGTCGTTCGAGGCGAAGCAGAGGATCCCGTACTACCTCGGCGTCTCGGGGAAGACGTCGGGCGCGACCGGGCTCTCGCTGAATCTCATCGTCGTGCCGCCGCACGCGAGCGCGGAGCCGCACACGCACAGTGAGTTCGAGTCGGCGGTGTACGTCATCAGCGGGCGCGCCGTGCACCACTGGGGCGACAAGCTCCAGTACACGCTCGAGACGAACGCCGGCGACTTCCTTTTCATCGCGCCCGGTGTGCCGCACTACCCGGAGAACCCCTACGACGAGCCGGTCGTCGCGGTCGTCGCCCGCAACGATCCCGAAGAGCAGGAGCACGTCATCCCGTTCAGGCCCTGATCGGGGCGCTGTCCATGGAGGTCGCCGTGGCGGAGGTCGGTGTGGCATTCCCGAACGATGAGGCCAGCGCTGAGGTCATCGCGTCACGCCTGCGCACCGCGGGCATCGCATCGCGGGTCGACCGAGGCCTCTTCGGCTCATGGCAGGTCGCGCAGCGGGGTCAGATCACGGTCTTCGTCGACGAGCGCGAGGCG
>JBIOUD010000091.1:0-33602 GCA_044866725.1 Candidatus Limnocylindria bacterium | reverse complement strand
CTGCAGACGATCGCGAACCAGGTCGCCGGGATCATCGAGAAGGGCCGGCTGCAGCGCGAGGCCGAGCGCAAGCTGCGCGAGGTCTCCGCCCTGTTCGAAGTGTCGAACGTGCTCACGTCGACGCTCGAGCTCGACGAGGTGCTCGCGCTCATCCTCGACCGGCTCGTCCGGGTGTATCCGGGCGCCGCCGGCGCGATGTTCCTGCGCGACGACGACGACCTGCGTGAGCGCGCGCGCACCGGCGAGCCCGGCAAGGCGATCGCGCAGATCGCCAAGCGCGCGGTGAGCGAGGCGCGCCCGATCGTCGAGGGCGAACACGTCGCCATCCCGCTCCTCGCGGGCGAGCGACTCCTCGGCGCGGTCGCGCTGGAGGTCCCCGCCGGCACGACGGTCGAGGACGAGGAGGTCGCGTTCGTCGGCACGCTCGCGAACCAGGCCGCGCTCGCGATCGACAAGGCCTCCCTGTATGCACTCGAGCGCGAGACGACGGAGAGCCTGCGCGAGCTCGAGCGCGCGCGGAGCGAGTTCGTCGCCGTCGTCACGCACGATCTACGCACGCCGCTGTCCGTCATTCGCGGCTACCTCGATCTCCTCGCCGAGAAGAACGGGAAAAGCAAGGTCCCGATCGACGAGGCGGTCGCGCAGGTCGGTCGCCTCGATCAGCTCGTCGACCGCATCCTCACCGGTGTCCGCATCGATCAGCCGAACCTCACCCTGCGGCGAACGCGTTTCGATCTGCGCGTCGTCGCCGGGAACACACTCATGGAGCTCGCACCGCTCGGACGGCGTCACCGGCTCATCGCGCCGCGCACCGGCGCGCCGATCTGGGTGCGGGGCGACCGCCGTCGCGTCGGCGACGTTCTCGCCGGCCTCGTGCACAACGCGACGAAGTACGCGCCGGAGAAGACGCGCATCCGCGTGAGGCTCGAGGCGAAGGCGGATCGCGCGATCGTGCGCGTCTCGGATGAAGGTCCCGGCGTCCCGCCGAACGAGCGGCCCAGGCTCTTCGAGCCGTACGCGCGTGGCGAGCACAACGGCGTCGCGGGGACCGGCATCGGCCTCTTCGCGTCGCGCCGCGTCATCGAGGCGCACGGCGGGGACATCTGGTATGAGGAAGGCGCGCGCGGCGGCACATTCGCCTTCAGCGTGCCGCTCGCGAAGTCGTGACGACGATCCTCGTCGTCGACGACGAGCCCGCGATGGTCGGCATGGTCGGCGCGCTCCTCGGTGAGGACGGGCACCAGATCGTGACCGCGTATGACGGCGAGACCGCGCTCCGGCGCCACACCGACGAACACCCCGACCTCGTCATCCTCGATCGCAAGCTCCCGCGGATGTCGGGCGACGAGGTGTGCCGCGCGATCCGCGCCGCGTCGAGCACGCCGATCCTCATGCTCACCGGCGAGAAGGGCAGCGAGGAGCGCGCGCGGCTCCTCGACCTCGGCGCCGACGACTACCTCGAGAAGCCGTTCAGCAAGCGCGAGCTCTCGGCGCGCGTGCGCGCGCTGCTCCGTCGCGCTCCGGCGCCGTCGCGGGCCAACGCCGCGAAGGTCGGGAAGCTCTCCGTCGATCCGCGCACGCATCGAGCGAGCGTTGGCGGCGACGTGCTCGACCTCACGCCGACGGAGTTCCGCCTCCTTGCCGCACTCGCAGCCCGGCCCGGGGAAGTGGTCGACCGTAAGGCGCTGCTACGCGCGGGATGGCCGGACGAGCGCGACCCCGACCCGGAGTGGCTGAAGGCGCACCTCGCGCGCCTGCGCTCGAAGCTCGTCGCGTCAGGCGTACCCGATCTCGTGAACGTGCGCGGGGTGGGTTACCGGCTGGGCTAGGCGGGACCGAGGTCGGCCCAGGTCACGAGCACGGCGAACGCGCGGCACCACACGACGACGCTCCCGTACGCGGCAAGATCGATCGGCGATGGCAGCTCGTAGTTGAACGAACCGTTCGTCGCCTTCAGCGGGCCGAGATACGTGCTCTGCGCTTCAGACCACTTCCCGCCGCGGTCCTTCGAGAGGTAAACGTGGACGTCCGGTGCATTCGTGATCGCGACGTCCTCGAAGCGAAGGTATTGCTTCGCGTCCACGGCGATGATGAAGACAGCGCCCTTGCCGTTGTGCAGCGCGTCGACGTACTGGAGCTGTCCCCGGCGCAGGACCGTCGGCTCCTGCACCCGTAGCGAGCTCGCCGGCGTCGCGATCGCGGAAGTCGCCGCTGTTGGCGCGGCGGTCTTCACGCTAGCCGTGACGGTCGGCAGTGCCTCGTTCGCGGTCGTGCGGATGAAGAGCGGTGACCCGAGGTACCAGCCGATCGCGACGAGCAGGACGCCAGCGACGATCGCTCCGATCCGGATGGCCGGTCGCATCCTTCAAGTATCGCGGTAGATTCCGCGCATGGCGCCCCTCGCGTGCGCGATCGCGAATCTCGCCGCGGTCGTCGTGCTCGCGCTGGTGCTCGCGCCAGGCACGACGCTCGTCCCGAGCATCGAGGAGCGCGTCCGTTACATCGGCGAGCACCTCGTCGCGTGGCGCGTCGGCTGGCTCGTGTGGATGGTCGCGGCAGTGACCCTCGTCTGGTTCTACGTGTGGTGGCGCGCGCGCGTGAGCGGACCGCACGTCGCCCTGCTCATCGTGCTCGCGGGCATCGTCGCGGACTGGACCGCTGAGCTCGCGCTGATCGTCGCGGGAGCGGACGGGCACGCGGCGGTCGCACCGGCCGCGTTCTTCCTCACGGGCGCCGTCGCGAACGGCCTCTACACGGTGGCCGGCGTCGTCCTCACGCTCGCGACGCCGCTCGGACCGATGGCGCGTGCGTACGCGGTGCTCATGTGGGCCGCGGGCGCGTTCCTCTCGATCGGCACCGCGATCGACGCTCCGTTCATCACCGCGCTCGCGACCGCCGGGCTCTTCGGGCTCTTCATCCCGTGGTGCGTCTGGCTCGGTCGTCGCCTGCGCGACGGGCCCGTCCCCACGGCTCCATCGCCGTGAGGCGCGTCATCGTCGTCGGCGCCGGCTTCTTCGGCCGGCTCGTCGCGCAGCGTCTGCGGGCCGCCGGCGTCACGCCGCTCATCGCGACCCGGCGCGGCGCGGACCTCCAGCTCGACGCGGAGGAGGAGGGTTCGCTGCTCGACACCTTGAGCGCGGGCGATGTCGTCGTGGACACGGCCGGCCCGTTCGCCGCGCGCACGACGCGTCTCGTGCGCTCGGCCATCGACGCGGGCTGCGACGTCGTCGACATCTCCGAATCGCTCGGGTGGAGCGAGGCGGTGCTCGCGCTCTCGGAGCGCGCCGCGGCGACCGGCTCCCGTCTCTTCCCGGCGTGCAGCGCGGTCGCGGCCATCGCGGGCGCGTGCATCAACGCGAGCGGCATGGGCGCTCCGGACAGCGTCGATCTCTTCATCGCGCCCGCCTCCGCCGAGACCGCCAGCCCCGCGACGGTGCGCGGCATGACCGCCTCGATCGGGCGTCCGGTGCGCACGCTGCGCGACGGCCGCATGACGTTCGTCCCGGGCTACCGCGACGAGCGTGCCTTCCCGGCGTCGGAGCGGATCGGCGGCCTCGTCGAGAGCGCCGCGTCGGTGCTGCTTCCGCGGTCGTGGCCCTCGATCCAGCGCGCGGAGTTCTGGGTCGACCCGAACACGCTCCTCGGCCACGCTCCGCTCGCGTTCGCCGCGCGTGTGCCGCCGCTCGCGGCGATCGTGCGCGCGCTCGGGCCGCGTATCGGGGCGGCCGGGCTCGGACGGCGGAGCGGTGTGTTCGCCGTCGAGCTACACGAGGGGGCGCGCGGCATGGCGTACGTCTTCTCCGCGCCGCGTCGCAGCTACCTCATCGCCGTCGAGCCGGCGGTCATCGCGGCCGAAGCCCTCGCGCGCGGCGGTATGTTCCCGCCAGGCGTCGTGCTCCCGCACGCGCAGGTCGCACCGGCAGCGCTCTTCGCACGACTGCGCTCGCTCGGGATCGAGATCAAGACACCGACGCTCTAGCGGCTCCGCGGGCGCGGCCGATCAGAAGGTCAGGAGCGGCCGCCAGGTACCGAGCGCGATGCTCGTCGCTGTCGCCGCGGAGACCAACGCGACCGTGGCGAGGAAGAGCGCGATGTCACCGCTTCCGAAGGCGTGCGGTCGCGCGAGCGTTCGGCACGCGCGCGACCCGAAGCCGCGGGCATCCATCGCGAGCGCGAGCCGCGTCGCCCGTCGGATCGCCGAGACGAGGAGGCCGACGGCGCGGTCCGGGAAGGCCGCGAGGCGCTGCCAGAGCGTGCGGTCCGCTTCGATGCCGCGCGCGCGACGCGCGAGGCCGAGCGTGTCCCATTGCCGCGAGAAGAGCGGGAACAGCCGATACGCGGCGAGCGCGCCGACGACGAAGCGCGGCGGCGCGTGAAGGTGCTCGACGATCGCGTCGGCGAGTTCGGTCGGATCGACCGCGGCCACGGCGACGATGCCGGACAGCGAGATGCCGATGAGCCGCATCGCGATCGCGACACCACCGGCGGCGCCGCTGGTCCCGACGAGCGCGTTGAAGATCCCGAGCGCGATCGCGCTCACGAGCAGCGGCGTCGCGCGGTTCGCGACGGCGCGCGGTGAGAGGCCGAGCAGCCGGATGGCGATGAGGATCGCGACGAGCACGATCCCGCTCGTCACGACATCGATCGTGATGAGGAGTCCGAGCATGATGATGAGCGCGCCGCCGATCTTCGCGAGCGGGTGCATGCGCGCGAGCGGCGCGCGCGGATCGACGACGAGCGGCTCGAGCAGCCTCACGCGGCGCGCCCGTCCCGCACGCTGATGGTCCGGTCGGCGAGCGACGCGATGAGGTCGGCGTCGTGTGTGGCGAAGAGCACGCCGCCGCCCGCGTCGCGATGCGCCGCGAGGAGCACGACGAGCTCGGTGTAGGTACGCCGGTCCTGGCCGAACGTCGGCTCGTCGAGCACGAGGAGCGCAGGGGCTGTCGCGAGCGCGGTCGCGACCGAGAGCCGTCGCTGCTCGCCGCCGGACAACGTGAAGGGGTTCGCCGCGGCGAGGTGGGCGAGGTGGAGCCGCTCGAGAAGCTCGGTCGCGACGCGCCGCGCGGCGAGGTCGCCGCGACCGGCGCGCCGCGGTCCGATCGCAAGCTCCTCGTCGACGCGCTCCGCCACGAACTGGTGCTCGGGGTCCTGAAAGACGGTGCCGACGCGCGTCACGAGTCGTCGGGCCGGCAGTCGCCATGCCTCGTCCGCTCCGAGGCGCGCGACGCCGCGACCCGGGCGGAGAAGGCCCGCCATGAGGAGCGCGAGCGTCGACTTCCCCGAGCCGTTCGGCCCGCTGAGCGCCACCGCCTCGCCGCCGCCGACGTCGACATCCGCGTGCACGAGCGCCCACGCGGGTGCGCCGGGGTAGCGGAAGCCGAGGTCGGTGGCCTCGGCGAGGATCCGCGCCGGTCCGGTCTGCGTCGCTCGCGATGGCGGCGCCGGATCGTGGCCGGGGACCCAGACCCCGAGCGACGCGAGCCGCTCGCCTTCGCGCGCGAAGACGTCCGACGGCCGGCCGTCGGCGATCACCCCGCCGCCGGCCTCGATGACGACGACGCGATCGACGAGCGGTACCGCGTCGGCCACGCGGTGCTCGACGAGCACGAGCGTCGGCCCGTCCGTGCGCGCCAGCGAACGGAGAACGCCGCGCACCTCGCCCGCGCCGACGGCGTCGAGATTCGCGGTGGGCTCGTCGAGCAGCAGGAGCCGCGGCTCGAGCGCGAGCGCCCCCGCGATCGCGAGACGCTGCTTCTCACCGCCGGAGAGCGCGTCGGTGCGGTGGTCCTCGGGGTAGGGGAACGCGACCGCCGCGAGCGCCGCGTGGACGCGCGGCCAGATCTCCGCCGTGGGCACGCAGCGGTTCTCGAGGCCGAACGCGATGTCGTCGCCGGCGCGCGCCATGACGAGCTGGGCCTCGGGATCCTGGAAGACGATGCCGGTCTCGTCGCGCGTGGCGCGTGGATCCTTGCCGCGAACGACGAGCGTTCCTTCGCTCTCGCCGCCGCCCGTCGTATCGAGGAGTCCCGCGAGCGCGAGCAGGAGCGTGCTCTTCCCCGCGCCCGACGCGCCCAGGAGCAGGACGCGCTCGCCTTCTTCGATGCGGAGGTCGAGACCGCGCACGGCCCACTCGCGACGGCCGGCGTGGCGCCAGCCCCAGCCGCGCGCTTCGATCGCGAGCATGGTCAGACCCGGGTCTGCTGCCGGCCCGACGGGAACATCGAGAGGACGCCGCGCTCCCTGAGCACCTGGTAGATCCACCACGCGGCGAGCCCGCCGAGCAGGACGGCCGAGATGACCATGAAGACGCCGATCGCGAGCTGATCGGTGAGCGGCAGGTCCGCCCAGTAGATGACGAGGTCGTGGATCCATGCGCCGATCGCCGCGGCGACGGCCGCGAGCGCCGCGGTCCGCGCGTCGAACCGCGAGTAGAAGAACGCGCCGAACACGACCTCCGCGAGGCCGCCCTGGATCGCGCCCGAGAGCAGCGTGTCGAGGCCCCACTGCGATCCGAGCACCGTCGAGAAGCTCGCGGCCACGATCTCGGCGAAGAGCGCCGCGCCCGGCTTCTGCACGATGAGCGCGGCGAGCACCGCCGGGATGAACCAGATCCCGTAGAAGATGTTCTGCGCGGGCGGGAACGCCGCGAACGCCGGCGTCATCGTGTTCCACGCGACGTTCCACGCGACGAACACGACGCCGAAGACGATCGCGATGGCGGCCGTCACGACGATGTCGACGGTCCGCCAGGTGTTGCTTCTTGTCACTTCTGTGCCTCCTTCGCGATCTCGATGACGAGGACGACGCCCTGCTCGATGGTCACGCGCGCAGGGACGGACGCGATGATGTTCGAGAGCCCGAGCGACTTGCCGAAGTGGAGCGTCTGGCCGGTGAGCGGGAACTGCAGACCCTCGGTGCGCACGCCCGCGGCGTCGCCGCGCACCGGCACGAGGGTCACGGTGTCGCCGACCGCGCCCCGCAGGGCGGTCGTCTCGCCGGCGTGGAGCGCGCGCAGGTGCGTGCCGCCGAAGACGGCGCGCACACCGCGACCGCGGTACGCCGGATCGGCGAGGAGCATCGCGTTCACGAGCGCATGGTCCAAGCGCTCCCCGCCGAGGATGCCGAGGAGCACGATGTCGTCCGCGCCGGATTCGAGCGCGAACCGCATCGCGATCTCGAGGTCCGATTGGTCCTTCGCGACCGGATACCGCGCGACGGTCGCGCCGCCCTCCCGGTACGCAGTGGCGCGCTCGATGCCGAGCGAGTCGAAGTCCCCGACGACGACGTTCGGGCGGACGCCCCAGGCTTCCAGCGCGAGCGCTCCGCCGTCGGCCGCGATGACCATGTCGGCGCCGCTGAGCTGTTCACGATCGGAGGGCGCGACGTCACCATGCGCGACCACGACCGTCTTCAAATAGAAACGCGGCGCCTCTCAGCGCCGCGGTCCGGATCCACTGCTTCCGACTCCCTACGCTGACATGACTCAGATCAGGTTCAGGGGTCTGCGGTCTGCCGCACTCTCAGCGCCCCACTGCCGGGCGCTCCCCCGTCGTATGAAGTTGTCAGACACAGTTTAGGCGGCTTCGGCGTGCGCCTCCACCGCGGTCTCAGAGAGCGGTGCCTGCGTGGTGTTTGGCGCCACGATCCACGCGACCACGAGAGCTGCGAAGGACAAAAAGGCGAGCAGTTCCACTCGGTCCTCCTTCTAGATCTGGTACGCGGCTTCGCGGTGCTGCGACGCGTCGAGGCCGAGGACCTCCTCGTGCTCGGGAACGCGCAGACCGACGAAGATGTCGATGAGCTTCAGGATCGCGAAGGTCATGACCGCCGAATACGTGACCGCAGCGAGAACCGCGATGGCCTGGATGCCGAGCTGCGCGAAGTTGCCGTAGGCCGCGCCGTCAGTCGCCGCGGCGTTCACCGCGACGGTCGCGAACACGCCGGTCGCGAGCGCACCCCACACGCCGCCGATGCCGTGGACCCCGAACACGTCCAGCGCGTCGTCGACGTGCAGGCGTCGCGTGAGTTGGATGCCCGCGTAGCAGAACGCGCCCGCCCCGAGCCCGATGAGGATCGAAGCGGAGACGTCGACGTACCCCGATGCCGGCGTGATCGCGACGAGACCCGCGACGGCACCCGCCGCCGCTCCGAGGACGCTCGGCGCCCCGCGATGCAGCCAGGACACCGTCATCCATGTGAGCGCGCCCATCGCCGCCGCGGTGTTCGTCACGACGAACGCGTTCGCGGCGAGCCCGCCCGAGGTGATCGCGCTGCCTGCGTTGAAGCCGAACCAGCCGAACCAGAGGAGCGACGCGCCGAGAACGGTCATCGTCGCGTCATGCGGCTCGAGCGAGTCGCGTCCGTAGCCACGGCGCCGACCGAGGACGAGCGCGGCGACGAGCGCCGACACGCCGCTCGTGATGTGCACGACGGTGCCACCGGCGAAGTCGAGCGCGCCGAGCGTGCGCAGCCAGCCGCCGGTGCCCCAGACCCAGTGCGCGACCGGGTCGTACACGAACGTCGCCCAGAGGAGCGTGAACACGACGAACGCCTTGAAGCGCTTGCGTTCGGCGAACGATCCCGTGATGAGCGCTGGCGTGATGACCGCGAACATCATCTGGAACACCATGAACCCGAGGGCGGGCACCGTCGGCGCATAGTCCGGGTTCGGCGCCTGGCCGACGCCGCGGAGCGCGAGCCAGTCGAAACCGCCAATGAGCCCGCCGTGGTCGGGTCCGAACGCGAGCGAGTACCCCCACAGCACCCACTGGACGCTGATGAGGCAGAGGATGAAGAAGCTGTGCATGATCGTCGCGAGGACGTTCTTGCGGCGGACGAGGCCGCCGTAGAAGAAGCCGAGGGCCGGCGTCATGAGCATGACCAGCGCTGCGGACATCAGCAGCCAGGCGGTGTCGCCGGTGTCGATCTTTTCCATGCGCGTAGCGTGGGCATGCCGCGCGCCGCGTTCAGTCGCGGCGGGGCACCCCTAGGGTCCTGATTCAGTAGTGGCGATGGTCGCGACTCCGCTTGGCCGCGGCGGGAGTGCGCACCGGACGCCTCGATGAAGACGGCCTAACGTTGCGCAGGTGTTCAGCCGCGCCGACGCCTACGACCGATTCATGGGCCGCTACTCCTCGCTGCTGAGCGGGCAGATGGCGGACCTCGCCGGCGTCGCGCGCGGGCATCGCGTCCTCGACGTCGGTTGCGGACCGGGGGCGCTCACCGCGGAGCTCGTCGCGCGCGTCGGCACGACATCGGTCACCGCGATCGACCCTTCCGAGCCGTTCGTCGCGGCGGTCCGCGCGCGTCATCCCGGGGTCGACACGCGCGTGGCGTCGGCGGAGGCGCTGCCATTCGACGATCGCATCTTTGACGCGACGCTCGCGCAGCTCGTCGTGCACTTCATGCGGGAGCCCGTGGCGGGCCTCTCCGAGATGCGACGGGTCACGCGCGCGGGCGGTCTGGTCGCAGCGTGCGTGTGGGACGAGGAGCAGAACCCCACCTCGTCGTTCTGGGACGCCGTGCGCGAGGTCGATCCGGGCTTCGAGCGCCAGACCGATCGGCCTGGCACGCGCGAGGGCCACCTCGCGCGGCTGTTCGCGGCCGCCGGCTTCCGCGATATCCAGAGCACGAGCGTCCGCGCGAGCCTTGAACACCCGACCTTCGAGGCGTGGTGGCAGCCGTTCGAGCTCGGGGTCGGGCCGACGGGCGTGTACCTCGCCGGCGTCGACGAGAGCCGGCGCGCGGCGATCCGCGAGCGCGCCCGTGCGCTGATGCCGCGGGCGCCGTTCACGCACGACGTGCGCGCGTGGGCCGTCCGCGGCGTCGCCTGACACCGAAGCAGCACGCAATCACGACCAAGGCGGGCTACCGGGCGGAACGCTTCGTGCTGAGGATGGCCGCGTGACAGAGATCACGCGCTGGCGCGACCCGTCGGTGAAGCCGCACCGCCTCGGGCCGCTTCCGGAGCCGCCGCGCACCCATCACATGTCGAAGACCGAGGCGGCCGCATCAAAGGATCGTCTCGGCAGGTCGCTCGAGGAATGGCTCGGCGACCTCAGCATCACCAGCACCGCCGACGCGGAGTAAAGCTACGCCGCGTTGATGCCGAGTCGAGTCTCTCCGCCGCGATAGAGCGCCGCGGCCAGCATGACGATCGCGAGGCCGATCGCGAAGTAGATCGGTTGCAGCCACGACTGCGGCAGGTCGGGGTACTCGACGAGCGCGATCCCGACGACCGCGACCTCGACAAGCTCGAACAGAATCATCGCGACGCCCGCGACGAGCGCTGCGAGCGCGCCGAGCTTCGGCGTGCTGAAGACGCCGAACGCAGCGGCCGCCGCGACGACGCCCACGGCGAAGAGCGCGATCGCGGGGATCGCGTAGTCGCTGAATGGGCCCGACGCCAGCCACTCGTCCGGGAGCGACGGTACGACGATGATCGCGCTGGGCAGTGCGGTAAGCGCCACGAACCCGCAGAGGGCGATGAGCACGCCTCGGATGAGTCGCTCGCTCAAGGAACACCTCCCACAGAGAGCGTGCGCCCCGGGCGTTCGCCAGGACAGGGCGCATCGTCGCGGGGCTCTGGCGCGGGCGTCCTCGAGCCTGCGCGGCCCTGCCGTACAGCGGTGCTACGACTTCTTCGGCTGCGGCGTGACCACGAGCTGACCGCCCGGGAATCCTGAGGGCCGCATGGGCCCGACCGACGGCGCGGGCGGCAGGTAGGCCGACGTCCCGAAGCCGACGATGCGCTTCGCGAGCTCTCCACCGGACGCGAGCTCGTCGATCGCCTGGCGGATGTGCCTATCGCCGACGCGGGCCTTGCCGGACTCGATCGTCGCGATGAGCGCGGCGCGCCGCAGGAGCTCCTTGATGTACGCCGGGCTCGCGCCGTCGGTCGGCTCGACGTAGTCCTCGAGCTCCACCTGGTCGAGCTCGAGCCCACGCGCGTAGAGCGCGAGCAGCCTGCGGCGCGCGTCGGCGTCCGGCACCGGGAGCGGTACCGCGAGATCGACGCGGCCGGGCCGCGCGGCGAGCGCGGGCTCGAGGATGTCGGGCCGGTTCGTCGTGAGGATGAAGAGCAGGTCGATGTCCTCGGCCAGGCCGTCCATCTGGTTCATGAGCTCGAAGAGGAGCGGCGACGCCTGCTGTCCCGGCAGTCCGCGCTCCTGCGCGATGAGGTCGACGTCCTCGACGACGATCGTCGCCGGTGCCAGGTCGCGGATGAACGGGCCGAGACGGCTGATCCAGCCCATCGACGGGCCGCTCATGAGGACGACGGTGCGTCCGGTCATGCGTCGCGCGAGGTACATGATCGTCAGCGTCTTCCCCGTGCCGGGCGGCCCGTACATCAGCACGCCGCGATGGAGCGAACGGCCGGCCTTGAGGAGCGCATCCTTGTGCTCCGAGAAGGTGACGGCGTGCCGCTCGATCCGCTCGAGCGCGCCTTCCGGCAGGACGATGTCTTCGCGTGCGACGGTCGGCAGGTTGTGGAACTTCACGAGTCCCTGCACGCCGAACTGCTCGGGCGCGACCGAGATGACCTTGCCGCGATAGACGTTGAGGCTCCCCATCGCGGCCTTCATCTCGCGGAGGAACGCGACGGCGATCTCGCGATCGCTCGCGATGACTTCGACTCGTAAGCGCACGCGCGGGCCCATCTCCGGATTCGGCGGGCCACCGACGTACACGCCGTAGCGCTTCGCGCCGTCGGACACGATGAAGAGTCCGAACTGCACGCACGCGAGGATCTTCCCGACATCGAGCTCGAAGTTCGTGAAGTCGACGGGGCCTTCGGAGAGTCGTCCCCACGGACCGCTCGTGGCGAGCAGGTCCGAGAACGTCATCGCGCCCCAGCGCTTGTTCTGCATCGCGATGCCGACCAGCTCGACCGTGCGCCCCGACTTCGCACCGAGCAGCTCATCGAGCGCGACCTGCACATTGGGGTGCTCGTACGCCTGGAACTCCTCGGCGACGATCGGCATCGTCGTCGGGTTCCCGCCGAGGTGTTCGCTGAGTCGCTTCATCAGCGGCGTCTGCTCCGCGAAGCTGCCCGCGTTCAGCGCGTCGATGAGGCGCTTGAACTCGCGCGCGAACTCGCCACGGAGCGGATCGTTCTCATTCATCGGCAGGAGAGGTTACGCCGACGTCAAGTGAGCGTGGGAGCGAGCGGCTGAGCGGCGCGCAGCCCGATGTTTTCCTAGACCGCGACGGCGCGCGGCGCGAACGACGCGAACATGCCCGCGATGCGCGACGGGAGCCGGCGGCCTTCGTCCTGGCTCGGGTCGTAGCCGCAGACCTCGAAGCCGCGGACGTCCGTCGTCATGGCGAGCTGGCTGACGAGCTCGGCGAGCGCGCTGAACGGCACACCGCGCGGGGCGGGGAAGGCGACCGCGGGCATCTCGCGCGGGTCGACGACGTCGACGTCGAGGTGCAGCCAGACCTTCTTGCGGCGGGCGAACGCGACGACGCGCGACGGATCGCGGTTGTCCGCGTCGAACGGGATGTGCAGCACGCGAGAGCGTTCGAGATTCTGCTTCTCGCCGGCGTCCAGCTGCCGTCCGCCGACGAGCGCGACGCGATCCTCGAGGATCTTGCGCGACCCCGGCCAGAGAAGCGGCGCGACCGAACGTCCGGTCACGTGCGCGAGGCACATCCCGCTCACGTAATGCGTCAGCGTGGTGGCGAGCGTGTTGAAGTCAGCGTGCGCGTCGACGTACACGAGCGTGAGGTCGGGCTCTACCGCGAGGGCGCCGGCGAGGCTCCCGGCCACGAGGGTGCACTCCCCGCCGAGGATGCCGACGAGTCCGCCGGCGCGGAGCGACGTCTCGACGCCGTCCGCGAGGGTGCGGCAGGTCTCGCGGGCGGCCGTCAGCCAGCGGTCGCGCGCGTTGAACGGCACCCGGACGTGCTTCTCGGGAGGGTTCCCGCGGACGAAGGCATCAGCAAGCACGGCAGGCGCCGACGCCAAGCCGGAGAAACGCTGTTCGGTGACCACACCGGCCTCGAACAGATGGAGCGGACGAGCCGCCATTTGTGGGCGCATGGTAGCCGGACAGGCATCCGACCGACCAGCGGCCGGCGGTTCCGCTCAGCGAATGAGACCGCCCTGACTAGCGCGTCAGAAGGCCGCTCTGGACCAGGGCCAGACAAATGATCGCGACGGCGGAAAGGGGGTACTTGGACCAGCGGCCGGACACGAGCATGAGGATGCCGCAGACCAGCGCGATGAGCGCGAGGAGGAGCGTGATGCTCATCTAGACCTCCGTGCGTGTGTTCGCCCAGCGGCCATGCAGGGCTCGTGCCGCTAGTCGCCGAGGGCCGTCAGGAGCCGGTCTATCGCGGCCAGGCCGGAGTGGAGGATGTTCGGCGGGCCGCCGAAGCCGATGCGCAGGTGCCGCTCCGTCTTGAAGTGGACGCCCGGCACGACCATCGTCGAGTAGTCGCGGATGAGCCGGTCGACGAGGGGCATCGAGTCGATCGGATACCGGTAGCTGAAGAAGCAGATCGCACCCGCCTGCGGCGGCGTCCAGTGGAGCTCGCGCGCGTGCGTCGACGCCCAGTCCTCGAGCGCCGGCCACCGCTCGTTCAAGATGAATCGCGTGCGCTCGAGGAGCTTCGGCCGCCGCTCGAGCGCGATGTCCGCGAGCACTTCGGAGACGCTCGCGGGCGCGATGGTGCTGTAGTCCTTGAGCTTCAGGACGGCCTGCGCGGTCTCCGTCGGGGCGACGACCCAGCCGATCCGCAGACCCGGCAGCCCGTACGCCTTCGACAGTCCGCCGGTCACGACGACGCGCTCGCCGCGACCGGAGAACGAACCGCTCTCGACCCCGTCGCGCTCGGCGCCGCGATACACCTCGTCCGAGAGGATCCACGCTCCGTGACGTGCGGCGATCCGCGCGATCTCATCGATCTCGCGTGAGGAGAGCGCCTGGCCGGTCGGGTTGTTCGGCGTGCAGACGCAGATGACGCGTGTCTTCGCGTTCACCGCGGACGCGAGCTGGCTGATGTCGATCGTCCAGCCGCGCTCCTCGCGGAGCCAGACCTCGCGGACGCGTGCGCCGAGCCCTTGCGCGATGCCGTGCACCTGCATGTAGTTCGGCATGACGACGACGACCTCGTCGCCCGGATTCAAGAGCGCCATCATCGCGAGGAAATTCGCCTCGCTCGTCCCGGTCGTGATGACGACGTTCTCGGCCGTGCTCTTCCAGTGGAAGTCGGACACGAACGTGCGCGTCGACTCGAGCCCGACGCCTTCTGCGTAGCCGAGCTTCGTTCGGAGGAGCTCCTTCACGTCGCGCGCGGCCTCTTCGAGCGTGAGCGGCTCGACGCCCGACTCGGAGAGGTCGTACTTGACGCGGTGCTCCCACGTGGACTGCATCCGCTCCATGTCGAACGTCGGGAACTTCATGGTGTCAAGATACTCGTCGGCATGCGGCGTATCGGGCACCGAGGGGCGAAGGGCCACGCACCCGAGAACACCATCGCCTCGTTCCAGAAGGCGATCGACCTCGGCTGCGATGAGATCGAGACGGACGTGTGGCTCATCGGCGGCGCGCTCGTGATCGCGCACGACCGCCCGGCGTCGGCGAAAGGCCTGCTCACGCTGGACCAGGCCCTCGACTTCTGCGCCGGCCGCGTCATGGTGAACCTCGAGCTGAAGAACGCGGGCAGCGACGAGCGCGCGACCGAGACCGGCGAGGCTGTCGCGAGGCACCTCTTGGACCGCGAAGCGAAGGACGTCTACGTCTCGAGCTTCTGGTTCTCAGCGCTGGACGGCGCGCTCGCGGTCGCGCCGGACATCGACCGGGCGCTCATCTTCGGCTCGGCGCCGGACATGCCCGCGCTCCTCGCCCAGGCGCGCGTCCTCGACCTCTGGGCGCTGCATCCCGAGCACCAGTACGTCACGCCCGCGCGGGTCTCGGCGGCGCATGCCGCCTCGCTCCGCGTGAACACCTGGACCGTGAACGACCCGGAGGAGATCGCGCAGCTCGTGGAGTGGGGGGTCGACGGGATCATGTCGGACTTCCCGGAGCGCGTGCCGAAGCGCTAGCGCAACCAGTCTCTTGCGCGCTCGACCGCCCGCTTCCATCCGTCGTGATAGAGGTTGTCGGCCTGGCCGCGCGACATGCGCGGCTCGTAGCGCTTCGCGATCCCACGCCGGGCGCGCAGATCCGATGGCGATCGCCACACTCCCGCGCCGAGGCCCGCAAGGAACGCGGCACCGAGCGCCGTCGTCTCGCGTACGCTCGCGACCTCGACCGGCACGCCAAGGATGTCCGCCTGGTACTGCATGAGAAAGCCGTTCGCGGTGCCGCCGCCATCGACGCGCAGTACGTTGATCGCATGCCCCGACGCGCGCATCGACTCCACAAGATCGCGCGTCTGGTACGCGATGCTCTCGAGCGTCGCCCTCGCGATGTGCGCACGGGTCGTCGCGCGCTCGAGGCCGATGATCACACCGCGTGCGTACATATCCCAGTACGGAGCGCCGAGGCCCGTGAATGCCGGCACGAAATACACGCCTTCGTTGCCGCGAAGGCTCGCGGCGAGAGCTTCCGTCTCCGCCGCGTCACGGATGATGCCCAGCCCGTCGCGCAGCCACTGCACCGCCGCGCCGGTGATGAACGCGCTCCCCTCGATCGCGTAATGCAGACCCTGTCCGGCATCCCACGCGATCGTGATGAGCAGCCCGCCGCTCGACGCGACCGACGCGGGCTTCGTGCCGGTGTTCGCGAGGAGGAAGCAGCCCGTGCCGTAAGTGTTCTTCGCCTCGCCCGCGTCGAAGCAGGTCTGTCCAAAGAGCGCGGCCTGTTGATCGCCGGCGATCCCCGTGATCGGGATCGCTGCGCCGAAGACGGACGACTCGGTCTCCGCGAGCGCGCCGCTCGAGCGCACAACCTCGGGGAGCATCGCGCGCGGGATGTCGAGCGCGCGCAACAGTTCGTCGTCCCACGCACCGCGATGGATGTCGAAGAGCATCGTGCGCGACGCATTCGAGACATCGGTCGCGTGCGTGCGTCCGCCGGTGAGCTTCCAGATGAGCCAGCTGTCAATCGTGCCGAAGGCGAGGTCACCGGCTTCGGCGCGGCGTTGGGCACCCGGTGCTTGGTCGAGGATCCAGCGGATCTTCGTTCCCGAGAAGTACGCATCGATGACGAGACCGGTGCGCTCCCGCACGAGCGGCTCGAGCCCGCGTGCGCGCAGGTCTTCGCAGATCGCCGCGGACGCGCGGCTCTGCCACACGACGGCGTCGTGGATCGGCCGTCCGCTCGAGCGCTCCCACACGACGGTGGTCTCGCGCTGGTTGGTGATGCCGATCGCCGCGACGTCGCGCGCGCCATCGCTCCCGAGCGCCTCACGCCCTACCGCGACGGTCGTCTCGAAGATCTCCATCGGATCGTGCTCCACGTGACCCGGTGCCGGATAGCGCTGCTCGATCTCCCGGTCCGCCGACGCGCCCGCCTTCGCGTCCTCGTCGAAGACGAGCGCGGCCGAGCCGGTCGTCCCCTGGTCGAGCGCGAGGATCCGAGTCACGCCGTGGTGAAGCGGCGCATCGGCTCTATCTCCGCGCGGTAACGCGCCGTCTCCTCGCGCCGCCGGGCGTCGTCCCATCCAAGGATGGAGCCCATGCGCTCGGCGATGGCGTCGAGGCAATCGAGCCCCTGACACGACTCGAGGCCGAGGAGCGTGCGCCGCAGAAGGACATCGCCGAGCGTGTGGGCCCACTCGCTTCGCACCGCGTGGACGATCTCAGCGGCGATGCCGTGATGGTGCTCGCAGAGCGGCGCTTGCAGAGCCGGGTCGTCCTTCGCGATCGCGATGACATCAGCCGCGCGCGATCCGTAGAGCGATGCGAGGTGCGCGTCGATGCGTGGGTCGCTCGACCGCCGTGGGCGATCGTCGCGCGCGCCCGGCAGCGGATCGTCCTCGGTCGTGCCGCGGGCCGTCGCGCCGAGACGCCTCGCGGCGAGGTCCGTGACCTCCTCCGCGATCGCGCGGTAGGCCGTGATCTTCCCGCCGACGATCGAGAGCGCGCCGGGAACACCGTCCTTCTTCTCGTGGTCATACAGGGCGTGTTTGCGCGAGACCTCGCTCTCCGCCACGCCCTCCTCGCGCACGAGCGCGCGCACGCCCGCCCAAGTGAAGTGCACCTTGCCGAACGGCGCTTTCGGGAACGCGCGGTGCGCGGCTTCGCGCAGGTACTCGACGTCGTCCTTCGTCGCGGCCGCCGTCACCGGATCGCCCTCGAAATCCGTATCGGTCGTGCCGACGATCGTCTCGTCACCCCACGGCACGACGAAGAAGAGCCGTCCGTCGCGAGCGAACAGGACATGGGCATGCCGCGTCGCCTTCGGCGTCACGAGGTGGATGCCCTTGGTGAGCCGAAGGAGGGGCCTCTTGCCGTCGCGAAGCGGGGCGAGGGTGCGGTCGAGCCACGGCCCCGTCGCGGTGACGGTGAGCCGCGCCCGCGTCTCGAACTCGGTGCCCGTCGCGCGGTCGCGTATCCGCGCACCGGTCACGCGGCCGCCCTCGCGGAGGTAGCCGATCGCCTCGGCGTGATTGAGGACGAGGGCGCCGTGCTCGGCGGCGTCGATGACGTTCTCGAGGACGAGACGCTCGACCATCGGGACCTGCGCGTCGTAGAAGCGCCACGCGCCCGCGAGGCCGTCGGGGTCGAGCGTCGGTTCAGCCGCGAGCGTCTCCTCCCGGCCGAGCCACTTGCGCCGCGGGAGCGACTTGTCGAGCGAGAGGAGGTCGTACAGGAACATGCCGACGCGCAGCTTGAAGCGGTACCAGAGGCTCGGGCGGTACATCGGCAGCAGGAACGGCAGCGGATACACGAGGTGCGACGCGATGCGGAGGAGGATCTCGCGCTCCTTCATATCCGACCGCACGAGAGCGAAGTCGAAGAGCTCGAGATAACGCAGGCCGCCGTGGATCAGGCGCGTCGGTCGAGACGTCGTTCCCGCTGAGAAGTCGTCGCGCTCGACGATCGCGACGGACAGGCCGCGTAGGGCGGCGTCCCTCGCGATGCCCGCTCCGATGATGCCGCCACCGATGACGAGGAGATCGACGGCCCGAGCGGCGAGCGCCCGGGCCGTCTCTTCTCGCGTTATGGGTTCGCCTTGTTGTACTTGTCGATCTGCGTGTTGATGTCGGCCACGGCCGCTTCGACGGCAGCATCCACCGTCGCCTGACCGAGGAGCACGGCCTCGATCATCTTCTGAGTGCGCTGGCGGGCCTGCGGCATCACGCCGAGGACCGCGCCGTTGGTCGCGCGATTCTGCGGTGAGTTACGGATCTGGTCGATGGCCGTCGTGAACTGCGGGTACTTCGTCGACCACTCCTTGCTCGGGCCCTGGTCATACGCAGTCTTCACGATCGGGTAGTAGCCCGTGTCGGCCTGCCACTGCGCCTGGATGGCGGGAGTGAGCAGGAACTTTGCGAACTCCCACGCGGCTTGCTGCTCCTCGGCGGGCCGGCTCTTCATGATGTAGAGCGACGCGCCGCCGATGATGTTGCCGCCGTTCGTCGGCTTGTTGTCCGGTCGGGGGTAGAGACCGGTGCCGATCTCGAACTTGCCCGCGATGGTGTTGATGTGACCGCGCAGACGCGCGGTGCTCTCGATGTACATCGCGGTCTTGCCTGCGTTGAACGCGTTCGCGGCGCCGTCGTTGTCGATGCCGGGGTTGAAGAAGTAACCGCCGGTGACTCCGGCCTTCCACCAGTTGAGGATCGTCTTGCCGGCGTCGCTGTTCCACAGCACCTTCGTGGCGCGGTTGTCGCGGCCGTTGCCATTGTCGGCATACGGCGCGCCCGACGTGGCCATGAGTTGCTCGAAGAGCCATCCGTAGACGGACGGGCCGAAGCCGTAGCGCGTCGTCGCGCCGCTCGCGTCCTTCTTCGTCAGCTTCTTCGCGGCCTCCGCGACCTCGGTGAATGTGACCGGAGGCTTCGCCGGGTCGAGCCCGGCCTCTTTGAACGCGTCCTTGTTGTAGTACAGGATCGCGGACGACGAGTTGAACGGCATGCTCTGCAGCTTGTCCTGGTACTTGTAGTAGTTGATGACCGCCGGCTCGAAGTCCTTCGTGTCGAACTTGTCCCGGTCGATGAACGCCTGCATCGGCACGATCTGGCCGCCGTCGCGCATGTAGGCCTGACCGATGTCGTAGACCTGCACGAGCGCTGGAGCCGCGTTCGACGCGAGCGCCGTGTTGAGCTTCGCGAGCAGATCGTCGTACGTACCCTGGAAGATCGCCTCGACCTGAATGCCCTTCCCGCTCGCGTTGAACGCGGCGACGATCTTGTTGACCGCGTCGTTGTTGACGCCGGTCATCGCGTGCCACCACGTGAACTTCGCCGCGGGCTTGACATCCTTCGCCGGTGCTTGTGCGCTGGAGTCGCCACCACCCGGACCGCCTCCGCCGCACGCGGCGGCAGCGACGACGACCGCGAGCGCGAATGCTGTTAGTCGCTTCATGTGCTCTCCTCCCTACGCTGATCGCTAGCCATCGTATGCCTGAACGCTCGTCCGCATCCCGTCCACGCCGCGGTCACCGGACGATCATCCCTTCACGGCTCCCGCTGTTAGCCCGCGGATAAGCTGGCGTTGCCCCATGACCAGGAGCGCGAGGGTCGGCACCGCGACCATGATCACGCCGGCCATGACCAGGCCCCAGCGAAGCGTTTCCTCGAAACGCAGCTGCGCGATCCCGACCTGAGTCGTCCGCATCTCCGTCACGTTGGTGATGAGAAGCGGCCAGAAGTACTGGTTGTACGTCGACAGGAACCCGTAGATCGCGACCGTGCCCAAGGCCGGCCGCGCCAGCGGGATGACGGTCGAGACGAGGAAGCGGAAGGTCGACGCGCCGTCGATGCGCGCGGCGTCCCAGAGCTCGCGCGGGATCTGGAGGAACGCCTGGCGGAGCAGGAATGTGCCGAAGGCGGTGGCCATGAACGGCACCGCGAGCCCCTGGTACGTGTCGAGCCACCCGATCGACCGGATCGTGAGGTAGTTCGGGATGATCGTGGCCTCCCACGGGATCATCAGTGTGCTGAGGAACAGGAAGAAGAGCGCGTTCCGCCAACGGAACGTGAGGAACGAGAAGGCATACGCCGCGAGACTAGCTGTTATGAGCTGTCCAATGACCACGGCCGCGGAAACGACAAAGCTGTTCAACAAGTAGCGCCCGATCGGGATCGTCGCGAACACCCGGCCGTAGTTGTCGAGGTTCGGTGCCTGCGGAAAGATCGGCGGCGGGAACGTCGCGATCTCCGACTCGCTCATGAGCGAATACGCGAGCGCGAGCAGGAGCGGGAACGCGACGACGAACGCGGCGGCCGCGAGCAGCAGGTAGTTGAGGATCTTCACTGATAGTGCACCCGCCGCTCGACGAAGCGGAACTGGATGATCGTGAGCACGAGCACAAGCAGGAACAGCACGACCGCCTGCGCGCTCGCGTAGCCGAACTGGAAGTTCACGAACGCGTCGAGATAGACGCCGTACACGAGCACGCGCGTCGAGTCGACCGGCCCGCCGCGCGTGAGGATGTGGATCTGTGTGAATGCCTGGAGCACGGCGATCGTGTCGACGACGAGGAGGAAGAAGAGCGAGGGCGAGACCATCGGCACGGTGATACGGCTGAACATCCGGAACCCGCGCGCGCCGTCGAGCCGCGCGGCTTCGTAGATCTCCTCAGGCACGCCCTGCAGGCCGGAGAGCAGCACGATGATGTTCGTGCCGAGCGTGAGCCAGATCGTCGTCATCGACACCGCGACGATCGCCCACGACGGCTGGAGCAGCCAGTCCGGGCCTTGTATGCCGATGCGCGAGAGCAGGTAGTCGAACAATCCGAGGCTTGGGTTGAGGAGCAGGAGCCAGATGAGCGAACCGACCGCGGCCGAGATCGCGATCGTGCTCGCCATCATCGTCCGGAACACGTTGATGCCACGCAGCCGCTGGTTGAGCAGCACGGCGAGGACGAGGCCGAGCGCGATGCCGACGGGGACCGTGTAGATCGTGAAGAGCGCCGTCGCGACGAGGCCGGTGCGGAAGCTCTCCGAGGCGAGGAGCTCGGTGTAGTTGTCGAGTCCGGCGAACGACGTCGGCACGCCGCTCGATCGAGTGTTGAAGAGGCTCAGGAAGATCGTTCGGCCGAGCGGGATGAAGACGAACACCAGGAAGAGGAAGAGCGATGGCGCGAGGTACCCCACGCCGACGCCGAAGGACCTCGCGTCGCGCCGCGTCCAGCCCATCACGGTCGGGCGATGCTAGCGCGTATTTCGAGCAGGTCCGTGAGCACCGCGTACGCGACCTGGTCGACGTGCGGATCGTGCAGTTGCACGGCGACGCGACCGGCGAGGTCCGTGTCGAACACGAGGCCCATCGAGAAGCCGTCGATCGCGTAGAGCGGATCTTCCGGCGCCACACGCTCGGGCGCGAAGGAGGCCACGACGGCGCCGGCTTCGCGGCGGATCGTGATCACCGGTCGCATACGCGTACCGTTCTGAGCAGCTTCTTTCGCGCGTGCGCCGGTGCGCTCATCGATGGCTTCGCGCCGCACGTCGTTCATTACGAGCCCGGCATCCATGAGGACGTTCGCGAGGATCGTCGCTTTCGCCGCGGCGTCGTGCCCTTCGAGATCGTTGCGCGGGTCGGCCTCAGCGATGCCAAGCCGCTGCGCCTCCGCGAGCGCATCGCCGAAAGCGTCGCCATGCCCGCAGCGGCTCAGGATGTAGTTGTTCGTGCTCGAGACGATGCCGCGGATCTCGCGGATCTCGGCGAGCGGAAGCGCCGCGCGTCGCAGTGTGAACACCGGTAGGCAGTCCGCGAGCGTCGCCTCGAATCGGAGCATCCGGTCGCGGTCGTCGGCGATGGCCTGCAGTTCGCGGTACGCGCGCGCGATCGGCCCCTTGTTCGCGGTGACGACGTGCATCCCGGCGCGAAGCGCGTCGCGCATGTACGTGAGCGCCGGCTCACCGCTCGTCGGCTCGAGCGTCGTGAGCTCGACGAGCACGTCGGCTGGGAGCTCGGCGATCGGCGGAAGCGCGCGCAGCGGCAGGCCGGTCCCGGCGAGCACCTCCGTGAGGCCGATGCCTTCCGCCGCGACGACCGCGCCGTGGCTCCTCGTGCCAAGCGCCGTCACCGTGAAGGGTGCGCCGGTCCGCAGGAGCAAGCGCGCGAGCGCACGGCCGACGTTGCCGAATCCGACGAGCGCGAGCCGCACGCGTTGACCCTACTGCGGCGCGGCGAAGCACATGCCAAGCAGCCGGCGAAGGCGAATGCCGAGCCCTATGCTTTTATCGATACGCGACTCGCGGGGCACCCCGGTCATCCCGGGGCGCCCCTTTTCGGCGTTCCGAAGGCGCGTGTGGCGTTCATGAAGGAGAGAGGGCTGGACCGGATCACCAAGCTCTTCGCGGGCGGGGCCGCACCGCGGGTCGACATGCTCGTCGTCGGGTTGGGGAACCCCGGTGACGGGTACGCGACCACGCGCCACAACGTCGGCTTCCGCGTCGCGAACGCGCTCGCGAAGCGTGCGCGCGCGGAGTTCGACACGAAGTCGGCCGAGTCGCGCATCGCCGAGGCCTCCCTCGGGCAGTCGAAGATCGCCATCGCGCGTCCGCAGACGTTCATGAACGACAGCGGACGCGCGGTTCGCAAACTCCTCGACCGCTACCGCATCGAGCCGGCCGCGATGCTCGTCGTCTACGACGACGTCGACCTCCCGCTCGGGAAGGTGCGCATCCGGGAGAAGGGCGGCCCGGGCACGCACAACGGGATGCGCTCGATCGTCTCCGCGGTCGGTGAGGGCTTCCCGCGGGTGCGCGTCGGCGTGGCGCCGGTCGATCCGCAGGCTGAGGTCCCGGACCTCGCGGAGTACGTTCTCTCGCCGTTCGCGGCGGACGAGCGCGCCGAGGCAGAAAAAGTCATCGGCCGCGCGGCCGAGGCGGTCGAAGTCGCCATCCGTGATGGCCTGCGGCGCGCGATGGATTCGTTCAATGGCTAGCGTCGCGCGGCCGAGCGCGGGCACGACGAGCGCGCGGCTCGGAGGCGTCCTCGCGCTCGCCCCGCACAGCGAGCGATTCGCCGAGCTCGTGCGCCGCCTCGAGGATCGCGGCGCGCTGTCGCTCGTGGAGGCATCCGCAGGGGCCCGCGCGTTCGCGTGGTCCGCGCTCGTGGAGCAGGCTCGTCGTCCGATCGCGCTCGTCGCTCCGTCCGAGGACCGCGCGCGACGCTGGCGCGCCGAGCTCGCCGGTTGGCTCGGCGAGGACCGCGTCCTCGCGTTCCCCGAGCGCGAGACGATGCCGTACGAGATCGGCACGGCCTCGTCCGGCGCCATCCACCAGCGCCTGTTGACGCTGTGGCGCGTGCACACCGCGACGGAGCCCGTCGCCGTCGTCACGTCGCTGCGCGCCCTGCTCGAGCACACGATCGATCCCGGGGACCTGGGCCGCCGCGGTCGGACGCTCAAGCTGCACGACCGCGTCGCGTGGAACGAGACCGCGGCGTGGCTGTTCGACCTCGGATACGAGCCGGTCGCGGAGGTCAGCGAGCCCGGCACGTTCTCGCGTCGCGGCGGCATCCTCGACGTGTACCCGGCATCCGCGACGATGCCGATCCGCGTCGAGCTCTTCGGCGACGACATCGAGACGCTGCGCACGTTCGATCCCGTCACTCAGCGCTCGCAGGACGAGCTCGAGGCCGTCGACGTCCTGCCGGCGCGCGAGTATTCGCTCGAGCTCGCGTCGGAGGTCGCGGCGCACCTCGGCGAGGGCGGCTGGGACGAGATCGATCGCGAGAACGACGAGCTGCGGCCGTACGCGTCGATCGTCGATGCGCTGCGGGAAGGCCGGGACGCGCCGGGCCTCCACGCATTCGCGCCATCGCTCGGCGCGACCGCATCGCTCCTCGACCATCTGCCCGCGCGCGCGACGGTCATCTTCGAGGACTCCGTCGAGCTCGAGCTCGCGCACGACGCGCACGAGGCGCAGGCCGACGAGCGTCGCGAGGAGCTGCGGAGCCAGGGTCTGCCGACGCCGGCCTTCCCGCCGCCGTACGTTCCGCGCTCGGCGATCGAGGAGGCCGCGGGGCTGCGGGGCAGCATCCGGGTCGCGCCCGGCGCGGACCAGCTGCGGCTCGGCTGGGGTGGGGTCACGTCATTCGCGGGCCGGCTCGACGCGTTCCTCCGCGAGGTGGCGGCACGCGCGGCGAACGAGCGCGACATCCGGCTCATCGCGACGCCACAGGCCGCGCGTCTCGCGGAGCTCCTCGCCGACCGCGGCGTCACCGCGACGCCCCACGACACGATCGCCGAGCCACCGGCGCCGGGCTCGCTCGAGCTCGCGCGCGTGCCGCTCGCGGAAGGCTTCACCGTGCCGGAGCTCGGGCTCCGGGTGTTCACCGACGCCGAGGTCTTCGGCTTTCGCAAGCCGCGGCATCCCGAACGGCGCCGCCGGCGCGTCGCGGTCGGCTCGTTCCTCTCGGACCTGAAACCCGGCGACCACGTCGTGCACGAGGAGCACGGCATCGCGCGGTTCGAGCGGTTCATCACGAAGCAGATCGCCGGCGTCGTGCGCGAGTACCTCGAGCTGCGCTTCGCAGGCACGGACGTCGTCGCGCTGCCGACCGAGCGCGTCGATCGCGTGACGCGGTACATCGGCGGCACGCCGCCCGCGCTCTCCGCGCTCGGCGGGCGCGAGTGGGCCGCGACGAAGCGGAAGGCGCAGAAGGCCGTCGAGGACATCGCGCGCGAGCTGCTGAAGCTGTACGCGGCGCGCGAGACCGTGCACGCGCACTCCTTCGGGCGCGACACGCCGTGGCAGATCGAGATGGAGAACGCGTTCCCGTACACCGAGACGCCCGATCAGCTGCAGGCGATCGAGGACACGAAGAAGGACATGGAGCGCGGCCGGCCGATGGACCGGCTCGTCGTCGGCGACGTCGGGTACGGCAAGACCGAGGTCGCGCTACGCGCCGCGTTCAAGGCGGTGCAGGACGGCAAGCAGGTCGCCGTGCTCGTGCCGACGACGGTGCTCGCGCAGCAGCACTACGAGACGTTCGTCGAGCGCCTCGAGACGTTCCCCGTGCGCGTCGCGATGCTCTCGCGCTTCAAGACCCCGGCCGAGCAGCGCGAGGTCGTGTGGGACATCGAGCGCGGCGAGGCCGATGTCGTCATCGGGACGCATCGCCTCCTGCAGAAGGACGTGAAGTTCCGCGACCTCGGGCTGCTCGTCATCGACGAGGAGCACCGCTTCGGCGTGAAGCACAAGGAGCGCCTCAAGCAGCTCCGCACCGAGGTGCACGTCCTTTCGATGACCGCGACGCCGATCCCGCGGACGATGCACATGGCGCTCTCTGGCGTGCGCGACATCAGCGTCATCGAGACGCCGCCGGAATCGCGGCAGCCGATCGAGACGCACGTCGTCGAGCGGAGCGACGACATCCTCCGCGAGGCGATGCTTCGCGAGCTCGACCGCGGCGGGCAGGTCTACTACGTCCACAACCGCGTGCAGGGCATCGAGCACGAGACGCAGCGCCTGCGCGCGCTCGTGCCGAAGGCGCGCTTCGTCGTCGCGCACGGCCAGATGGATGAACGGAAGCTGGAACGCGTCATGGTCGAGTTCGCCGATGCCGAGCACGATGTGCTCGTGTGCACGACGATCATCGAATCGGGGCTCGACATCCCGAACGTGAACACGATCGTCATCAACCGAGCGGGTCAGCTCGGACTCGCGCAGCTCTATCAGCTGCGGGGTCGCGTCGGCCGCAGCGATCAGAAGGCCTACGCGTACCTGCTCCACACGAAGGAGGAGCAGCTCACCGAGGACGCGCGCAAAAGACTCCAGGCGGTGTTCGAGGCGTCCGAGCTCGGCGCCGGCTTCAAGATCGCGATGCACGATCTCGAGATCCGCGGCGCCGGGAACATCCTCGGCGCGGAGCAGCACGGCCACGTCGCAGCGGTCGGCTTCGAGCTGTACACACAGATGCTCGAGGAGGCCGTGAACATTGAGCGCGGAGCACCGCGGCAGGCCGACCTGCCCGAAGTCGTCGTCGATCTCGCGCTCTCGACGGCGATCCCTGACGAATACGTGCCGAGCCGCCAGCGCAAGCTCGAGCTGTACCGCCGCATCGCGGAGCTGCGTTCGCTCGAGGAGCTCGGCGCGCTGCGCGACGAGCTGCGCGACCGCTACGGCCCGCCGCCCGAGCCGGTGCGCAATCTGCTCTACGGCGTCGAGGTGAAGCTGCGTGCCGTCACGGCCGGCGCGACCGAGGTAAGAGCGCGCGGACCGGAGCTGCGTCTCGTGCTCGGCACAGACCTCACGCCCGAGCGGCGCGCTGCCGTCGCGCGCGCGTTCCCGAAGGCGCAGGCCGGACAGCGTCAGGTGCGGGTGAACGTGCTCGACGTGCGCGGCGACTGGCGGGACGCGCTCACGCGGCTGCTGGACCTCGTCGCCTGATGCGTATCGGCATCGATCTCGACGACGTCGTCGCGGTCTGCGCGGTCCCGTATCTGCGGCGCTTCGCGAAGGAGTACAACGTCGAACTCCCGGACGAGAAGGAGATCGGCTGGCACCTGCTGCGGGACATGGATCGCCACGTGACCGCCGAGGAGCGCGACCGGTTCCGCATCAAGCTGTACGACGGCACCTTCTTCAGCACGCTGGACATCTATCAGGATTGCCCGGTCGTCCTCGAGCGCCTCGTCCAGCAGGGACACGAGATCTACTTCGTCACCGCGCGCGCTGAGCGGCGCCGCATGGTGACCGAGACGTGGCTGCGCGAGAAGCGGATCCTCGACTACGCGAAGGCCGTGCACCTGAAGCCGCACGGCGAGTTCAACCCCGACCATCCGCGTGGCCGGTACGACCCGCACAGCTCCGCGGCGTACAAGACGCGTCTCGCGCTCGAGCTCGGGCTCGACGTGTTCTGCGAGGACGACGACCTCATCGCGCGTAGCCTCGCGGCCGCCGGCGTCCGCGTCTTGCTCTTCGACCACCCGTGGAACCGCGACGTCGAACATGAGCGCATCACGCGCGTGAGCGGGTGGGCCGAGGTCGCATCCCTGCTCGGCGTGTGAGACCGTACACACGTGGACATCCTGTGGGTCTTCATCGGCTTCGTGGTCGCGGTGCTCGTATCCGTCATCGTGCTCGGCAGGACTCGCGGCAGCCGCATCATCTCGTTCTGGCCGTGGATCGACACCACCGGCGGCGGTCACCGACTCGACAGCCATGTCGCGGAAGAGGAGATCAAGCGCGCGGCCTCGCAGCGAGACCGTGACCTTGCGCCGTAGCACTGACTGAACCCACGACGTTCTTCTTCGTCCGTCACGGCGAGAGCGAGGCGAATGTCGCGCGTCGTTTCTCCGGTCGCTTCGATAGCCCATTGACCGATCTCGGACGCCGGCAGGCCGAAACGGTCGCCGATGCGCTGGACGATGTGCCGTTCGACCGCATCGTCGCGACGCCGCTGTCGCGCTCGCTCGATACGGCGCTCGTGATCGCGCGACGTCGACGGATGCCGGTCGACGTGGTGCGGGACCTCATCGAGATCGACGTCGGCGAGAAGCAGGGCGCCCTCTTCGACGAGATCAAAGGACTGCCGGAGTGGTCCGATGAGGGCTTTGTGTCGTGGAAGGGTGGCGAGTCGCTCGAGCAGATCCTCGAGCGCGGTCTACGCGCGATCCGCCGCCTGCATCGCGAGTCGCCCGGCGGCACGGTGCTCGTCATTGCCCACGGTGGCGTCACGCGCATCCTCGTGTCGCACTACCTGGGCATCCTTCCGAAGCTCGACGCCTCGCGGCAGACGAACACGGCGGTCACGGTCGTCGTCAGCGACGGCGAGCGCGGACGCATCGATCGACTCTTCGAGAGCACGCACGTCGCGGACCGTCCTGCGGAGCGGTAACCTTCGGACGTGCCGACTACCTCGAAGGACCTCGCGAAGACCATCCGCGACATCCCCGATTTTCCGAAGCCGGGCATCCTCTTCAAGGACATCACCACGCTCCTGAAGGACGGCGACTCGCTCAAGGCGGCCATCGACGGTCTGGACGACAAGATCGGAAAGCGCACCGTGGACTGCGTCGTCGGCATGGAGTCGCGCGGCTTCATCTTCGGCGCGCCGATCGCATACAAGCGCGGCGTCGGGTTCGTCCCGGTGCGCAAGCTCGGTAAGCTGCCGGCCGATGTCGTGTCCGTCGAGTACGACCTCGAGTACGGCTCGGCCACGCTGGAGATGCACAAGGACGCGATCCGGCCGGGCGCGAAGGTCCTCATCGTCGACGACCTCCTCGCCACGGGCGGCACCGTCGCCGGCACCATCGAGCTCGTGAAGCAGCTCCAGGGCGAGATCGTCGCCTGTGCCTTCCTCATCGAGCTGACCGCGCTCAAGGGGCGCGACAAGCTCGGCGGCTACGACGTCGTTACACTAATCAGCTACTAGCGCTCGCCGGACGGCGATTCGTTCCATGACCTTTCGCAATCAGACCGGCGGAGGCCCGCTTGGTCCTTTAGATAAGGAGGACCGATGACCGCGGCCCCGCTCCTGCCAGAGCTCCAGATCGCCGAACAGACGCCTCCCGCGTCGGTCCGCGCGTTCTTCATGCAGGACCGGCTGCTCGCGGCGTACGCGCTCGCCGACCTCGACGCGGCGGACATCGAGCACGCCCGCTGGTGGACCGCGGCGCGCGCCGACGCGATCGTCGCCGCGGCGCTCGTCGTCGAGGCACTGCCGTTCCGTCCGTGCTTCGCGATGGGGGAGACCGAGGCGCTCTCGGCGATCTTCCGTGAGGGGCTCCGCGAGCCGCGCCTTGTCGTCTCTACGCCTCCGCCTGGTCGCATCGCCGTGGAGAGCACGTATCGCTTCGAGCGCGTCGACCGCATGGACCGGATGGTGGTCAACATTGAGCGGTTCCGGCCGCGCGTGACCCACACCGTGACGCGCCTGACTCCGGACGAGCTCGAGGACGTCATCGACCTCTACGGGCACGCCTCGCGTCAGTACTTCACACCCGACCGCCTCGCGCGCGAGATCTACTTCGGCATCTACTCGGGCTCGAACCTCGTGTCCGCCGCCGGCACGCACGTGCGCTCGACGCGCTCGGGCGTGGCCGCCGTCGGCAACGTGCTCACGCGTCTCTCGTACCGCGACCGCGGAATGGCCACGTCCGTCACCTCGGCGGTGACCACAGCGGCGCTCGAGCAGCACGCCGACGTCGTGCTCAACGTGCGCCAGGACAACACGCCGGCCATAGCCGTCTACACACGCCTCGGCTATCGCAGGCATGCGCAGTTCATCGAAGGGCCGGCCGTGCGCCGAAGCGCATTCGATCGACTTCTTGGGAGGATCAGATGACCACAGCGACAGCCCCGAAGCACGACGTTTCGGACATCGGCCAGGCCGGCGCCGGCGAGCGCCGCATCCAGTGGGCGGCGCGCGAGATGCCCGTCCTCGCGGCGATCACCGCGCGGTTCGCGAAGGAGCGTCCGCTCGCGGGGCTGCGCATCGGCGCGTGCCTGCACGTCACCGCCGAGACCGCGAACCTCATGCTCACGCTGAAGGCCGGCGGAGCCGAGCTGGCGCTCTGCGCGTCGAACCCGCTCTCGACGCAGGACGACGTCGCGGCGTCGCTCGTCGCGAACGACGGCATCAGCGTCTTCGCGCGCAAGGGCGAGGACCGCGACACGTATTACTCGCACATCAACGCGGTCCTCGCGACGAAGCCGCAGATGACGATGGACGACGGTGCCGACCTCGTGACCGAGCTGCACACGAAGAAGCGCGATCTCCTGAAGGACGTGCGCGGCGGTACCGAGGAGACGACGACCGGCGTGACGCGCCTGCGCGCGATGGCGAGCGAGGGCGTCCTCGCGTATCCGATCATCGCGGTGAACGACGCCCTCACCAAGCACTTCTTCGACAACCGCTACGGCACCGGGCAGTCGGCGGTCGACGGCGTCCTCCGCGCGACGAACCTCCTCCTCGCGGGCAAGACCGCGGTGGTCGCCGGCTACGGCTGGGTCGGACGCGGTGTCGCGACACGCCTGCGCGGCATGGGCGCGATCACGATCGTGACCGAGGTCGATCCGTTCCGAGCGCTCGAGGCCGCCATGGACGGCTTCGAGGTCACGTCGATGGCCGAGGCCGCTCCGCGCGGCGACCTCTTCATCACCTGCACCGGGAACGTGAACGTCATCGGCAAGGAGGCCATCGCGAGGCTGAAGGACGGCGCGATCGTTGCCAACGCCGGGCACTTCAACGACGAGATCGACCTCGCGACGATCAACACGCTCGCCTCGGGCTGCCGCGAGCTGCGGCCGTTCGTGAGCGAATACCGCCTGCGCGACGGCCGGAGCGTCGTCGTCCTCGCGGACGGGCGGCTCGTGAACCTCTCCGCGGCGGAGGGGCATCCACCGGCCGTCATGGACATGTCGTTCGCGAACCAGGCGCTCTCTGCGGAGTACATGCTCAAGGAGGGCAAGACACTCGCGCCGCAGGTCTACCCTGTGCCGCGTGAGCTCGACGAGCAGATCGCCCGCGCGAAGATCGCGGCGATGGACATGAAGATCGACACGATGACCGACGAGCAGAAGGCCTACACCAGCTCGTGGAAGGCGGGAACCTAGTGGCCAGCTCTTTCGCGACGTCCGAACGCGTGCTGTTCACAAGCGAATCGGTGACCGAGGGTCACCCCGACAAGCTGTGTGACCAGATCTCCGACGCGATGCTCGACGAGTGCCTCCGCCAGGACCCGAACGCGCGCGTTGCCTGCGAGACCGCGACGACGACCGGCACGATCCTCGTCTGCGGCGAGATCACGACGAGCGCGTGGGTGGACGTCCCGACGCTCGTCCGCGGCGTCGTGAAAGACATCGGTTACGTCGACGCCGAGTACGGCTTCGACTACCACTCCTGCGGCATCCTCACCGCGATCAAGGAGCAGTCGGCCGAGATCGCGCAGGGTGTCGACGATTCCTTTGAAGCGCGTTCCGGAGAAGACCCTCACGAGCTTGGTGCGGGCGACCAGGGGATGATGTTCGGGTTCGCGGTCAAGGAGACCGAGGAGCTCATGCCGCTTCCGATCACGCTCGCGCACGCGGTCGCACGCGGGCTTGCCGAGGCGCGGCGCAAGCGCACGATCCCGTACCTCCGTCCCGACGGGAAGTCGCAGATCACGGTCGAGTATTCGCGCGGCGTGCCGAAGCGCGTGCACACCGTCGTCGTCGCAGCGCAGCACGATCCCGGCGTCACGCAGCAGCGCATCGAGGCGGACATCAAAGAGGTCGTCGTGAAGACGGCGATCCCCGCGAAGTGGCTCGACAAGGACACGATCTACCGCGTGAACGGCACCGGCGCGTTCACCATCGGTGGCCCGATGGGTGACGCCGGACTCACCGGCCGCAAGATCATCGTCGACACGTACGGCGGCTACGCGCGCCATGGTGGCGGTGCGTTCAGCGGGAAGGATCCGACGAAGGTCGACCGCTCCGCCGCGTACGCGGCGCGCTACGTCGCGAAGAACGTCGTCGCGGCGGGGCTCGCGGAGCGCTTCGAGGTGCAGATCGCGTACGTCATTGGCGGCGCGCACCCCATCTCGCTGAACGTCGAGACGTTCGGCACCGGGCAGATCGCCGACGAGCGCATCCGTAGGCTCATCGACGACCACTTCGACTTCCGGCCGGGCGCGATCATCCAACGCTTCGACCTGCGTCGGCCGCTCTACCGGCAGACCGCGGCATACGGCCACTTTGGCCGACCGGATCTCGACCTGCCATGGGAGCGCCTGGACCTCGCTCCGGTACTCGCACGAGCGGCGGGGGAGCGCGCAGCCCTCGCTTAGCGGTCGCTCGACCGGCGGCGCATAAGTTGCATGGCGTCATGGCGGAACTCTTCTTCCTCATCGAAAGGAGTCAGTCATGACAGATCGTGTCGCCGTCCGTCAGTCCGCGACCTCAGGAGGCGCGGTCCTCGGCGGATGGGTCGCGACGATCGGCGCGTCAGTGATCTTCGCACCGCTCGTCGCCGGTCTTGTCGCCGCGTTCGGATCGCAGTACGCGAGTACCGACATCGTCGCGGCGGTCCCGTTCGTCCTCGGGATCCTCCTCTCATACGTCGTCGGTGGCTACGTCGCTGGACGAATGGCGGGTTATCGAACGAGCTGGCACGGCATGATGACGGCGTTCTTCTCGCTGTTCATTCTCTTGATCGTGCTGCTCGTCGGTGGCCTCGCCGGTACCGGCGCGCTCGCGGGCACGGGCATCAGCTCGCTCGGCGACATCATCCCGGGCGCGCGTGACCTGAACATCGATTCGTTCGGGAACGCGCTGTCGTTCGGCGCGATCCTCGGATTCCTCGCGGCGATCTTCGGCGGTTGGCTCGGCGGACTGCTCGCGCCATCGCAGGCAGCGATGGTCGTGGCACCGGTCGCGCCGGCGCGCTCGCCCGTGACGATGCACAAGCCGGTGTCGGCGCGCGAGGAGCGCCGTGTCGTGGAAGAGCGGCAACGCCCTACGGTGATCCCCGCCTACGGCCGTAAGGGAGGCGAGCGGGTCGACGAGCGCGTTGAGCAGCGCGACGAGGTCGTCGAGAAGCGCACCGTGGACGAGGTGCACAGGCCCGTCGCGGACGACTAACAAGCACCAAAAGCCGATCACGCGAGCCATGGCCCGGCGCCAGGACAAGCACCCCCGGCGCCGGGCCTTTCGTTGTGCGAGAGCCTGAACTCTTGCGCGGAGCCAGACGTATGCTCCACGAGACCAACAGGTCGGGAGGGGCTAAAAATGGCTCGATTCCGTCTATCGACGTTGGCCCTGTTCGCGATGGTCGCGGTCCTGGTGGGGGCCTGCGCCCCGAGCACGTCAGGACCCGGACCGACCGGCAGCGGGGCGCCAACCGCGAGTGCCGCGGCACAACCCAAATACGGCGGCACGATCACCTTCGCGCTTGAGAACGACGTGAGCAACCTGGATCCAAGGCTCTCGGGGCTCTTCGTCGACCGGAACATCCACTACGCGATGTACGACTCACTCGTCCGCGTGAACACGAAGGGCGAGATCATCCCGTGGCTCGCCGAGAAGTGGACGACCTCGACGGATGGCAAGACGATCACGTTCAACCTCCGTCAGGGCGTGAAGTACCACGACGGTTCGGCGTTCGACGCCGCGTCGGTGAAGTGGAACATCGACCGCTACAAGACGACCGGCTCGTCGCGCACCGGCGACCTGTCCGCGGTCGCGAGCGTCGACGTCGTCGACACCTACACCGTGAAGTTCAACCTCAGCGCGGCGTTCGCGCCGCTTCTCGCGGCGCTCGTCGACCGCGCGGGCATGATGGTCTCGCAGAAGGTCGTCGACGCCATGGGCGCCGACTTCACGCTCAAGCCGTTCAAGGCGGGCACCGGCCCGTTCATCCTCACCGAGGCCGTGAAGTCCGATCACTACACGCTCGAGAAGAACCCCGATTGGTGGCGCAAGGACGCGCAGGGCAACAAGCTTCCGTTCCTCGACAAGATCATCGTGAAGCCGATCCAGGACTCTGACGTGCGTCTCACGAACCTGCGTACCGGCAATGCGCAGGTCCTGAACAATGTCACCGG